>JBBIKU010000088.1:0-928 GCA_037445245.1 Anaerolineaceae bacterium
TCACGGTCGATGATGAATCAGCCAACACATCTCCTTTACGCACCTTCTGCCCCTTGATCACCGCTGAGCGTTGATCGATGCAGGTACTCTGATTGGAACGGTGATATTTGCGTAGTTGATAGGGGTGCAGGATGCCCGAACTGTCGCGCACTACAATCTGCCGCCCGGTCACCGAAACCACATCACCGCTTTCTTGGGCAATCAACACCTGACCCGAGTCGATGGCAGCGTACTGCTCCATACCGGTTGAGATGAGAGGGATGTCCGGCCGGATCAACGGAACGGCTTGGGCCTGCATATTAGAACCCATCAGGGCGCGATTGGCGTCATCGTGCTCCAGGAACGGGATCAAAGAGGCACTCATTCCGACCACCTGGTGTGGCGCCACATCCATATAATCAATATTCTCAGGTCCGCTCAACAAAAAATCGGAGTGATAGCGGCAAGAGATGCGCTCGTTGGAAAATTCCGCATATTCAGTCAGGATGGTGTTCGCCTGAGCGATCACGTACTTGTCTTCGGCGTCTGCCGAAAGATACTCCACCTCTTCAGACACAAAAGGCGCCACTGGGATATCCTGTTTGAGCTTCCTAACCGTCTTGAGGTGTTGGGCGGTGAGTCGTTCGCCTTCTTTGAGTATCTCTTGACCGCTCTTTGGGTCAACGAGCATTTCACGCAGCATGCGATTCTCGAGGCGCGGGTCATCTGCTGGCAACGTCCGCAGCACCTTACGATAGGGCGTCTCGATAAAGCCGTACTCGTTCACACGGGCAAAACTCGCCAACCGTCCAATCAAGCCAATGTTTGGGCCCTCAGGCGTTTCGATTGGACAGATGCGACCGTAATGCGAGTGATGCACATCGCGAACATCGAAACCGGCGCGTTCCCGCCGCAACCCCCCCGGTCCTAACGCCGAAAGGGTGCGTTT
>JBBIKU010000088.1:938-9968 GCA_037445245.1 Anaerolineaceae bacterium
CCGCCAGCGGGTTAGTTTGATCCATGAATTGTGACAACTGGCTGGAACCAAAGAACTCCCGCAACGCCGCTACCATCGGACGAATGTTCACCAGGCTCACTGGCGACAATTGATCCTGATCGCGGATCGACATGCGCTCCTTAATCACCCGTTCCATCCGCCGCAGCCCAATACGCAATTTGTTCTGGATCAACTCACCGACCGTCTTCACCCGCCGGTTTCCCAGGTGGTCGATGTCATCCTTATCCTCAATCATGTTATTGATCATGATCATACGGCGGACAAGATAAACCACATCCCATTTGGTCACCGTGCGGTGCGAAACCGGGATGCGATCGGTCAGATCCAATTTCTGGTTCAGCTTATAGCGCCCCACCCGTTCCAGATCATAATGGCGCTGATCGAACAACTGCTCGACCATGAACTGGCGGGCGTTATCCAATGTGGCGGGGTCGCCCGGGCGCATGCGTTTGAAGAATTCAAGCAGCGCTGCCTCTGCAACGCTCTGCCCGTTGTTCGAATCCCACGGCGGTTCCTGACGCAGCGTCGAAGCAATGAAGAGGCGTTCGGGGTTGTTGTCCACATCCTGGAACAGCGCCAGCAGTTCTTCATCCGAGCCGTCTTTGATCGGCGAGGTGCTGAGCCGATCCTCAACGGTCGCCAGCGCTCGCAAGAATATGGTAATGGGGACAGTGCGTTTGCGGTTGAATTTTAGAATGAGATAATCATTTTTTCGTGTCTCGAATTCCATCCACGCCCCGCGATCGGGGATGAGCTTTGCCATTGCCAGGCGGTGGCCGGTTGTGCGGTCGACCGGCGCTTCGAAGTACACCCCGGGCGAGCGGATCAATTGCGAAACCACCACCCGCTCGATGCCGTTGATAATAAAAGTGCCCTTCTCAGTCATCTCCGGAAAATCACCGAGAAAGATATCCTGCTTGATCGGTTCCGCCACCTCGGGTCCTGCCAGCAACACTGACACATAGAGCGGGCTGGCATAGGTCAGGTCGCGCTCAAGGCAATCTTCAATGGTATGTTTGGGCTCGCCAAACCAGAACTTGAGATCCCATTGTTTCGATTCGGGTGAACGACTCGGGAAAAACAGCTTCATCCCCTTGTTATAGGATTCGATGGGAGATATTTCATTGAAAAGGTCTGTCAGCCCTTCTACTTTCAATCGCCTAAAAGAATCGAGCTGAACTTCGATCAGATTGGGGAGGTCAAAAATTACAGGGATTCGGGCATACGATTTGATTGGCAAGACGGAAGCCATCGCTTTCTCCTAAGTAACTCAATACATCCAGACCATGCCGGGTAAAAATTTACTGGCTACTGGCTTTCGTGTATCTTTATCTTGTAAAACGCAATCGGATATTGTACCAGGTAAAAATTGTTTAGTCAATAATAATTTATAAAAATTACAAAATAATCCTCTTCCTTGCCAATCAGGATTTCAGTTTTCTGCGTCGATTAATTCAGGATTTGCGGTCGACCCAACGCCGGTTGACCAGAATACAACCGTCCAGTTCGACGATTCTGCCTTCGACCACCCCACCATCATAGATATGGAACAGCCCGAAGGACGGCGCGGCAAAACCGCTCACCCGAATGGTAACTGAGCCGGGATTGAACAGCAACCGTCCCGACTCGCGACGATTTTCACGGTAGTGGGTGTGTCCAAAAACGACCACCTGCGCCTGTGGCACCACCCCGTGCAACAATCTCCGATAGCGCCCCAAGCGGTAGCCCTCGAGGTAATAGAAAAATTTATCGCGCAGGTAATTCATCCAGCTACCATGTCCGTGCAGCAAGGCAATCCTGACCCCCGCCAGGGTAATCGAACGCAGCCACTGCAGTTTGCCATGAAAAGCCCAGTCCCGGTTTCCCCGAACTGCGCTCACCTCCGACACACCCTGAAGCGCATCCAGCACTGCCGGGCTGCAAATATCGCCGGCATGCAAAATGTGCTGTACCCCGGCGGCGGCGAGCGATTCAATCAGGTGAGGATGGAGCTGTACGGCGTAATCAGGGACATGGCTATCCGCAATAACTCCAACGGCCATCAAAAGAGTTTCAGACATCCTACGGCAAAAAGTGATCTCGCTCAAGCTGAGCGGGTAAGGTTGCCATCCAGCAGCGCTTGCAATTCTTGCAGTGTTTGCTGGCGGTCAGCAAAGTGGATGGCGTGCATACCCACCGCCATTGCACCCTCGATATTCTCGATAACATCATCGATAAACACCGCTTCGACAGGCGATACCCCCAATTCCTTCAAGATCAAGTGATAAAAACGGGCGTCTGGCTTTGCCAGCCCAACCTCAGCCGAGAAGATACTAACATCGAAGGCACCCAGAAAATCATGGTGCAACGTGATCAGCCGACGCGTGTCCTGCCAGGCGTTGCTCAATAAGCCGGTTTTATATTGCGGGCGCAAGGCACGGATATAATCAACCAGCTCGGCGTCAACCCGATCGCCACCCCAGAAAGCGCGTCGGAAGTGTTTAAGCTCCTCCTCGTCTTTCAATTTGAAGTGATTGGCTATATTCTGCCAGTGTTCCTTTTCGGTGATTTTTCCCACATGCGCCAACTGTGCCGATTCGGAATTAAAGACCAGGTCTTCTAACGCCTCAAGGCTGATGCCGTATTGTGAAGCGAGCTTTTGGCGTGGCGCTTTGTTTTCGGTACGCAAGATCACACCACCCATATCCCAGATCACAGCTCTAATATTATTCGCGGTCATCGCATCATACACCCACGAAGTGGGGACGTACACCTCCTCAAGGATATTACTGGCATAAGTATATCACCGTCGCTGCCTTCTACTTTGCACACGGAACATCTTCCCCTTCGATAGCCGCTACCCTCACCGGCGACTCGACCACCCCGTTTTTACTATTGACTGGCAGCTTGAATTTCAACCACGCCGGGATGATTGCGAAGAGGGAAATCGCGCCGGTGATCACAAACAACGCCCGCGGTGAAATCCGTTCCCAGAGCTGGGCGCCGACTGCCGGCGCCGGTAGCGAGAATATTCCCAGGCTGGTTTGAAGCATGCCAAACGCCGTGCCGCGTAGATGATCAGGAATCGCTTTGCTGATCAAGGATTGAAACGCCGGTGTCATCATACCGACACTCAAACCAAACACGCCCCACGAGAGGGCAAAACCGAAGAAGTTGCCAGCCTGCAAGAAGATCAGCATCGCCACGAAGTTACCCAGGAAACCCAGCGAGATCGCCAGACGCTCGCCGCGTTTATCCGCCAGCCAGCCAGCCGGGACAGTGGCGACCATGTTGGCAATTCCAAACACGGAGCTCAGCCACCCAATCTGTTGCAACGACAAACTACCGATCGTTTCAAGATAGATCGGCATAAAAGTGAACGCCATGGTATCCGCCATGTCGCGCACGCCATCGGTCAGCACCAGCCAGGTGATCAGCCCTCCGGCAAAAATAAAACCAAGCATCGCTCCCAGGCTGGCGCGCAAACTGGCGAAAGTAAGGTGTTCTCTTTTGGCTTCGTGTTCGTGGGTAGCATTGCGCGCCATATACACTCGTAGCAGAGTTGCCATGACGTACAGAATTCCGGCGCAAACAAGCATGAAGCGAAAACCAAATCGATGCGCTAGAAAACCACCCAGAGGCGGACCAATTACCATCACGACCATAAAGATTGCCTCGCTGATCCCGTAAACCCGCGCCCGCTTCTCCTCCGCGGATTGTTCGGCAACAAACGCCCCAAAACTGGGGGCGACCAGCGAGCGGGCAATGGCGCCGAATGCCTCGCCCAGCAGCAGCCACTGCCAGCTCGGCGCCAATACCAGCGCGGCGTAGGCAAAAACACCACCAATACTGCCCAAAGCCACACTGCGCAGCCTGCCCATTGTGTCCGAAATCCATCCTCCCAGGATCTGCAACGCCAGCGGAAGAACCTGGGACAGGGTAAAAAAGACCCCCACCTCCAGCACACTGGCGTCCAGTTCTTGCAGATATAACGGCAGCAGTGGAATATACATGAAGCCGGATGTATTTGCCAGCACCATCGCAAACATGAACAGCTTCAACTGTTTATTCATTAACGGCACTTTCGTTTGCTTCAGCGGCTCCATCTTTCCTCAAAGTTGTGTGTGCGAAACGTTGTTGCAACCTCAAATTACCCTTCGAGATTTTGCGTCCGCAGATCTTCACCCGTTCTTAAAATCTTTTCGTATGAAGCATAAACACGATACACACTCATCCCTGCCCGTTCATAAAGCCGGGTGGCACCGGTGAGACTTTGTGAATCGACACCCAAACCGACGCGCCGGATGCCGCGTCGATAAAACTCGGTAAAGCTGTAACGCAACAGCGCCCTGCCCAAGCCGCGTCCGCGCCAGGGGCGGCGCACACCCAGAATCCGCACCCAGCCCATTCCTTTATCTTCACTGGTGCGCGGATTGCATATACTCACACCTGCCAGTTCATCCCCGACGAAAGCCACAAACCACAAACTTGGATCATGATAGGGGTCATTTTCAATGTTGAACGACCAGCGGCTGTACATGCTCTCAAAAGATTCATCCACATAGCCCCAATGGTCACGAAACGAGTCCCGAATAGTGGTTAAGATCGCTTTCAATTCATCTTGAGATTGCATCGAACGGACGGTAATCCCCGGCGGTAGTTCCGGCGTGGGCGGTTGAGAATCCATAGCGATCCGCATGTGATAGTACGTGCGCGCCAGTTGATAGCCCATGATATCGAACAGCCGCCCTGCGGCCCGGTTCTTCTCAAGGATGGTTTGTGCCAAAACAACCTGCGCCCCTGGCGGTGCCTTGTCAATACTCTGGCAGGCGCGTCTTTCGATCCATTCCAACATATAACGACCAAGACCTCGCCCGATGTAGTCCGGATGAACGCAACCATACGACCATAGCTGAATATGCGGGTCGGAAACGTCCCAAACATCGCCGTAGGCGACAATGCTGCCGCCCGGAGTCAACACCAGGTGAGTATCACTTTCGAGCTTGAATCCGGGCGTCTGCCATTCCACCATCATTTCTTCGATGGTTTCGACATCTAGACCGATCAGGGCGCGGTAAGCCGCATTGATCATCGCCACCACTTCTTCGGCATCAGCCAGCATGAACGGACGAACCTGGAAACCACTTATTTTCATCTCTGTCATTATAAAATCCTCCACTAGAACTACGATCGCAAAATTTGAATAGCACAAAGCGCATCAAACAAGGAACGATGACGAAAAAGTCAATCGTTGCAGCGAAAGTGCACCCGACGCACCCCCTTGCAGTGAGGTCACCTCGATCCCGCCCACCGCCTCTGACAGCCATTCAAAGTCTGCCTGCGCTGCCGGGTGCCCCAAAAGATCAGCGGTTTGAACCACCAATACACGAACGAACCACCCGGCTTGTATATCGCGCTTCATTTGCCGGTAAGCGGGTCGATCCAGGTTGGCTATGTGGTTCACGTCCACATAGACCCCGACCAGATTTCGACCGGCAAGCGACGTGCAAATGGCGCTCAAGCCTGTTAAAAGATCTCGCCGGGCTTTTATACTGCAAGACGCGTGTTCTGCGGCATCACCCAAAACATAGAACCCGAACGCTTCTTTGCATCCAACCGCCTCCTGGTTGAGGTAATCGACACGATAATCTCCCAAGTCCCTGATCTTTTCGTACATCCTGGTCACTCCAAGTCGCTCGAATCGCAATGGTTGAAAACTGCCGACTTCACCCGCCGGTAATTTAACTACCGGCTTTCAAAAAACAACGAGCCACGGCATTGGTCCGTGGCTCTGATTCGTCCGCAACAAAACTAGAAAACAAAGCAGCCACGGTGTCGTAGTGTCCCATGGCTGCTGGTAAATCCGTTTAAGAGTTACCTGGTAACAGGCGCACTACGACAAGGAAAAGCCCCACTGCCGCCGGCTTCGACGGCAAGCAAGACTAATTCGACAGTACCGGTGTAGATATTCCCAATCATGTGCGCCTCCTTTCTTCAGTTTTACATGCGAAAGTAGTTTATCACGTCGCTTGTGAGCATGTCAATAGGGGTAAAAAATTTTTAAGATTAGCAGCAATAACGGTATAATTTATTCCCAATGGAGAAACTACAACTGGAGGTCAACAATCTGCTCGGCATCACCCTGACGGCGCGCCAGTTGAGAGCATTGGCTTGCTACGAACAGGAACTGATCACCTGGAATGCGCGCGTTAACTTGACTTCCATTCGTCAGTCTGAAGACATTCAAACCAAGCACTTTCTGGACTCATTGAGCTGCATACTCATCCTGCGCCAAAATCCCACTGGGCACCTTGTCGATGTCGGCACTGGTGCCGGATTCCCCGGTATCCCCCTCAAAATCGCCCTGCCCGCCCTCCAGGTAGATCTGGTCGAGTCGGTTGGAAAGAAAGCCGATTTTTGCCGCCACATCGTGTCCACGCTTGGGCTCGAGGGCATCAGGGTGATCCAAAATCGCGCCGAGGAGATCGGTCAAATGGCGCAGCACCGCCAGCGATACGATTGGGCAGTGGCGCGCGCGGTGGCAAATTTCCCCATCCTGATGGAATACTTGCTGCCGCTGGTAAAGATCGGCGGGAGTGTCGTCGTGCAAAAAGGCGAAAGTGGACCGGCAGAAACACACGCCGCCGAACAGGCAATTCACTTGCTGGGAGGTCGCTTGCGGCAGTTACACCAACTGGCATTGCCCGGGATTGCCGAAGAACGCTATCTGATTGTTGTCGACAAGGTAGCATCCACGCCGCCCCAATATCCGCGACGGGTCGGGATTCCCGCCAAAAAGCCGCTACGCTGAGTCCGATCAGCTCTGTTGCCAGCCGGCTGCGTCCGGGTCAACTGCCACCTCGCCTCCTTCCACCCGCCAGATGGTCGCCGTCTTGGTAAAGTCGGGCGAATACAAACTCAAATCTGTGGTGGTCAAGAACGCCTGTTCGCAATCGCCAAGCGATTCCAACACATCTGCTCTGCGCTGCAAATCAAGCTCCGCCATCATTTCATCCAGTAACAACACCGGATAATGACCGGTCTTCTCTTTCAACCAGGCGACCTCCGCCAGTTTCAACCCCAACAACACCGTGCGAACCTGACCGCGTGATCCAAAGTCGATCACGTCGATCCCGTTGCAACTCATGCGCAGTTCATCCCGGTGCGGTCCGATGGTGGTCACGCCGCGCTGGATCTCCTCCCTGTGTAGCGCCTGTAACCGCTCATAGAAACCTGCTGCAATTTTCTCCCGGCTGAAACCGCTGCGATCGGCATCCGCCTCGATGGGCAACCGGAATTGCGTATCCGTACCAGAAGCGGGATCATAAGCCGGGTAGTAATGTAGCCGCAGAACTTCCTGGCTGTGGGTTAGCTGCTGGTGAAAGCGGCTCGCCAGTTTTTCGAGGTTAGCCACGGCTGCAATTCGAGCATGGATTAAGGTGGCGCCGCGGTCTGCCAGCAATTCATCCCAATAGCGCAGTTGCTCCGTGTCGCCGCTCCGTTCGGCAAGCTGCTTCAGGAGTGCATTGCGCTGGCTGAGCGTTTGAACGTAATCACTGAGCGCTTGGGCATAGCCAGGAATCGCCTGCGAGATCGCCAGGTTGAGATAGCGCCGTCGTTCTTCCGGGGAGCCTTCCAGGATGCGGGTCATCTGGGGCAGAAACAAAACGGCGTTGAAATGACCGAGCGCATGATGAACCGTCCGGCGTACGCCATCCAGCAAGATCTCTTTACGGGCACGCACCCCGCCGTTGGTATTCTCGCGAATCAGACGTACTTCCAGCCGGTGTTGCTGTTCGCCCCGCCGGTAATCCGCCACCAGACGGGCAACCGAGAGCGAGTCGTTTTCAACCAAGAAGCTGACCAACTGGCGGTCGCTCTGCGCCTGAAAGGTGGTGAAAGTCGCCAGGAAATATATCGCTTCCAGGATACTGGTCTTCCCTTGAGCATTATCGCCCACCAGCAAAAGAATCCGCCGGGGCACGTCCATGTCCAGGCGGCTGAATAAGCGGAAATTCGTCAGCGAAAGATGGGTCAGGTACATTTCACTCGGGTATGACCATCTCCTCCTCCTCGGTCGGTTGCCAGACCCGCACCGCCCGGTCGGGGAACAGCACCCCCTCTAGGTGATCGATCTCGTGCTGAAAAATACGCGCCAGCCAGCCCTCTGCTTTGATCTTCACCGGAGTGCCCTGGCGGTTCAAGCCCTTCACCACGACCATGCGATAACGGGGCACTTCACCCGCCAGCCCCGGCAACGACAAACAACCTTCAACTCCATTTTCGATCTCGTCTTCCGAGACCTTCACGTATTCCGGGTTCGCCAAGACATAGAGCTTCTGGGGGACGTTCTCGTCCTCTTCGTCGCCGTATTCGACCACGATCAACCGGCTTGAAACGCCCATCTGAGGCGCCGCCAAACCCACCCCGGGAGCAGCCCGCATCGTCTCGATCATATCGTTGACCAAATCCTGCAAATCCTTGTCAAATGATTGAACTTTGTGCGCCTTGCGGCGTAAAACAGGATCGGGAAGGGTGACAATTTCTCGCACTGACATAGCAATACCTCGCCATACCTCTGAACCGAAACAAACAAATTTATTTTACCTCAAAGCCCGGCGGCATTGGCGGCAAATTTTGTTCGCCGCCACTTTCTTCCATCACACGGTGATAGGCTTGCAGCCACTCGGCGATACGTTGTTGCTGGGTGGTCAATTCTGCCTGTTTGTTTTTAAAATCCTGCTGGGCGATGCGATTAAACAAGTCGCGCTGCACCTCAGCCGGATTTGAAACGAAATCAAAGGTCAGGGTGGTGTCACCGACCTTGATGTAAACGGTGCCGAAGTTCAACAACAAGCCGATCAAACCCATCCGCTCGAAGGTGATGCTCTGAATATTGCGCAGCGGCGCCGCCCGGAAGGATGGGTGGGCGTCGGCGGCGCGTTGCCGAACGATCCGCAGACCTCAGCGAGGTTGCCCGCGTCGAGCCACCCGACGCGCACGCCGCGCCCGACCGCCGAGCAATCGGCA
>JBBIKU010000089.1:0-7436 GCA_037445245.1 Anaerolineaceae bacterium
AGCACTGCTCTCAAAGCGGCAAAATCAACCACCGGCTGCACCGAGGCGGTCTGAAACAAGTCGATCCCTCTCTTGCGAACGCTCGTGATCTGCCCCACCACAATATCGGGGGGATAATTCCCGCCCAAACCCGAGGTTAAAACCAGCTCGCCGGGAGTCAGTTCCAAATCTTGCGGCACCATTTCCAGTGTCAGTGCCCCCGTCACCGACCCGGTCAACACAAACTCGATCGGTTCGGATTGCAACCTGACGTTGACCGCCGAGCCCGGGTCGGTGATCAACTGCACCCGCGCTGCATTGGCAATGACCGCATCTACCCGTCCCACCAAGCCCTGTTCGGTCACCACCGGCATGCCGCGCCGCAAGCCGTTATCCGAGCCGTGATCAATGATAATGTAACGCAAAAAAGGGCTGGGATCACGCCCGATCACCGAGGAGGCAATATATACGCTTTGTGGGCGAGAGCGGGCATAATCGAGCAAGGCGTACAAAACATCCGCTTCACGCATTTGCTGTTGCAATTCGATGATCTGCGTGCGCAAGCCGGAGATCTCATTTTCTAGCTGTTCGTTACGCATGCGAAGTGTCGCCACGTCCTGGGGCACGGTGAGAATTTCATGGATGGCGTTGAATCGAACAGCGACCCAGCGCTGCACGCCGATGAGCGGATCTGTGGCGGTCTTAATGAGGGGAGCGATGTAACCACTGATTGCCAGAAGAATCAAGCCGACCACGACCAGTAAAACAACCGTCGTTTGCCAGAAGCGAGCCGGAGTATGATTCATGTCAGGGTACAAAACCTATTGCCATACGAACCGACAGCATTTGAGCCGGTTTTTTCTCAGGTGTGCGGCGCGCTGCGCCGCTCCACCCCCACCAGATATTGCTCGTAACGGTCCAGGTTTTCCAGCACCAACCCGGCACCACGAGCCACGCAGGTGAGCGGGTCTTCGGCAACCCACACCCTCAAGTTTAGATCATTATTCAAGCGTTCCACCATTCCCAGCAACAACGCCCCACCACCACAAAGGCACACGCCGGTATCCATCAAATCCGAAAGGATCTCTGGTGGCACTTCGTCCAAAGCATCTTTGATCGTGTCGATGATAACCTGTACCGAATTGGAGATCGACTCCCGCACTTCTACCGACGAAAGCTCAACGGACTCAGGCAAACCGGTGACCAGGTTGCGACCACGCACCACAATCGTCTTTTCAGATTGTAACGGATAAGCCGAACCAACCGTTAGCTTAACCTGTTCCGCCATACGTTCGCCAATAAACAAATTGTACTTGTTGCGGACATAGGCGATAATCTCTTGATCCATTTCATCACCGGCAACCCGCAACGAGCGGGAAACCACAACACCACCCATGGACAGAACCGCAACTTCGGTGGTGCCTCCGCCGATATCCACGATCATCGTGCCGAAAATCTCGGAGATTGGCAAACCAGCCCCGAGCGCTGCGGCTCGCGGTTCTTCGATCAAATAGGTTTCTCTGGCGCCGGCGACCATAGCTGCGTCATAGACCGCCCGTCGTTCCACCTCGGTGGCGCCGGAGGGAATGCCGACCACAACCCGCGGGCGGGGCAGGGGGGCAATCGTTTGTTGATGCGCCTTGCCAATGAAATAGCCCAACATGGCTTGGGCAATCTCAAACTCTGAGATAACGCCATCCCGCAACGGTCGAATTGCAATCACATTCGCCGGTGTTCTGCCTACCATCTCTTTTGCTTGTGCTCCAATGGCGAGCGGTCTGCGCGATCGTTTTTCTATTGCCACCCACGAGGGTTCGTGAATCACGATGCCCTTGCCACGCACATGCACCAGCGTATTGGCTGTTCCCAGGTCTATCCCGATATCCAGAGAAAATAGACCCATCAGCCAATTGAAAGGGTTAATCGCCAAAGCGTGCTCCTCTGTTCGTTAAAATTGCTGCGATGATCATAGGGCGAAAATTCGCCAGAATTATACCATACGCCATCAGATTAGCCGCCAAAACCAAAGCCGCTGTATAAGATGGACAATTTTCGATCAAGCAGCATCAATTTCTGGTATAATCGCTTTCAAGCTGCAAGCGGGTGTCGCCAAGTGGTAAGGCAGTAGCTTCCCAAGCTACCATTCGTGGGTTCGAGTCCCATCACCCGCTCTATTGAGAAAAACATCCTGCCTTGACCGTCATGAAATCAAACATGACGGTATTTTTTATCCAAAAACCGACCAATCGCAAGTTAGTTTGCAGCCGCTGCGGTTTCAATCGCGTTACGCTCACATCTACCGCCCACACGATCGAGTTTTTTGGTTTTCGCCTATTTTTATCTATAATATATAGTATGATGAACTCACCCAACGTGATAAGGAGGTCGTGAATAGGTCCACTCGTGTCACAAAAGTGAGCCGGCGCAGCTGAGGACAACGCATCCGCGGTTCGTTCGGCGGCATTGTCATTGGGTTAATTTTATTTATCGGTGCTTTTGGGTCAACGAAGGGCGCACCGATATGTCAAAGATCGCCGCCCAGAGCACCGCTATCAATGCTGCGACGCTAAATCCCGCCACCGAAAACCAGCTTGTGGCTGCCATCCTGCAAAGCCTGCTCGGCTTAATCTGCCTGGGAGTTGGCTTGCTCATTCTGATTGCCATCCTCACCATCATTGCTGCCAAGCAGGCACGCAAGCGGGAAAACCAGGCTGTGCTCTGAAAATACGGAAAGAACAGTCATTCGAATCAGTTGTCGCTTCGGTGGTGAACCTCATCCTCTCCAGCGAAGAGCAGTATTTGTATTGAACGCGTCATCATAACCCTGCCCAGCGAGGGCAGGATTATTTTTGACGACGATCATGTAGCCCATGCTGCAGACGGTTTTGATCAGCCGCTCTCCCCCCGGTACTTTAGCCAGCTTCTGTCGCAACCGGCTGACAAGCGAGCACAGCACTCGCGCCGCTTCCCGGCTTTCGACGTGATAGCCATGCAGGCGGTACAATATCTCCGCGTGTTCCACCGCCTGATCATCATTGGCAAATAAAACCGCCAAAAAACGGGCTTCGGTGGGGGTTAACTGGATCGGTTTCGGAGATCAGCCTTTCGGTAACGTCAAACAGCGGTCGTCACACCTGAAGCCGGGCGGCGTCTCTATTCTGGCGGCTTTCAAGCAACGCCTTCCGGGCAGCTTCCACCGGTTGCTTGCCGCTTTCAAATGGTTTGAGGATCAGTCCAGCAACGCCGCGTTGTAACGCCTGCAAGGCAGTATTCACACTGCCAAAGCCGGTGATGACCAGCACGGCAATCTTGGGCTGAAGATGGAGCGCCTTATCGATCAGTTTGAAGCCGTCAAGATTAGGTATATGAACATCGACCAGCAAGAGATCAAACGCTTGATCTTCCAGATGGGCAAGTACCTCCCCTGAGTTCGCGGCGGTGGTAACCTGAAAGGACGCCTGCTCCAGCAACAACTGGCACAGGCGACTGTCGATAGGATTTCCATACACACCCAATACGTTTGCTTGCGGCATGGGTGTTACGTCTTTCCACTCAGAGATCGATTAAACGATTACAAACCGGGATAATGATCCACACTGACAATCGCCATTCATCCTTAAGAATCAGGTAAAATGACCGTTGAAAATATTCCCCACTCAACCAAACAAAGTTCAATGCGATTATACTTCAGGAATACCCGAATGAGAAGAAATGTGGTGCCGGTTTCAGCCCAAAGCAACAGGTTATTGACCATCAGCGCCGCCGCAGCGCGAAGACACACATTAGCATCAAGCAAAAAAAGGAGAACAAAATGAGCATTCAGATCGGTCTGATCGGCGCCGGGCGCATGGGCAAAGTTTTCGCCCACACCTTGGCATTCACCGTCGCCGAGGTTGACCTAGTTGCCGTTGCAGACGCCAATTATCAGACGGCGCAGGAAGTTGCCCATCAATTCCGTGCCGCAGCCGCCTATGCCGACTATCGCCAATTACTCGAACGCAAGGATATCGAGGCGGTGGTCATCACCTCACCCACCCACACCCACGTCGAGGTGATCCACGCTGCCGCCGCAGCAGGCAAGCACATCTTCAGCGAAAAGCCATTGGCGCTCACCCTCGAAGGCTGCAACGAAGCCATCACAGCCGCCCGTAACGCCAACGTCAAACTTCAGGTTGGATTCATGCGCCGTTACGACGCGGCTTATCGCATGGCAAAAAGAACCATCGACGAAGGTAGCATCGGCAAGCCGGTGCTATTTAAATCCATCGGGCGCGACCCCAAGCGCACCAGCCTGGAATTTGCCCGGCGCGAAAACAGCGGCGGTCTGATCCTGGATATGGGCATCCACGATTTCGACCTGGCGCGCTGGTTAATGGGCAGCGAAGTCGAGCGGGTGCACAGCGAGGGCGGCTGCCTGGTTTTTCCGGAATTGAAAGAAGTGGACGATATCGACAATGCCGTCGTCAACCTCCGGTTTGCCAATGGCGCCGTAGGTAACCTGGATGTCAGCCGCAACGCCGTCTATGGCTACGACATCCGCACCGAGGTACTGGGATCGGATGGCGGGGTGTTGATCGGCAAAATGCAACAGACCGCCACCTGGGTGTTGACCCGTTCCGGCGTCATCCACGATACAGTGCCCTACTTCATGGAACGTTTCGGCGAGGCGTACGCCGAGGAAATCCGCGATTTCGTACGCTGCATCCTGAACGACCAGCCGCCTGCGGTCAACGGCGAGGACGCCCGCGCTGCCACCGCCATCGGCATTGCCGCTACCCGTTCGCTGGACGAAGGGCGACCGGTATGGGTGAGCGAAATTGGCTGAATCGCGAAAAATACAGAAAAGAGGATTTTAATTTCAATTTAACTTGAATTTAGCGGGACATTCTGCTATGATGTTTATGCAAACCTTTGCATAAACTTATCCGCTTATTGCAACAACACAGCGAGCCTATACCTGAATGCGGATGATCGAAGCCCATCCATGGCTGCCCATATCCAATTCTCAAGGCACTGACAACCGCCTTGTTTGAATCTCAAGCGCACCGTTCCACGCGTCGCAATTGCACCAATCTAACCGCAATATCGGTAGTTCTAACTGAATCACACGAAGAAACCTTCGATGATTTGAGGTGCTTAATGGGTTCTTTGGCAGATACATGGTCCACCCTTCGCCACCGCCTGATGGCATTTCCTGAAGCGGTTGTGTTGTTCAGCTTTCTCATTCTTTTTACTTTTTTCTCCTTTTCCGCGCCGAATTTCACCACCGGTATTTCCATCAGCAACATACTGACTTTTGGTGGCATCACCGGGATCGTTGCCATTGGTGTCGGAATGTTGATGATCTCGGGCGAATTCGACCTCTCGGTCGGCTCCACCTTTGCCGCCGTCAGTTACGTGCTGGCGTTGTCAATTAACGCCGGCTTTCCGGTCGGCTTATCGATCTTGTTCGCCCTGTTTTTCGGGGCATTGCTCGGATTGGTCAACGGAGTGATCGTCACCCGCACCAATATCCCTTCTTTCATCGCCACCCTCGGTACCATGCTGGCTTATCGAGGAATCGTGCGCGCCATCGGTGGTGGCGATTTCGCAACCTACCGTGGCGAACCGATTGCCCTTTTTAAATTTTTGAACGGCGAAATCGCCATCCTCAACCAGCTTTTTACCCCGGCAGCCAATTTTCGCCTTTCGACCGTTTGGTTCATCCTTATCGCCGTAATCATATCGCTGATCTTGATGCGGACACGTTACGGCAACTGGGCCTTTGCCACCGGCGGATCGCCGGCTGCCGCCCTGGCGCAGGGCGTCGATATCATCCGGGTTAAAATGACCAACTTCATCCTTTGCGGATTTTTGGCTGGCGTCGCCGGCGTGCTGCAATTTGCCCACCGCTTGAGCGTCGACCCCCTGCGCGGCGAAGGTATGGAACTGGTGGCAGTGGCGGCGTGCGTCATCGGCGGCATCCGGCTCAGCGGTGGATTCGGCACCATCTTCGGCGCCACCGCCGGTATTCTATTACTGCAAATGCTCGACCAGGGGCTGGTGTTGATGCAGATTCCCATTCAGATTTTTCAAGCAACGGCGGGTCTCATTATCATCGTCTCGGTCATCATCAACACCTACCTGGGACAAAACGATTGATAATCTTCCCCTGGGCGTAAAGGAGGTGATTCTGGCGAGGGATGAGCCAACCCATTGTACGCAGTGTATGTACGTCCGATATCCTAAAGACAAAAAAATGGAGGAAGGAAGTAATGAAACGGTTAAACTGGCTTCTCACGATCTTGATTTTATTTAGCCTGGTGCTAGCTTCTTGCGCGCCGGCAGCAGCGCCGCCAGAAGAACCCCCTGCGCCGCCTGCCGCGCCGGAGGAACCCTCCCCGCCGCCCGCTGAGGAACCCGAAGTGGTCGAACCGGCGGAGGAGGAAGCGTTGAACTTCGTCTTGGTGCAACACGCCCTGTGCGCCTGGGACTCTTTCTGGTGCATGGTTGAAAACGGCATCGCCGACGCTGCCGAAGATATGGGCGTCCAGGTCACCGTGCTGGGTCCTGAGAAATTCGACCTCGAAAAGACAGCCGCTCTGATCGACCAGGCGATCGCCGCCAACCCCGACGGCATCGCCCTCACCGTCAGCGACCCGGTGCTCTTCAAGGACCCCATCACCCGCGCCCTTGATGCCGGCATCCCCGTCATTGCCTACAACGCCGGTTCCGGTCCGCTGGTCGACGGCATCCCCTACCTCACCTACCTCGGTATGGATGAGTACCAGGGCGGCTACCTCAGCGGTCTGCGCATGGTCAACGCCGGCGCCACCCAAGGCGTCTGCATCAACCACCAAGTCGGACACGTCGGTCTCGATGCCCGCTGCCGCGGCTTCTCCGATGCCTTCGCCGAGAAGAACCTGACTTCCCAGGTGCTCGCCATCAAGAGCGATCCGGCGGAAGCCGAGACCACCATCAGCGACTTCCACACCGCCAACCCCGGCGTTAACGCCTACCTCACCCTCGGACCCACCGGCGCCAACCCCTTCTACGCCTTCCTGGATGCCGCCGGCTTGGGCGCAGGCGAGATCATTCACGGCACCTTTGATCTCAGTCCCGAGATCGAAGCCAACATCAAAAATGACGTCACTCTCTTCGCCGTCGATCAACAGCCCTACCTGCAAGGCTACGGAGCAGTGATGTGGCTGACGATGGCAAACCGCTACGGCATCAAACCGGCGTTGCCGGTCACCGCCACCGGTCCTGGCTTCGTCGACAAGAGCAACGTCGGCGCCACAATCGAACCTGACAAGCCGCTCAACCTGATCATGGTGCAGCACGCCCTGTGCGCCTGGGACTCCTTCTGGTGCGTGGTTGAGAACGGCATCAAGACTGCTGCCGAGCAGATGAACGTAGAATACACCGTGCTGGGTCCTGAGAAATTCGACCTCGAAAAGACAGCCGCTCTGATCGAC
>JBBIKU010000089.1:7536-9806 GCA_037445245.1 Anaerolineaceae bacterium
CCTTCCTGGATGCCGCCGGCTTGGGCGCAGGCGAGATCATTCACGGCACCTTTGACGTCAGTCCCGAGATCGTTGCCAACATTGAAAATGACGTTACCCTCTTCGCCGTCGATCAGCAGCCTTTCCTGCAAGGCTACGGCGCAGTGATGTCGCTGACTCTTCTGGAACGCCAGAAGATCTCTCCGGCGCTGCCGGTCACCGCCACCGGTCCTGGCTTCGTCGACAAGAGCAACGTCGAGATCGTCAAAGCGCTGGCTGGAACCTACCGCTAATCCAATTCTAAATTGGGTTGGAACGGGCAGAGAACGTCCTGCCCGTTCCAACCCCACCGGGAAGATCCCAAGCGAGATAACCTGGAGCCTATGAATGGATAAGAAGATGACCTGGCAGACAAAGGTCAAACACCTCTACGCCCAATCGGCGATCGCCGGACCGCTCACCATCCTAATCTTGGTTTTGCTTGTCTTTTCCGCATTCATCCCCAATTTTTTTACCCTGCGTTCGTTCTCTGGCATCATTAACGCCGCCACCTTGACCGGCGTGGTAACCATTGGCATCACCATGTTGATGATCACCGGCGAATTCGACCTGTCGGTCGGTGCGTTGGTGGCGATGGGCGCTTACATCTACGGCATGAACGCCAACGCCGGCAGACCCGAACTGGGGGCGCTGCTGGCGGTGCTCATCCCCGGTTTGATGGGCGCGTTCAACGGATTTATCCGCATCTTGACCAACATCCCATCTTTCATCGTTACCCTGGGCTCCCGCTCCATCTTCAGAGGGTTGGTCTGGGTCGTCTCCGGCGGCGCCTTGCTGCAGACGGTCGAGAAACTGCCGATCTACAATTTTTTCAACGGCAGGATGGACATCATCAATCAATTCTTGGAGGGCGCCAATTTTCGCACCTCGCTGATCTGGCTGGTGGGCATCATACTGGTTTGTCAATTCGTCCTGACCCGCACCCAATTTGGCAATCACACCTTCGCCGTCGGCGGGAACCCAGGTGCAGCCTTGGCGCAGGGCGTTAACGTCAAACGCGTCAAGGTGATTAATTTTATTCTTTCGGGCGCCCTCGCTGGCTTCACCGGTGTTCTGCTCTTCAGCCAGTACACCACCGTGCGAGTTGCCAGCGGCGATGGGATGGAACTCAGCGCCATCGCTTCTGCCGTCGTCGGTGGCACCCTGCTCACAGGCGGTTACGGCAGCATCTGGGGCGCCCTGATCGGCGTGCTGACCATCAGCGTGCTGCGAACCGGCGTAGTGTTACTTAACATTCCCTTTATCCCCGCCGACAATTTCGAAGCGGTTGTGGGCGTTACCATTATCCTGGCAGTCATCCTGAATAACTGGCTGCGCGGTCGCGCTTGAGAAGCTCACTGACCATACGAACGGAGAGAAACAAAATGAGTTCAAAACAAGAAACCCAATTCGGACGTGAGATCGTTCGCATGGAAAACATCAGCAAAAAATTCGGCACTATCACTGCCCTGGAAGATGTCGATTTCAAAGTGCACGCCGGTGAAGTACGCGCTCTGCTGGGAGACAACGGCGCCGGAAAATCGACCCTGATTAAGATCTTGATGGGGGTTTACCAGCCCAGCCGCGGCACGATCTTCTTCGAAGGCAAGCCGGTGCAGATCAACTCGCCCAGCGAAGCGCGCGCCTTGGGAATCGAAGCTGTCTATCAGGATTTGGCGCTGATCAACCTGATGAGCATCTCACGCAACTTCTTTCTGGGCCGTGAAATGACAAAGAAAATCGGTACCGTGCGCTGGCTGGACATGCACGGCATGAACGAACAATGCCGCCACTCACTGCACGATATCGGCATCGAAATCCGCTCGCCCGACGAAAGGGTCGGCAGTCTCTCCGGCGGTGAACGGCAATCCATCGCCATCGGCAGAGGCGTTCATTTTGGAGCCAAAATGCTGATCCTAGACGAACCCACCAGCGCCCTTTCGGTTGCCGAGACCCGAAAAGTGTTGCACTACATCGTCAACGCCCGGGAACGGGGCTTGGCAGTTATTTTCATTACCCACAACGTCAACCACGTCTATCAGGTTGCCGACAGCTACACCATCATCCGGCATGGCAAACTCGTCGGCAGTTACTCCAAGGGCGAGTTGTCGCAGGACGACATTGCCGACTTGATCACCGGCGACCGGATATGCTGACCTTGGAGAAGCGAGCTATGGAAAAAACCTCGGAAAAATTCAAAAGCCCACTTCACCAGACGGTGAGCACCACCGCCACCGACTACTGGAACGACT
>JBBIKU010000090.1:0-4270 GCA_037445245.1 Anaerolineaceae bacterium
CGGTTCGAGAGGGAGGCGCGGCGGCAGAACCGCAGCGCATCGTGATCTCATTCGGAGCGGAACACGCCCCGTTGGACATGCACCAGGTTGCCCAGGCAATCGAAGAAGCGCAAAAACTGGTTCCCAAACCGAAGTTGATCGTCTTCGCCGCCTTTCAATTCGACCCGGAAGCGGCTCGCGACATCGACGAAACGCGCTGGCAGGGCGTGACGCTGCTCAAAGCGCAGATGAACGCCGACCTGCTCACCGACGACCTGAGGAAGAAGCGCGCCAGCAACGAATCCTTCTGGTTGATCGGTCAGCCGGACGTGCAAGTCGAGAAAATCGACGGCGGGGATGACGCCGGTAAATTGCGCGTCTCGGTGCACGGCTTTGATTACTACAACACCAAGACCGGCGGAATCGAATCGGGCGGCGAGGACAAGATCGCCCTGTGGCTGCTGGACACCGATTACGACGGTCGCAGCCTGTTCCCGCGGCAGGTGTTCTTCCCGATGGCGGGCGATAACGAGGGTTGGGCGAAATTGGGTCGCAACCTCAGGGCAGAAATTGATGAAGAATTGATCGAAGCCTACCGCGGCACGGTGTCGCTGCCCTTCGATGCCGGCGAACATCGCCGCATCGCCGTCAAGATCGTGGATGACCGCGGCATCGAGAGTCTGAAAGTGATCGAGGTGGCGTGATGGGTAAGCCGGCGATCGACCGCCTGATCATCAATTCTCCCTACCAGGAGCCGCAGCAGCACTGGCGGTACGAGCGCGAGACGCGCCAGTTCAACCTGGTGGCGGGCCGCCGCCCGCCGGGATACGTGGTGGCGTCTGGCGCATCGCAGGCTTTCGACGACCCCGGCATCTTTGTAGAAATCCCGCGGGTTAAAATGATCCGTGAACGGGTGAAAGGCTGGCGCGAGAAAGGCTACCCCGGCGTTTCGAGCATCACCCGGCGTCTGCTGGAACACTGGAACGACGCCGAGGATTTCGAGACGCGGCGTTTTTTCTTCTGCCAGTTGGAGGCGGTCGAAACGTTGATCTGGCTGCGGGAGGCGCCCGCCACCGAGTGGACGGGAATCGAGGTTCCCGGCGACGGCGGCGCTTTCATCCGCCAGTGCTGCAAGATGGCAACCGGCTCAGGCAAGACCATCGTCATGGCGATGGTGATCGCCTGGCAGATCCTCAACAAGGTGGCTTACCCGCAGGAACCCCGTTTTTCGAGGAATGTACTGGTGATCGCGCCGGGGTTGACGGTGAAAAGCCGACTGGCGGTTCTCGAACCGGCGGCGGAAGGAAATTACTACACCGCCTTTAACATCGTGCCTTCGGCGCTGCTGGATAAGCTGCGCCAGGGAAGGGTGATGGTGCGCAACTGGCATGTCCTGGCTTGGGATAGCGAGGAGCAAATTCAGAAGAAGCGCAGCGTGGATAAACGCGGCGCGAAGAGCGACGAAGCCTACACCCGCGAAGTGCTCGGTGAAATGGCGAACGCCCGCAATTTACTGGTGATCAACGATGAGGCGCACCATGCCTGGCGGGTCAACTGGGAGGCGGAGGGTAAATACCTGCGCCAACGCGACCTGAAGGACAGCGCCGAAGAAGCCACGGTGTGGATCGGCGGGTTGGACCGCCTGCAGCGCTCGCGGGGCATCCTGACATGCTACGATTTTACCGCCACGCCTTTCACGCCTTCGGGCAAGCAGAGCAGCGAAGAGGCTCTCTTCGGGTGGATCGTGAGCGACTTCGGTTTGAACGACGCCATCGAGTCGGGGCTGGTTAAGACGCCCCGGGTGGTGGTGCGCGACGACGCCCTGCCGGATGTCAGGACTTACAAGTCAAAGCTTTATCATATCTATAACAATCTCGAAGTCAAAGATGACTTGAATCGCCGCGCCAAGTTCGAGGAACCGTTGCCCGACCTGGTGCTGAACGCCTATTATCTGCTGGGTTACGATTGGCGTGAGACGCAAAAAGCCTGGGCGAAATTGGGGCAGCCCACCCCGCCGGTGATGATCAGCGTGTGCAATCGCACCGAAACGGCGGCGCGCGTCAAGCACGCCTTCGACTCGCGGCGCATCCACATCGACGAGTTGTGCGACCCGGAACGCATCCTGCACATCGACTCGAAGGTGCTGCAGGATGCCGAAGCGCGCGAAGAAGCCCTCACCCCATCCCTCTCTCAGGGGGAGGGGGAGTCGCAGGGGGATGAAGTTCTCATCCCGGCTCGCTCCCAGGGAGAGGGGGATGAGGTCTTGCAGAAATTGACCAAGGCGGAGCAGGCAGAGTTGTTGCGCCAGATGGTTGATACGGTGGGCAAACCCGGTAAACCCGGCGCGCGTATTCAAAAAGTGATTTCGGTGGGAATGCTGAACGAAGGTTGGGATGCCAAGACTGTCACACACATCATGGGATTGCGCGCCTTCACCTCGCAGTTATTGTGTGAACAGGTGGTCGGGCGCGGCTTGCGGCGCACGTCTTACGAAGTCGACCAGATAACGGGCATGTTCGACCCCGAGTACGTCAACATTTTCGGCGTTCCGTTCACCTTTTTGCCTCACGAAGGCGGAGAGGACGGCCCGCCGCCGCCCCCAGCACCAAAAACTGCCGTCGAGCCGGACCCTGCCAAGGCAGAGTTCGAAATCCGCTGGCCGAATGTGGTGCGGATCGATCACGTTCTTCAACCCGAATTGACGTTGGACCGGTCTCGGGTTCGCCCGCTTGAACTGGCAGCGAGCCAGACTGCACAGGTGGCTGAACTGGCGCCGGTTCTGGATGGCAATCCAGATGTGACGCACATCAACCGCATAGAGTTGGAGCGGTTGGCGCGGGAATTCCGTATCCAGCGCATCATCTTTGAAACGGCGCGAGACGTGTTTGATCAGATGAAAGAAAACTGGCAGGGAAGCCGCGAGGTGTTGTTGGCGCAACTGGTGCGCATTGTTGAGCAGTTCATCCACTCGGATCGAATCATCATCTCGCCGCCGCTCTTTTATCAAGACGAACTTCGCCGCCGCTTGATCATCACGCTCAACATGTCACGCGTTGTTCAGCATGTCTGGGAGGCAATCCAGCAGGAGAACACCGAGAAGCTCACGCCTGTTTTCGACCGCGATCACCCGATACGTTCGACCGGTGAAATGCGTACCTGGTACACCGGCAAACCCTGTGAGCGCACTCGCAAGTCACATATCAATGTGTTTGTCTACGATAGCGCCTGGGAAGCGTCGGATGCGTTTATCCTCGAAGAGAGCGATCAGGTCACTGCCTGGGCTAAGAATGATCACCTGGGCTTCGAGATTTTGTATATCTACAAGGGGGTGGTGCGCAAGTATCGACCCGATTTTTTAATCCGCCTTATTAACGGCGATATGCTGGTGCTCGAGACCAAGGGGCAAGAGACCGAACAAGACATCGTGAAACGCCGTTATCTGGATGAATGGATAACGGCACTAAACGCACACGGGGGTTTTGGGCACTGGCGCGGGGAGGTTTCGTTTGAACCGGGTGAGATCCGTGACATATTGATCGAATGCACCACCGCCAGTGTTAAAGATCACTAACGGGTTGACTGTTTTGAAATTTGGTCAACTAATACGAACCGGCGGCACACAGGCAGCCGGTCACTGGTTTATTTCGGCACGATCAGATTAACAGATCTGGGCACCAGGTGAATCTCGACCGGGGTTTTGGTGATGATGTCACCGTCTGCCTGAACTGGAAACGATTTTCCGGGTGTGTTGAGCCAGATACTTTTTTCGACCGATAAGTTATTAGGCCTTTCTTTCGGTTCAGGAGGTTCGATCAACAGCTCCCAAGCCAGATTGACGATCTCGAGCGGTTCGATGGAGCGCAGGATATGAACTTCCAGCTTGCCATCGGAATAACTGGTCGGGCTGCCGCGCTGTGACAGATTTTCTTTTAAGATATTTCCGTTGGTGACCATCACTTCGATTGCTTTTAACAACAGCGGGCGACCATCCAGATTGAGGGTGAATTCAACCGGCTCGGTTTCAGCCAGGTCTTTGGCGATGGTTTCGATGTATGCCAGCATGCCTTTTTTTTGTTTGTCCTCAGTTTTAGTGCCGCCCATCGCCCGCGAGCTGATGCCAGCGCTTACATTTGATATGGCGTATCTGTTTTCTATCCGCATGGCGTCGATCTTCTTGATTTTGTAATCCGCCGCCATCAGGCGGAGGGCGGCTTCAACCTCAAAAGGTATCTTTAGCGCCCGCGCCAGCCAGTTGGTGGTGCCAAGCGGCAGGATGGCGAGCGGGGTGGCG
>JBBIKU010000090.1:4280-9746 GCA_037445245.1 Anaerolineaceae bacterium
TGGATCAACCCGTTGACCACCGCGGAGACGGTGCCATCGCCGCCGGCGGCGATGACCAGATCGGCGCCATTTTGGCAGGCTGCCCGGGTAATTTCCCCCACGTCATCGTCGCCGCTGGTGAGGTAAAGTTCGTGTTCCCATCCCTGATTTTGGCACAGGTTGATGAGGGAGTTTTGTGCTTTATCGACGTTGGTGTTTCCGGCAACCGGATTGAGCACTGCAAAAATTTTTTTTATTTTTATCAATTTGTCCCTCGCGTCTTTGAGCACCCGACCGGGCGTTGTTCTGCCAGTCTGGCTGCGCTTGATTACCTCCTTTATTTTAACGCAACAAGTGACTTCCTGGTAGCTGTTGGTTTACTGGTGTGGTGGTGGCACCTTCGGAACAGCCTTTCTGATAGCTTGTGGGCAAGTGGATTATTTTTCTGATATAATATGATAATAAAGATGGAAATACACTAATAATCCCGATTGACAATCTGCCCGCTACCCCAAGGATCAGTGGCGGCGATGGTGCTCACCGCGACGCGGCAGGTTCGATTAAAGATGAGGCGCGATGGACATTACCCCTAAAACTAAATTAGCCGATATTTTGACCGAATACCCGCATTTAGAAGAGATCATCATCGGCTTGGCGCCGGTGTTCCAAAATTTAAGGAACCCGCTGCTGCGACGGACCGTTGGCAGGCTGGCGAGTGTTGAACAGGCGGCACGAATCGGTAATATTGATGTGAACGACTTCGTCAACCTTCTACGGCGTGAGACCGGTCAGCCTGAACTTGAAATAAAAAGTGAAGCGCCGTCTGATTCGCTCCCGTTGTCAACGGCTGGCGATCCAAAATGGATCGGCGGAGAACCGCAGTATACCATCGACGGTACAGCCTTGCTGCGACGCGGCGAGGTTCCGTTGACGAAAATCAACGAATTGCTACCGTCTTTATCCGGCGGGGGGTATTTGTTGCTGATCACCGACTTCAAACCGCTTCCCATCATCGCGGCGATGGAAAAAAAGCAACGCGCCGTGTTCCACAAGATTGACCCCCACGACCCCAACCGTCACCTGACCTTCATTCAGTAACTTCTGCCTGTTGCAGAGGCAAAGCGGGTAAATTCCCCCTGCCGCTTGACGTCGCGCATGCCGTGGGCTGGTCTGGACGCGCTCCCTTCAGATCAAGGGCTGTTCGGGCGCATAGTGCTCCAACTCAGGCGATAAACGCAACCCAAGCAATTTCAGGCTCTGAACGCGGTAAAGATAGGCGGCGCCGGTCAAAATGTGCAGGGCGACATCGACCACGCGGCGGTTTTGCAGTTCTTCCAGGTATGTGCCGCGCACCCAGTCGTTGAACGCTCCCATCGAGGGACCGCACCAGATCTGATAATCCAACTGGCGGTCGGGGTCGCCCAAGTTGGACCATTTGGATGACAACCCCAGGTACCAGCGGAAGATCAGCGCCATCTTGCGTTTGGGGTTGTCGCGGGCGCGCTCGATCTGCTCCGGGTCGCGCTGCTCGAAGAAGCGCACCGTGTCCTGCCAAACCGACTCCAGGTCCCGCTTGAAGATTTGCTCCTCGATTTTTCGACGCTCGCCGGGATAGATGTCGTCAATGGAGGCAAAGGTATTGTAGAGGCTGTAGAGTTTCTGTGCCCGCATTGAAAATAGGGTGCCCTTCTTGAGTACTTGCACCTTGACGCCCAACTCGAACATATCTGCCGAGGGTGCCATGGTCACGTCTGCCATTCCGGCTTGGGCGAGCAGCTTTTTAGTGTGTTCCGAGCAGGCAGCCTCCAGGCAGCTCTGATTGACCGAACCGGTTGTCACATAAGCCGCTCCCATCATCAGCGCCCCCAGCGCCGAGGCGGGCGTGCTGATGCCACCGGCGGCGCCAACCCGCACCGGCGTCTGATACTGGTACTTGTGTTGAATTTCGTTGCGCAACGCCAGGATGGCAGGGATCAGGCAGACCAGTGGGCGGTTGTCGGTGTGCCCGCCCGAGTCGGCTTCGACGGTGATGTCGTCCGCAATCGGTACCTGTTGCGCCAGATTCGCCTGCAACTCGGAAATCAGGTTTTCTTCCAGCAGGGCAGAGATCAGCTTATCGGGTGCCGGTTTCAGGAATTTGGTAGCGACTTCGGCGCGGGAGATCTTGGCGATGACCTTGTTTTTTATCTCGAGATTTCCTGCTTTATCCACGTCCAGTCCGGCGAGACGGTAATGGACAATGCTGGGGGTCAGGTCCATGAAAGCGGATGCTTCCACCGCCCGCACAGCGTGCTTGAGATAAAGAGCGGCAGCGTTGCGCTCCATGGCTTCTTCGTGCGGGCTGTGGATCAAATTGAACAGGTATCCGCCTTCGGGTAGTGCCTGCTGAATCGCTAGGATTTCCTCCTCCAGGCGGGCGGACGGCAAGCCTGCCGCGCCGAACGAGCCCAGGAAGCCGGCTTTTCCCAGCGCGATCACCATCTGCTGCGAGGCAATGCCATTTGCCATGGCGCCGGCATAGCAGGCGTAGCGGGCGCGATAGTGGCGGCGAAAATCGGCGTCGCCCAACTGCTCGAGTGGCATTGGCGGCAGGGTCGCCAGCAGGCGGGTTTTGGCATTGCCGGCGCGCCCCGCGGCGGCCTCGCCGGCGGAGGTCACCCCGATACGTCCTTGCACTTCCACAACGTAGAGCGGCTGCCGCAAATCGAGCAGGCGAGATCGAATTTCGGCTTGATCAAAGGCGATTGAATCGGCTGCTCCACGCCATTCAAGCCCGGAGTCGAACACTCCCCCTCGATTTTGTAACGTGTCTTGCGAGATGGAGGGCGCAACATTGTTGGTCATTGCTTATCCTTCTGTGATCGAGATTGCGGCTGATTTGATCTCGTAAATGCGGGTGTGGTTGCACCACAGGCTGGCTTCCGCCAGGAGCACGGTTTCATGCGGAAGGCGCAGCACATCCGTGATGTGTGCTTCGATGCTCATCTCGCCCGGCGCCGGTAGAACCTGCCCACGGTAGCGCCAACTGAGGGGCTGGTTGCAGGGTAGTGCGAAGCGCGGGGCGCGCAACCCTTCCAGCAAGCCGCTGGCAGTTGCATACACCTGCATGGATTGAAGGATCGCCTCGACCCCCAGTGAACCGGGCATCACCGCGTCCTGGTAAAAGTGGCAGCGGTAGTACCACTCGGTGGGGTCTATGCGGTGCTTTGCAAACACGTACCCTTTGCCGTATTTGCCGCCATCTCGCATCACGGCGTAGTGGTCGAGGATTCTCATTTTTCCCGTCGGCGCATGTTGTAGAGAAGGCAAGGCACTTCTCAAATGGAGGGTGGCATCTTTGAGGGTTTGTCGCCAGGGCGCCACCGTCTTTCCGCCGTCCAACCCGCCTTGACCCATCAAGGCGCGGCGGGTAAAGAACCCGAAGGTGGATTCGCCGCGATAAAACACATTGCCATCCAGCGACAATTCAAAGGCAAATTTCTGGATAATGTTCTCGCCGCTGACAACCGTCGAGAGCAGCCGTGCGTGATTGCGGATGGTTTTGCCAGCCAGATCGGGGTAAGCCAACAGCTCGATTGTCCCATTCAAATTTCGAAAGTAGAAATCGATCTCCGGGAATAATAGTTGGCTGCCCAGATAGGCAGACAAGAATCCGCACGGCTGGAGGGCAATTTCCATCAGGATCGATTGCGGCGCTGCGGCAAATGAACCGTCGTGCAGGTACCATGCCGTGGCAGGTACATCATACTCGGCTTGGATATCGCCCTGCTTGAGGTTGCCGCGCTCGCCGTTGATCGCGATGACCCGGCTGATCAATAACAATTCGCCGTTCGGGATTCGCGGGGTGCGTCGGTTTTCATAAATGGAAAAATCAGCGCCGAAGCATTGGACGACCGACCCGCTGGCAAACGCTTCGAGCTGTTTTGGTCCAAACAGGGCTTTCCGCTGATCGGCATGGCTGGTGAATGCAATGCCGGTCGTCGCAGCGAGTTGATCGATCTGCATTGCTATCAGATCGCCCATCTGGTAGAGCGCTTCCTGGCGCGCTTCCAAAAACCGCTGGTGGGCGCGGCTGGAACGCGCTCCCTGTTGCAGGACAACCGCGTTGAGGTCGGTTGCCGCTGATGTCTTCATCTTTGTCATCGCATACTACCTTGATAACCTGCGACAGGCGCATCGCAGGGCACGAGAAATCCGTAACCGGAAATGGTTTCCCGCTGGTAAAGCAGGGATAGATCCACCGCTGCGCCATGACTGACCAAGCGGGCGATCACACGCAAAATCGAGGCGTAATCATCCACACCCTTGCGGTTGATCGTCGTCGCCAGGTGCGGTTCGCCTTTCAGGGTCTCGTTGATCCAGCGTGAGCAGTTTCCGCCCGCCCCCAGCTCGAGAAAAATGCGGACGCCATCGTTATATACCTGCCGAATCAGGCGGGGAAAGTCCAGGCATTCAACCAGCATGCCGGCGATCTTGTGTGCTACCACCTGCGATTCGAGTTGCAGCGGGGCGAAATCAGCCGCGCTGTAAAGAGATGCCACCTTGCTGGGGTAGGTCGGTAGGGTGTGTAATACAGCCAGCTCGGCATACCCGGATTGGATGGCTTCGCAATGCAGGGCGTGGTCGAAGGGCGCCTTGAGGTGTGGGCATTTTAACCGTTCGATCACTCGCAGGCATCCCGCCGGGTCGCCGCCGATCACGACCTGACGGGGGGTGTTGATGTGGGTGAGGTAGACCTGGTCTTCCTGCGCCAGCGCCGGGCGCACTTTCTCCGCGGCGACCATCAGCAGGTAGTTGCTCCAGATGCTCTCATGCGCGGGGTGAGTCCCGCCGCCGGCGAGTCCCCAATGCTCGCGCACCGCTTCCTGCCTTCCGGACAGGCGGGTGCGGAACAGAGCGGATTGTTTCAGGCGTTGGCTGATTAGGTCGCCGTCGCGCCAGGCTGCGTTGGCAAACAGCATGCTGATCTCGCCCAGACTGTAGCCAAAGGCAGCGCTGGGCTGGACGCCAAAATAATCCCGCAAAATGGTGGTATAGAGTACTGAAAGCGTCGTCCCGGAAATCAGCATTGCCACCGCGTCGCGGTTTAATTCTGCCTCGAGGCTGTTGATGCGCTCACCGTTCAAGTTTTCGAAGCTGCGTGGGTAGAGCAGGTGCTCGTGAATGGCGGCGCCGATATCATCGGTGATCTCGGAGAGTTGTTCGTCCAGTCCCGGAAAGGTGCGAAAGATGTCACTGCCCATCCCCAGGTAAGAATTGAACCCACCCGGATAGACAAAGGCGATCCTACCCTGTGTGCCGAGCGGTTGCGCGGTGAAGTAGCTCCCCAGCGGGGTGGACCACTCCCCTGATTGTTCCAGGGCTTTGATAATCCCCTTTTCGGCATGGGACAGCTCATCCAGCACTTGGATGGCGTTCTCACCTACCACGCACAGACAATAGGGCGCTTCCAAGTTCAGGCTGTGGGATTCCAGATACTTACTGGAG
>JBBIKU010000091.1:0-9734 GCA_037445245.1 Anaerolineaceae bacterium
GTTGAAGCGGCGACGATCGAAATCGAGTATGTTTTGTCGGCGGCGACCACCGGTTTGCGCGTGGGTATTTATCTGATCAGCACGCGGGGCGAAATGATTTTTACTTCATTTGACACCGATTCGGCGGCGCATTTTGAGCGGTTCTCGACGCGTCCGGCGGGTCGCTACTGCAGCCGCTGTGTCATCCCGGCGGACACCTTGAATGAAGGGCATTATGTGATCGGCATCAACGCCAGTACTTTTCGGGTCAGGCGTTATTTTCAAGATGAAAGGGCGCTCGCCTTTTCTGTAGACGGAGCTGGTGCTCCGGGGATGCAGTGGCTGGAGCCTCGCCTGGGCGCCATCCGCCCCCGCCTGGAATGGACGATCGAGACGGAGCAGACATGACCCTAACCCGTAAGGACAGCATCAAGAACGTATTGGGGCAGATTCCGTTTACGGCTGAGTTGTATTGGCTGGTGCGGCAACGCGGCAGCCCGCTGCAAAGCCGCTATTCCCTAAAAAATTTACAGGCAGCCATCCCGGAATTGATGGCACAGGCAACCCATTTTCAGAAAGACAATCCCAATGCGCGCAAGGTGTTTGTTTTCGCCAGCCTGCATTACTGGATCGAACATGCCGCGCTGTTGAGCGTGACCCTGGCGACGTTGGGACATAAGGTATCTTTCGGCTATCTGCCTTATTCCGACTGGCAGACTGCCATCAACCGCTTTGATTATCGCCGTCAGAACGCCTATACCAAAAAAGTGCTGCGGCAATTATCGTCGTTGGTGAAAATCGTCCCGTTCCCCGATATTCGAACCGGCTATAAGCCGCTGCCGGATGCGGTGCAGCAAATCGTCGAACTGGTGACGACCTACGACACCCAGTATACGCTGCAGGTTGAGAATGTCGATCCCGAAAGCGACATCTATCGCATGCGCCTGGAGCGCAACGAAGAGGCGGTGCGGACGGCGCTGGCGGTGTTTGCGGTTCAGAAGCCGGAGGTTGTGATCGTGCCCAACGGCACTATCCAGGAAATGGGGGTGATTTACCGGATCGCTCGCCATATGAAGATCCCGGTGGTCACTTATGAATTTGGCGATCAGCGGCAACGCATCTGGCTAGCGCAAAATGCCGAGGTGATGCGCCAGGAGACCGACGCCATGTGGAAGGCGCGCCAGTCGTTGCCGATTAAGAAAAAACAAATGGAGCGCTTGCGCGCCCTCTTTGCCGCCCGACAGGGCGCCAAACCGTGGGAGAACTTTTCGCGCCGCTGGCAGGGTTCACCGAAGCGCGGGGGTGAGAAAGTACGGGAAGAACTGGGGTTGGACGACCGTCCGGTGGTTGTGCTGGCAACCAATGTTCTGGGAGATAGCCTGACGCTGGGGAGGCAAATCTTCAGCCGCAGCATGGGGGAATGGATTTCTCGCACGGTGCAATATTTTATCGGCAAGCCGGATGTTCAACTGGTGATTCGGGTGCACCCTGGCGAGGTATTGACACACGGCTTGTCTATGGTTGATGTGGTGCGGAATGTGCTGCCCAATTTGCCTGAACACATTCGCCTGATTAAACCCGCTGACAAGACGAACACCTATGATCTGATCGCGGTAGCCGATGCCGGCTTGGTGTACACCACCACCGTCGGTTTGGAGATGGCGATGAGTGGTTTGCCTGTGATCGTGACCGGCAAGACGCATTACCGCGGGCGCGGTTTCACCTTTGACCCCGATACGTGGGTCAGCTATTACAAACAGCTCGGTCAGATCCTGGCGGCGCCCGAAAAACATCGTCTGAGCCATGAGAAGATAGAGCTTGCCTGGCAGTACGCTTACCGTTTCTTCTTCGAATTTCCGCGTCCGTTCCCGTGGCATCTGGTGCGCATGTGGGAAGACTACAAATCCAACCCGCTCAGCAAGGTGCTTTCTAAAAAGGGGATGGAACAGTACGCCGACACTTTTAACTATCTGGTGGGTAAGCCCATTGACTGGCAGAATGTGCGGGTTGAGGGTTAGTATGGCTGAACCCGGAATCAAGAAACAAGTGCAGCAATTCTACGACCAGGTCGGCTGGCAGGTGGTCGAAGAAGAGCACTATCAGAATGCCCGCTATGAGGATCTGCGCCCGGTATCACAGGAGTATATTCATCGCTGCCATCTGCGGGTGAATCGTTATCTGAAGCCTGATGGTAAGTTCATGCTGGATGCCGGTTCCGGTCCGGTGCAGTATGCCGAGTATCTGTCCTATTCGGAGGGATATGTGCACCGGGTTTGCCTGGACATCTCAATCACTGCGCTGCAAGAGGCACGGCGGCGCATTGGCGCGCACGGTTTGTTTGTGGTCGCTGATGTTGCGCATCTGCCGTTCACGGACGAGGCATTTGAAGCGCTGGTTTCGTTGCACACCCTGCATCATTTGCCGGCGGCGGAACAACCCAGTGCGTATTTGGAGCTTTACCGTATGCTGAAGCCTGGGTGCAGTGGGGTAATCGTCAATGGCTGGACGCATTCGCCGCTAATGATAGCCACCCGCCGGCTGGTTCGGTTGATGGAGTGGCTCGGCATCCGTATTGCCAGGCTGCGCGGCAGAGAAAATCAAAATGAACAAACCGGCGTGCTTGAACCGAACCATCAGCTAGCTGCCGCGCCAAGCGGCACCTACGTGGCAAAGCTGGACGCCGAGTGGCTGCGGCGTGAACTTGCAGGACGAATCGATTACCGCATTGTGGTCTGGCGCAGCGTCAGCGTTCGGTTTTTGCGGGCGCTGGTTTACCGTCCGCTCGGCGGACGGCTGTGGTTGCGCCTGTTGTACTGGCTTGAAGAGCGATTCCCTCGATTTTTTGGCGAAAAGGGGCAGTACCCGTTGATCGTGATCCAAAAGCCCGCTGGAAGGGAGGCAAAATGAAAACGGCGCAACCTTTACCCGAATTGACCTACCATACGCTGACCCCATTGCGCTGGGGTGATCTGGAAGCGTTATTCGGCGCGCACGGCGCGGCAGGTGGTTGCTGGTGCATGTGGTGGCGCATGAAGCAGGCTGATTTTTCTACCAGCGCTGGCGAAAAGAACAAGGCTGCTTTCAAGCAAATCGTCGAAGCGAACGAGATTCCCGGTATCCTGGCGTATGATCAAGAAAAGCCGGTCGGTTGGGTCTCGGTCGCCCGGCGTTCGGTTTTTCACAGATTGGAGCGTTCGCGCATCCTGAAACGAGTGGACGAAGAAATGGTCTGGTCGATTGTATGCTTTTATATCGCCCGCGCTTACCGGCGACGGGGGATGATGATCGGCTTGATCAAAGCAGCGGTCGATTTTGCCGCCCAGAACGGGGCGAAAATCGTCGAAGCCTACCCCATGCAGCCCAAAAAAGATAGCTACCCGGCAGTGTACGCTTACACCGGTCTGGCTTCGGCGTTCCTCCAGGCGGGTTTTGAAGAAGTGTTGCGGCGGGCGGAGACGCGACCAATCATGCGTTACCGTATTGACTGATCTGCCCGGCAGGCAGATGCGATTACTGGCAGGGCAATCATTGATCTTCGAACCAATGTAGGAGACGGAATGAACTGGAGCGAGAAAACAGTGCTGGTCACCGGTGGAACCGGTTCGTTTGGCAAGAAATTTATCGAGATCATGCTGAACGAGCACCACCCCGCCAAAATCATCATCTACAGCCGGGATGAGTTGAAACAACATGAAATGCAAGTGGCTGGCTTCAATCACCCTTCGTTGCGCTATTTCATCGGCGATGTGCGCGATCTTCAGCGTTTACAGCGGGCGTTCAACGGGGTGGATGTGGTGATCCATGCCGCCGCGCTCAAGCAAGTGCCTGCCTGCGAATACAATCCGATGGAAGCGATCAAAACCAACATTCTGGGCAGCGGAAACGTGGTCGAGGCAGCGTTGAATGCTCGGGTGGCGCGGGTGGTGGCTTTGAGCACCGACAAAGCGGTCAACCCGGTCAATCTTTATGGGGCTACCAAGCTTGCGGCTGAAAAATTGCTGGTTCAAAGCAATGCTTATGCCGCCGGCAGCCAGACCCGCATTTCGTGTGTGCGCTACGGCAACGTGGTTGGCAGCCGCGGCAGCGTGGTGCCGGTATTTCTCAAGCAGCGTCAAAATGGCAAGATCACCATTACCGATGAACGCATGACCCGCTTCTGGATCTCATTGGAGCAGGGAGTGCGCTTTGTGATCCGTTGTGCCGAGCAGATGTGCGGTGGTGAGGTGTTTGTGCCCAAGATTCCCAGTATGAGCGTGGTGGATCTAGCAATGGCAATTGCGCCGGATGCAGAGATTTCAGTGGTTGGGATCCGTCCCGGTGAAAAATTGCACGAGGTGTTGATCTCAGAAGACGAAGCGCGCACAACCGTCGACCTGGAAGATATGTATGTGGTGCAACCGGCAGAGACGCTGTGGTTTGGCAGGGAATGGGAAAAACGCGGCAAGCGGCTTGCGGATGGTTTCCGCTATACCAGCAACGAGAACAGTGATTGGCTCTCAATCGAACGCATTCGGGAGATTATAGCTCCGATCGAAGCCGCATTCGAAGCGGGACGATTAGAATGACGCGTTTTTTGGTGACTGGCGCCAGCGGTTTGCTGGGATTGAATTTTGCACTTCAGACCTGTGAGCAACACCAGGTGATTGGCGTTGTTCATCAAAACCCGCTCAACGGGGTTCCTTTTGAAGTGCTGCGCGGTGATCTGACTCGGGAGAGCGAGGCTGCCCGATTGCTGCAAACCGTTCGCCCAGATGTGGTGCTTCACTGCGCGGCGTTGGCGAATGTGGATGCCTGCGAAGCACATCCCGCGTTGGCGCAGCGCTTAAACGCCGGCGTGCCGGCTGAACTGGCGGCTCTGACCGCCGCTGCTGGCATCCGGTTGGTGCACATCTCAACCGATGCTGTCTTCGATGGTATACACGGGGATTACCACGAGCAGGATGCGCCCAATCCCATCAATGATTACGCCCGCACCAAACTGGCGGGCGAGCGGGCGGTGATGCGAGCCAACCCGGCTGCGTTGATCGCCCGGGTAAATTTTTATGGCTGGAGTCTGCACGGGCAGCGCAGCCTGGCGGAGTGGTTTTTTTATAATTTGTCTACCGGCAAGCAGGTCAACGGTTTTGCCGACGTGTATTTTTGCCCGCTGTTGGTGAACGATCTGGTGGATGTGCTGCTGAGGATGCTCGAGGGTGGTCTGACGGGGTTGTATCACGTCGTCAGCCCGCAACCCATCAGCAAGTATGATTTTGGCTGTGCCATTGCCCGCCGTTTCGGGTTGGACGAGTCGCTCATTCAACCGCTATCCTGGAGAGAGGGCGGTTTGCGCGCTGCCCGCTCGCCGAATCTCACCCTGCGGGTGGATAAATTGAAGCGGGATCTAGACGATGGGCTTCCGGATCTGCAGCGGGGATTGGATCGCTTTTATGCGCTGCACCTCGCTGCTTATCCGCAACGACTACGGGGCTATGGCTCAAAAACAGTGGAGGTTGATCATCAGAAGGGAGGCTCGTGATGGAATTCAAGATTGGTGACCAGTGGATTGGAGATGGACACCCAACCTATTTTATTGCTGATATTGCTGCCAATCACGACGGCAGCCTGGAACGCGCCCAGCAACTTATCCGCCTGGCAAAGGAAGCCGGCGCTGACGCAGCCAAATTCCAGAATTTTCAGGCTCCCAAGATTGTCTCGGATTATGGGTTTCGCAGTCTGGGCGGGCAGTTTTCGCACCAGGCGAAGTGGAAGAAATCTGTGTTCCAGATTTACCAGGACGCCTCGATTGCCTTTGACTGGACACCGGCGCTGAAGGATGCCTGTGACGAAGTGGGCATTCATTACTTTTCCTCACCGTACGATTTCGATGCCATCGACATGCTGGACGCCTATGTTCCGGCGTACAAGGTAGGCTCGGGCGATATCAACTGGCTCGAAGCGCTGGAACGGATGGCGCAAAAAGGCAAGCCGGTGCTGCTGGCGACTGGCGCTGCCAACATCGGTGACGTGCAACGGGCGGTGCATACCATTCGGGCGATCAACAAGCAACTGGTGTTGCTGCAGTGCAACACCAATTACACTGGCAGCCTTGAAAATTTCGAGCACATTCATCTCAGGGTTTTGAATACCTACCGCTCTTTGTTCCCTGAGGTGATCCTGGGACTTTCCGATCACACCCCGGGTCATGCTACCGTGTTGGGAGCGGTTGCGCTGGGGGCGCGGGTGATCGAGAAACATTTCACCGACGATCGCCAGCGCGAGGGACCTGATCACGCCTTTTCTATGCAGCCGAACGATTGGGCGGAGATGGTCGAGAACACCCGCCGCTTGGAACGGGCGCTCGGCAGCGGCGACAAATTTGTGACGGAAAACGAACAGGAAACGGTCGTCTTGCAGCGGCGCTGCCTGCGTGCGGCGCGCGATATTCAGGCGGGCGAGGTGATCAGCCGTGAACTGATTGATGTTCTGCGTCCGGCGGTGAAAGGCGCCATTCAACCTCATGAGATCGAGGCTGTGATCGGTTGCAAGGCGCTGATAAACCTGCCTGCCGGCAAAGAAATCCGTTGGACTGATCTGGGTGCCTAGTGCGCATTTTGTATTTCACCCGCGACTACAGCCCGCACGATCATCGCTTTCTCAAAACACTGGCTGACAGCGAACACGAGATTTTTTCGCTGCGGTTGGAACGACGTGGGCTGCCGCGCGAGGAACGTTCCCTGCCGCCTGCCGTGCAGCCGATCCGCTGGCGTGGCGGGGAACGTCCTGCCCACTGGCGCGATTACCCGGCTTTGTTGTTCGACCTCAAGCGAGTGTTGCGCCGGATCAAAACGGATGTGGTGCACGCTGGATCAATTCACACTGCCGCCTTTCTCACCGCTTTGAGCGGTTACCAGCCACTGGTTAGCATGTCATGGGGATCTGATTTACTGGTGGATGCTGACCGCAATGGGTGGTACCGCTGGGTGACATGTTACACGCTGGAGCGCAGCGCGGTGATGATTGGCGATTGCCGCGCAGTGCGACAGAAAGCAGGGCAGTTTGGTTTTCCTGAACAGCGCACGGTGCTTTTTCCCTGGGGTGTGGATTTGACACATTTTTCCCCCGCGCCAACTGCGAACCTGCGCCGGCGTCTCGGCTGGCAGGATGCCTTTGTGATACTTTCCCTGCGTTCGTGGGAGGCGCTGTACGGGGTGGATCACGTGGCGCAAGCGTTTGCCACTGCCGCTGAAGCCGAACCGCGCCTGCGCCTGTTGCTGCTGGGCGAAGGCAGTCTGGCAGGATCGATCCACCGAACTTTTTCGCAGCACAACCTCCTCGACCGCGTCCATTTTGGCGGACGGGTCGACAATGATGATCTGGTGCAGTATTACCGGGCAGCGGATCTATATCTCAGTGCCTCTCACAGCGACGGCTCATCGGTCTCTTTGATGGAGGCGCTCGCCTGCGGGCTACCAGTGCTGGTTTCGGATATCCCTTCCAATCGGGAATGGATCACTGCCGGCGAGCAGGGCTGGCTTTTCCGGGACGGCGACGAGGTGGATTTGGCGGCGAAGATGGTGTTGGCGGTTCAAAAAGAACATGAGTTTAAGGTGATGGGCAGCGCAGCCCGGAAGCTGGCAGAAGAGCGAGCGGATTGGTCGATAAACCAGCAGGGCTTGTGGAAGGCGTACGCAATGGCACTGGCGAAAGAGAAAGTGGACAAAACCAATGAGTGAACGCAAAACGGTGGCGATCATCCAAGCGCGCATGAGTTCGAGTCGCCTGCCGGGCAAGGTATTGATGGACATTGGCGGCAAGCCGATGCTGGTGCGCGTGATCGAACGCGTCCGCCGTGCCCGCCTGGTTGACAGGGTGGGGGTAGCCACCACGGATGAGCCGAGCGATGATGCGGTGGCTGCGTTGTGCCGTGAGCGGGGTTATCTGCTCTATCGCGGCAGCCAGTTCGACGTGCTGGACCGCTATTATCGAGCGGCGCAGCAATTTGAAGCCGGTGTCGTTGTCCGCATCACCGCCGATTGCCCGTTGATTGATCCGGATGTCATCGATCACACCCTGCAAGCCTTTTTCTATTCGGGGGTCGACTTTGCGACTAATCGTCTGCCGCCACCCTGGAAACGTACCTATCCCATCGGACTGGATACCGAAGTGTGCACCTTCGCCGCACTGGAGCGCGCCTGGCGCGATGCTGGCGAAGCTCACCACCGCGAGCATGTCATGCCCTACCTGTATGAAGAAGAAGGACGGTTCAAGGTGATGGTGGTGGAAAGCGATTTGGATTACGGCGAGATGCGCTGGACGGTGGATACCCTGCCGGACCTTGAGATGGTGCGTCTGGTCTACGCCCGCTTCAACAACCGGGACGACTTTGGCTGGAAACAGGTGTTGAAATTGATGAAACGCGAGCCGGAACTGGCTCGGATCAATGCGGCGGTGCAACATAAATCTGGCAGGGATGTCGATGCGAGGTTGAAACGCCCATGACCTTCCTGACCATTTTCACCACCCCCAAACCCTTCACCAATCCGCACATTGCGACCATTCAGCGCAATGCCATCCGTTCCTGGTTACAATTCGGCAAAGCGGTGGAAGTGCTGCTGATCGGCGACGAAGAGGGGATGGGCGAGACCGCTGCCGAGTTTGGGGTGCGTTGGTTGCCGGAAGTGCGTCGAAATTCCAACGGGACGCCCCTGGTCAGTTCGATCTTTACCCTTGGGCGGCAGACGGGCAAGGGCGAATTGTTGTGCTATATCAATACCGACATCCTCTTGATGCCGGATTTTGTTCCGGTGTGTCGTCAGGTGCAGGCGCAGCAAGATCGTTTTTTGGTTGTCGGGCAGCGCTGGGATGTGGACATCCGTCAGACTTTAGATTTTTCGGATGGCTGGCAAGAGCGCCTGGCAAGGCTGGTGCAGCAGAAAGGCAGGCGCCACCCGCCCGGTGGAAGCGATTATTTCGTATATCCACGAGCATGCTTTAATCACGTGCCCGATTTTGCGATCGGTAGAGCCGGCTGGGATAACTGGATGCTTTTTGAAGCCCGCTACCGCGGTTGGGCGCTGGTGGAGGCTTCGGAGGCGATCTGCATCGTTCACCAGGATCACGATTACAGCCACCTTCCCGGTGGACAACCCCACTATCGCCTGCCGGAGACCGCCGAAAATATCCGTATAGCGGGCGGGGCGCGCCGGGTTTTTACCCTGTTCGATGCAGATTACCGGGTGGTGGATGGTGTGGTGCGCCGCCAACCGTTGACCTGGCAAAAATTCTGGCGTGAGGTTGAAATTTTCCCGCTGGTGCGGTTGCATTTCGCTTTTCTGGCGACGCTGGTATATGCCGTGTATCACCCGCGCCGGGTGTACGGAGAGGTGCGGGCGTGGTTGAAGGCGCGCCGGAGGAAAAAAACATGACGATGGGTATTTTCTATGCTGCCGGGAATCCCAACCTTCTGATGGTAAAATCATGGGCTGCTCGGGAGGACGTATGCGTGTAGGGCAAAATCCAGCCAAAAATGCCAAGAGAGTGGCAAAACCTGCTCGCATCACCGTGGCGGTGCTGAATTACATCCCCTTTCTGGGTGGATTCTTCGCTGATATGCTGGAAGTGCTCAAAGCTTGCTTGAACAGCATCTACGCTCACAGCGACCTGCCTTACGACCTGCTGGTGTTCGACAATGCCAGTTGTGAAGCAGTTCGGGCGTATCTGCTTGAGGAACAAGCGGCAGGCAGAATCCAGTACCTGATCCTGTCCGACAAGAATCT
>JBBIKU010000092.1:0-9564 GCA_037445245.1 Anaerolineaceae bacterium
TAGGTCAGTTGCAGCGGCTTACCGTGCGGCTCCACCGTTGGGATCAACACCCCCATCACACCCCGGTTGCGAATGTCCACCTCGACGGTTTTATTGACCGCCAGGGCAGCCCATTCCACCCGTTCCTGCCCCATATTCAGTCGCGCATCCTCCAAAGCGCGATAAGCCGCCTCGAGCTGCTCCCACACCTGTCGTTGCAGTAGATCCGCATCGTGCGCCAGTCGCATCAACTCTGCCGTCAACACCTCCCGCTTTTTATCCAGAATTTCATACCCCTTCTGGGCAAAAGCCAGTTCGCTTTGAAATCGCAGCAGGTTGCTACGGGTAGGGGCAACATTGATGCGCGCCATATCATTCCGCGTAGTAGTACGTCGCGAGCTCAGATTCGGTCAGGCGGGTCAACGCCGAGCGGGGAAGCAATGCGAGCAGCTTCCAACCAATATCCAGCGTTTCTCGAATGGAGCGACTTTCTGTGCTTTTTTGCCTGATAAATTCTTGTTCGAAAGCACGCCCAAAGGCAAGATATTGCTGGTCGAGCGCCGACATTTCCTCTTCCCCGATCACCGACGCCAGCGAGCGCACATCCTGAACATGGGCATAAGCGGCGTACAATTGAGCAGCTAGGTTGGCATGATCGCTCCGCGTGCGTCCGTTGCCAATGCCGTCTTTCATTAAGCGCGAAAGGCTGGGGAGCACCGCCACGGGGGGATAAATGCCCTGTTGCATGAGGTTGCGATTGAGCACAATCTGCCCTTCGGTGATATAACCGGTCAGATCGGGAACCGGATGAGTAATATCATCGTTGGGCATGGTCAGAATCGGAAGCTGGGTAATGGAGCCTTTGCTGGTACGGATGCGCCCGGTGCGCTCATACAGAGAAGCAAGATCACTGTACATATATCCGGGATAACCTTTTCGGCTGGGCACCTCGCCACGGATATTGGAAATCTGCCGTAGCGCTTCGCAATAATTGGTCATATCCGTCATAACTACCAGCACATGCAGGTTGCACTCGAACGCCAGATATTCCGCCAGCGTCAACGCCACCCGCGGCGTAACCAGCCTTTCCACAGGTGGGTCAGCCGCCATATTGAGAATCATCGCAACTCGATTTAAGGCGCCACTCTCTAAAAAGGAACGCCGGAAAAACTCTGCCACATCGTGCTTGACACCCATGGCGACAAACACAATCACAAAATCCTGATCGTCGGTTGATTGGTTTGCGGTGGACGCCCCCAGCACAGCTTGACGCACGATCTGAGCCGCCAGTTGATCATGAGGCAAACCGCTGCCCGAAAAGATGGGGAGCTTTTGTCCCATCACCAATGTGTTCAACCCATCAATGGTCGAGATGCCGGTTTGAATGGGATCGCGTGGGTAAATACGGGCGGTCGGATTGATCGGCTGCCCGTTGATATCAGCATACTTTTCTGCCAGTGGCGGGGGACCGCCATCGATCGGTTTGCCCAAGCCGTCAAATACTCGCCCCAACATCTCTTCAGAAACCGGAACTTGCAGCGGCTTGCCATGAAAGCGGAACAGACTGCCTTCCACAGTTAAGCCGGTGGTGCCCGAAAAGACCTGCACCACCGCAAAATTTTCGCCCGTCTCCAACACCCGACCGGTGCGCACCTGCCCGCTGGTGTCCACCACTTCGACCATCTCGTTAAAGCCAACGTTGCCCGTGCCTTCAACAACCACAATCGGACCTTCTACCCGGGCTGCCCCGCACACGGTTTTACCGCCCTGCTCGATCACCCTACTCATCAGACAAGCTCCTCTTCCAGCTCATCCATCTGTTCATCTAGCGCTTTGCGAACTGCATCCAGCTTATCGAGCTGATCGTTAGGAACATCGGACTTCAACCGGATCAGAGTGTTCATTACAGGTAAATTCTGAAGCGCATCAATGTGTACTCCTTTTTCGATCAGTTGCCGGGCGCGCCGATAGAAATGAAGAAATAAATCCAGCATGCGTATTTGTTTATGCACCGAGGAAAACGTATCGACTTCATCCATCGAATTTTGCTGCAAGAAACCTTCTCGCAGCAGGCGAGAGATTTCCAGCGTTAAGCGCTGATCGTCAGGGAGCGCCTCCATTCCCACCAGTTTGACAATCTGATCCAGGCGGTCTTCTTCGGCTAATATCTCCAAAGCCTGGGTGCGCAGTGTCTGCCAGTCAAAATTGGTCTGTGTCAGCCACCAACTGCCCATCTCATCCATATATTCGCTGTAACTGTCCAGCCAGTTTACAGAAGGAAAATGGCGCGCCGAGGCAAGGTTTTTATCCAGCGCCCACAGGCAGCGCGTGAAACGTTTGGTTTGCTGTGTTACCGGTTCCGAAAAATCGCCGCCGGGCGGAGAAACCGCCCCGATGATGGAAATGGAGCCGGTTTTTCCGCACAAACTTTCCACGTAGCCAGCGCGCTCATAAAACTCAGCCAGGCGCGCTCCAAGGTAAGCCGGGTATCCTTCTTCGGCAGGCATTTCTTCCAGCCGTCCGGAAATCTCGCGCAGCGCTTCAGCCCAGCGCGAGGTTGAATCTGCCATCAATGCAACGTGGTATCCCATATCGCGGTAATACTCGGCAATGGTAATGCCGGTGTAAATGCTGGCTTCGCGCGCCGCCACCGGCATGTTCGAGGTGTTGGCAATTAACACGGTGCGTTCCATCAACGGACGATTGTTGCGAGGGTCGATCAATTCGGGAAATTCTTGCAACACTTCGGTCATCTCGTTACCGCGCTCGCCGCATCCAATATAGATTACCACATCGGCATCCGCCCATTTAGCAACCTGGTGCTGGGTGATCGTTTTTCCAGAGCCAAAGCCGCCCGGGATAGCAGCCGCCCCGCCTTTTGCCAGCGGGAAAAAGGTATCCAATACCCGCTGCCCGGTGATCAGTAACTCGGAGGGTCTTTTGCGCCGCTGGTAGGGACGCGCCTTGCGCACTGGCCAACGTTGGAGCATGGTCAACGCCATCTCACCGGTGGGGGTTTCCAGGCTGGCAATGGTTTCGCTAAGGGTGTAACGTCCCGGTGGCGCCACCCAACGAATGACGCCGGAAGATTCGGGAGGAACCAGAATCCGATGCTCGAGCGATTGAGTTTCGGGCACCACACCCAGAATTGAACCGCCCTGCACCTGCTCGCCTGCCTCGACCCGGGGTGTGAACTGCCAGCGGTCCTTTCGATACAACGGCGTCACCCGAATACCGTGACCGATGAAGGAACCGCCGCGCAGTTCCAATACCGGCAAGGGACGTTGAATACCATCAAATATGCTCCGCAGCAAACCCGGTCCCAGCTCAACCGAAAGCGGCAACCCGGTGCCATAAACAACCGTGCCGGGTTTCAATCCGCTGGTCTCTTCGTAGACCTGGATGGTAATCTGGTCGTCATTCAGGCTGATCACTTCTCCGATCAGGTGATCCTCACCAACCTCGACCATTTCCAGCATGCCCACCTGACGCGATCCTCTCACCCCAATTACCGGGCCATTGATCCAGGTGGCAACACCGATTTTTTCACTCACGGCGTTTCTCCGGTCAGAATTTGATAAACCGGCACTCGTAGGCTGTCCTTCATGCGGCTCAGACGCGCTTCCAGCGTGTTGTCGAATTGCTGATGCCCATCCAGCGTTTCTGCAATAACGCCTGTGCCGTGGGGCAATGGCTCACCGAGACTCAAGGTCAATTTTAATTTTCGCCCCAATTCATCCAATGTGCCATCCGCCAAATATTTTGCGCTGCAGAGATCTGCACGCACGCGGATCTCCTTAACATCTAGGTGTGAGACTGCCTCTTCGACCAATTGACGCAAAACATTCGGGTAATCAGCCCAGTCAGCTACTGTGGAGAACTCTTTTTGAGCGCGATTGAAAACCCGCTCTAAGATTTCCTCTCGTTTTTTTAACCACAGCATTTGCGCCTGTTGCTGCGCAGTGGCAAGCAACTGCCTGCGTCTGGCTTCTGCCTGCTGGTGGGCATCTGCGAGAGCCGCATTGCGTTCATCCAGCGCCTGTTGCTGAGCCTTTCGCAAAAGTTCATCAGCGCTTTTGGCTGCCTTGTCTTTCAAATTTTCCGCCTCAGACTGGGCTTCGCCAAGTAATGAATGCATGAGAGATTGCAATTCTTCTTCGATTGTTCGCGTCATTTTTTTGCTCGTTTACATAAATTGTTGATCAGCCTGTATCAGAAACGTACACCGATGGCACGTTGGATGATTTCTTTCAGCGTTTGTTGGTCGGCTGGTATTCCGGCAGGACCTGGTATCTCAATGATCAAAGGGGTCTTGCTGCGAAGTTTCAGGTTTGCCAGGCGGGTTTGTGCCAGTGCCGCTGTCTCATTCGTGATGAGCAGAATTCCAATATCCGCATCCTGCAGCACTTCATCCAAAGCTCGATGAACTTCTTCTCTGGTTGTAGCAATCTGCCCGTGAACCCCGGCAAGCGCAAAACCCTGCACAGCTTCAGGATGCCCAATGACGGTAATTCTCATCGTTTAGCGATTAAGCACCATGAACGAAATAATTAATCCATAAATGGCGATCCCTTCCGCCAACCCGACGAAGATCAACGCCCGTCCAAATGATTCGGGCTTTTCGGCGATCGTCCCAACTGCCGCCGCACCGGTGCTGCTGACCGCAATTCCAGCGCCGATAGAAGCCATGCCAATCGAAATAGCCGCTGCCAGCGAAGCATAAGGATCTTGCATCACCGCCTGAGCTGCCGCGCCGGCGTAGACGGTGGAGGGGGTAAGCAGCCACACGATTCCCAAACCTGCCGCCATCAAGCCCAGTACAGCATTGAAACCTTGTAAGCCCATCACTAATTTTCTGACAGCCTGTTCAGGCGACTGTCGCCCCTTTCGAACGAAATAGATTACCGCCGGTATCAGCGGTATCAAACCGGCGAATAAGAAAATTGAATAGATCACCATAATGGATACTCCTTTTATCCTAAACAGATCATTTTATTTCTAAGGGCTGGTAGGGGATGCCGCCGCCGCGGAAAAATTTGCTGAAGAATTCATAGTACTCCAGGCGCAATGTTTGGATCGTGACAATCAATCCCTCAAAACCGATGATAAAGAGGGTTCCAAGAATGACAACAACCCAGTAGCCGGGGTGCTGGCTGCTGCCGACCATCTCTGCGAGAATAAAAACCACTGCGCTCAAACCAGCATGCGCCACGGCAAACGCGCCCACCCGCACGTAGGACAGGCTGTTGCTAATATAACCGATCACCGTTTCAAACAATTCGAAGAAGGCTTGAACGATATAAGTGGCGACGCCCCCCTTGATCAACGGGCGGCGCCCCTCCACCAGGTGGGTCAGGGCTTCCGAAAACATGACTGCCACAGCCGAGGCAATCCCCACTCCCGTCAGTATGCTATTCGGTATAGGCAATATGCCAGGATTGAACAAATCGACCGCCAGTCCGATGAGAGACCAGTACAACATCAGTCCTGCCAAGCCTTGCGGACTGAAGAAAAACGCCCCCCGCCGACGGGAGATAGCAAGATTATACAGGCTGAGCAGGTAAGCCAAGCTGAGAAGAATCACCCCGCCGGCGACGGTGACTATAAGAATGTGCAGGATATTTTCCATCGGGCGAATCCAGAATGCCGCAAACAAATCGTCCAGTCCAAAAACACTACCGAACAGACCGCCAAACAAGACCGAAGCCATACCACACACAATGATAATTTGTCCGAGTTCGGCAAACCGTTTTAAAACGCCAATCCGCTGACTCGCCAGCAAAATACCTATTAGCACCAAAACCAATCCGTGACCCACGTCCCCAAACATAAAGCCAAACAGAATTGGAAAAGTAATTGTCAATAATATCGTAGGATCAATTTCATTATAGTGAGGGCGGTTGTAGTTCATCACCAAAGACTCGAAAGCGTGGAAAATGCCCCTGTGATTCAATGCTACCGGAACGCCCTGCCCCATTCCTCCTCGTGCAGCTACCTGAACCTCGATCAAGATATCTTCAGAAATCCCTTTGAGTTTTTTTTCAAATTCTGAAAGCTGCTGATAAGGCAACCAACCCTGAATAACGTAGGTATAATGAAGTTTCCCGAAGCGCGAGAGCGTGGTCGCAAGCAAGCGGCTGGTGTGCACCCGCCAGTAAAGCGACCGGATTTGATCGCAGTAGGTTTCTCGCAACTGGGTTTGGTTGCGGATTTCTTCCTGCAATTTCTGCATACGTCGTTTCAATCTGTTCAACCAAACGGCAGGCGTTCCCAGCATCCCCTCTGGCAGGCTCAATGGATTGAGATAGGCACTGCGAGCGGCTCGTTCCAGCACACTTTGATCTTTGCGCGAACCGGCAAGCATCACGAAGGTGGTTGGCTGCCCCTGCTGTAAGGGCAATAGAAGACAATCAATACGCGCCAGGCTGGCGCGCAGGCGTTCTATGTTGGTAGTTGGAACGAAGCCAAACAAACAAAACAAGAAGCGCGAATTGGGACAAACTGGTAGCTCGAGCGCCACGTCAACAATTGCTTCCAACTGCTGGATGTAACCCTGGCACAGATTCAATTCATCTTGTACCTCCGTCAGCGAGTCGCTCAACTCGAGAACCTCGCGTTCCAAGCGATCCGTTTCGGGTTGAACCGCATACATTCTTTCCAACGCAGCTAGATTATTACCTGGTTGATCCCCAGGTTGAATCCCCAAAAGCTTCATGTTCGACAACAACCGGTTTTCTAGATTGGCATAACTCGCGGCACGCTTGCGCCAGTCTTCCGGTGAGCCTGGACCGGTGTCGGTATAGAGGTTGCTGTTATCGATTTGATGAAATATTCTTTCCTTATTCAACAGGACAGCTACTTGAAACCCATATTGCGCCGGGACTACCAGCCCGATCTGACTCATTTTTTGTGTAAATAGCATCCTCAATCACCTGGTTTTGTAATCAAACGGTCAACCCCATGGGCAAGGCACTCACCCTGAAACGTTTATAGCGGTCAATGGGGATTTGCAGCGAAGCTGCTTCGAGAAGTACGGTCAGATCTTGAATTTCATACTCGGTAAGCAGTAAAAACGCCAGCGGCACTCCAAAATGAAAAGGGTAACCGAGCATGGCAGAATGGCAGGCTTCATATACCTTTTGCTGCATCCACAACTCCAATTTGGGCAGCCCTCGCAAGGGATCCTGAAGCAGTTCGTCGGGGTGCGGTAAATCCGGACAGGCTTCTTTGATGATCCGGACAATATCCTCTCCCGCTGCAATGGCTTGGATCTGCTCATCATGGATTTTGTATCCAAAAGGCAGGGTATAGTTGATGATCTCTTCTTCAGAAAGATGATAATAAATGCGATAACGAAGCGCCCAGATCAGGTTGCAGATATCCAATAACCCGCCGATCATGGGCATGGTAGGCTGGCGGTCACTCAATGACAGGCGGTTTAAGAGCCGCCACAGCTCCCGCCAGTAATCCAGGTCCAACGCGACTTCAAGAGGGAACAGGTTCTGTTCTTTTTCGTAACGCTCAAGTGCATGAACCAGCGTATGGTAATAGGGAGTGCCTTGAAGGAGCGCCACCGCTTCCTCAACCGTGCCTGACTCGGTGATTGCTTTCGCTGGCAACACGGTCGAATTGCCATAGGGAAAGAGCGTGTAACGAATTTGCTCCCAGGATTCCCGCAACACCAGACCGCGCAGTGTGGCTTTAAGATTATCTACCTCGTAAAGGCGGTATAACTGAATCATTAGTGCCCGGGCGTGATCCGGAATATGTTTAATGACCACACCGAAGGCATCAGCCAGATATTTGTGCATTTCATACTCAACCCGCCGGGTGGTCAGATCTTCTGCTTTGACCCGGTTGATGTAAGCGCCATAAACCGTTCCCTTGAGCGCTTCGATAAGCGCTCCGGCATCGGTAATACTGGAAAGGTGATCCCAATCGTCGCGACTCAATAAATTGCCGTACATCACTCGCACGCGTGAATGTACAGCCGCATAACTGCTTACCGCGCCAAGAGCAGCCAAGATTTCACCCCCGCCCAACAACCCACAGGAGCACAAACTGTAAAGCCCGCTCAAATTGTTTGATCGCCAAGGCTTCACGTCGGGCAGCTTCAGCTTCCGCTTGCGCCAGAATGCGTTGCGGTTCGTCTGGTTCTTCGGCGGCTTGGATCAGTTTTTCTGCTTCGGCTTGGGTTTCGCGGCGAGCTTTTTCGATGATTCCCTGAGCTTCCTGCTCCGCCTTTTGGGTTATCTCTTGCGCTTCCTGGAACGCAGTATCATAAATCGTCTGCGCATGAGTTTCTATTTCAACAACGCGATGAACCAAATCTTCATTCAAGGAATCTTCTCCTTGTGGTTGTGGATTGGTTCGTCATCTTGAAAACCTGAATGCAAATCAGCCAAGTTATGCTCCCTTTCGGGTATCGATCAGGATGGCGGACTCTACCTCGATTTCACAAAGCGCACCCATTATATGCCTTAATCCATAAAGCGGGTATACCCCAATGTTTCAAGTATAATTAATTAGAGGTACGATCAGCCACAATGATCAGGAGGAAAACATATATGGAATATCGTGATCTTGGAAGAACCGGCTGGCAGGTTTCGTCAATCAGTTTTGGCGCCTGGGCAATTGGCGGCGGGTGGGGAGAAGTAAACAATGCAGATTCGCTGGCGGCGCTGAACCGCGCCGTGGACCTCGGGGTCAACTTTTTCGATACCGCCGATGTTTACGGCAATGGACGCAGTGAACAATTGCTGGCGCTGCTTCGCCAGCAGCGCCGCGAGCGCATTTACATTGCCACCAAAGCCGGACGCCGCCTCAATCCGCACACCGCTGAAGGCTATAATCGCAAAAACATCACTGCGTTTGTGGAACGCAGCTTAAATAATTTGCAAACCGACACACTCGATTTGCTGCAACTGCACTGCCCGCCCACCGAAGTCTATTACATGCCCGAATTGTTCGGCGTCCTGGATGATCTGACCGCCCAGGGTAAATTGCAGTACTACGGCGTGAGCGTTGAAAAAGCGGAAGAAGCGCTCAAGGCAATCGAATACCCACATGTCCAAACGGTGCAGATCATTTTCAATATCTTTCGCCAGCGACCCAGTGAATTGTTCTTTAGCGAAGCAAAGCGGCGCAAGGTCGGCATTTTGGCTCGCGTCCCGCTGGCATCCGGGCTACTTACCGGCAAACTCACTCGCACCACAGCTTTCCCACCCGATGATCATCGAAATTTCAACCGCCACGGGGAAGCCTTTGATCGTGGAGAGACTTTTTCGGGGGTTGATTTTGAAACCGGGTTGCAGGCAGCCGAGAAATTGCGGCAACTCGTTCCCACCGGGATGAGCTTGACGCAATTCGCCCTGCGCTGGATATTGATGTTCGATGCGGTCAGTTGTGCCATCCCAGGTGCAAAAACCGCCACCCAGGTTGAAGAAAATGTTGTCGCGGTCGATTTCAACCCACTCCCCCAAGAGACCATGACTGCCGCCGCCGAAATTTACAACCGGCTGATCCGCCCCCAGGTACACCACCGCTGGTAATGAATTGTGCGCCTCCCTCGTTGGCTGATAAATC
>JBBIKU010000093.1:0-9496 GCA_037445245.1 Anaerolineaceae bacterium
ACCCCCATCCCGCTGCCGACCGCCATACCCCAGCCAACCGAAACACCGGAGGAGGTCGTAGAGACGCTGGAAGAATAATGACTGAGGAGAGCCTCACCGGTTGTGTAACACGCTACCGTTCAGGTTTCTATAGCGTGCAGACCGATCACGGGACGATCACCTGCCGTTTGCGGGGTCGCCTGAAGCGCAGCAGGGCGGGCGGCGACCTGGTGGCTGTGGGGGATCGGGTGCAGATCAGCCGGCAGGAAGACGGCAGCGGCGTGATTGAGGCGGTGCATCCGCGGCGCAGTGCGCTGGTGCGCCCGGCGCCGCTCGATTGGGGAGAATATCAGCAGGTGCTGGTCGCCAACCCAGATCAGGTGGCGTTGGTCTTTGCCTGCGCCGAGCCCGAACCGCGACTGCGTATGCTCGACCGGCTGCTGGTGATGTGCGAACGGCAGAACATCCCGCCCTTGATTGTGGCGAACAAGATCGATCTGGTGGGCGAAGAGAAAGCCCGAGCGATGTTCTCGGTTTACCCTAGCCTGGGGTACCGCCTGATCCTCACCTCGGTTCTTGACGGCAGCGGAGTCGCTGAATTGCGGCGAGCGCTCAAGGGTAAGCTAACCGGCTTCGTCGGTCCGTCCGGGGTCGGCAAGACCAGCCTGCTGAACGCCATTCAACCCGAGCTAGGTTTGAATGTGCGCAACGTCAGCCGGGCAACTTCCAAGGGGCGACACACCACCGTGGTGCGCGAAATGTTTGCACTGGAAGGCGGCGGGTATGTGGTCGACCTTCCCGGTTTGCGCAGCCTGACCTTGTGGGACATCGAACCCGAAGAACTGGATGGTTACTTTCCGGAATTGCGCCCGCTGGTAGCCGATTGTCAATTCAGCGATTGCAATCATCACAACACACCCGGCTGTGCGGTGCTGAAAGCGGTGGAGGAAGGCAAGGTGCACCCCGACCGCTATGAATCTTACCTGCGGATGCGTTTTGGTGATGATGAATAAACCGATATGCTTGTGCCACGAAGTGGGTATGTGAGGAGAATCCATGTGCAATAAAACCTTGCTGCGAAACAGTTTGATCGGCATTCTGTTGGGGATGATGCTGGCGGCGTGCCAGCCTTCACAAACAACACAAGGCAGCCCCACCCCGGATGTGCCCCTGCCCAGCGCCACCCCAACCCCGCCGCCGCGTTCGCTGGTCATCTGCCTGGGTCAGGAGCCCACCACACTTTACCCCTACGGCGGTGCTTCGCGCGCCATGTGGAGCGTGCTCGAAGCCGTTTACGATGGTCCCTTCGACACCCGTCGGTTCACCACTCAGCCGGTCATTCTGGAAAAGATGCCCAGCCTGGCGGATGGGGACGCCCGCATCCAGCCCGTCGAGGTTGCAGCCGGCGATGAAGTGATCGATGCCAATGGCGAGCTGGTTGCGCTTGCGGCAGGGGTTACCGTGCTGCCCGCCGGCTGCAACAGCCCGGATTGCGCCCTCACCTGGGATGGCAGCAGCGCGCTGCAAATCGACCAGCTCTCGGTGACTTTCAACCTCCTGCCGGGGATTACCTGGTCAGATGGCACGCCCCTCACTGCCGCCGATTCGGTTTATTCGTTTGAGTTGACCAGCGATTCTGCCACGCCGGTGTCGCGTTACAATGTCCACCGCACCGCCTCTTACCTGGCGGAGGGTGAAACGACCGTTACCTGGAGCGGCAAGCCCGGTTTTCTCCCCGATAACTACGATACCCTGTTTTGGCTGCCGCTGCCCCGCCATCAATGGCAAAATTTGAGCGCCGAGGAGCTGTTGCAAGCCGAAGAATCTACCCGACGACCGCTGGGATGGGGCGCTTATGTGATTCAGAACTGGGTCAGCGGCGACCACATCGAATTGCGCAAGAACCCCAACTATTTCCGCGCCGCCGAGGGCTTGCCGAAGTTCGAAACCCTGGTTTTCCGCTTTTTGGGCGAGCCAGCCGATAACAACCTGACTGCCCTGCTGATCAACGAGTGCGATGTCGTCGACCAGACCTCGGTGCTGGAGAAGCAACTTGAGCCTATCCTCGAACTGGAGCGCGACGGCAAGCTGAAAGCCTACTTTGGGCAGGGTCCCGAGTGGGAACAGGTAGATTTTGGCATCCGCCTCTCCGCTTACGACGTGGGTTACTCGCCCTTTGGCGCCTACCGCCCGGATATCTTCTCTGACCTGCGCGTGCGCCAGGCATTTGCCTATTGCATGGATCGCCAGTGGATCATCGACCGGCTGTTGTACGGGCAATCCTCGATCCCAACCGGATTTTATCCACCGACCCACCCCCTTTATCTCGATGATTTGGCTGCGCTGCCTTATGATCCGGCTGCCGGAATCCGCTTATTGGAAGAAGCTGGCTGGCTGGATGTGGATGGAAACCCGCAAACGCCGCGCCAGGCGCAGGGAGTCGCCGGGGTGATCAACGGGGAGGCGCTGACGGTGCGCTACACCACCACCCAGGCGCCGTTGCGCGTGGCGATCTCCGAACATCTGGCGCAAGCGATGGCAGCCTGCGGCATTCAGGTGGAGGCGGCTTACTACAATCCTGCCGAGTTATTCGCGCCGGCGCCGGATGGCATCCTATTTGGCAGGAATTTCGACCTGGTGCAATGGGGGCGTCAGGCGGCGGACTGCACACTCTACACCAGCGAGCAGATCCCCAGCCGCGCCAACAACTGGCTGGGCTTCAATGTCAGTGGTTACAGCGACGCCGAGTTCGACGCAGCCTGCCGACAAGCCGTTCGAACCCGCTCCGACCACCCCGCTTACCGCCAGCGCCATCAAGACGTTCAGCGCCTGTTCGTCAACCAGGCGCCTTCTGTGCCGCTCTATTTCCGGCTGAAGATGGCGGTCTCCCGACCCGATTTTTGCGGGATGGAGATGGATGTGACCGCTCGCAGTGCCCTATGGAACATTGAGGAATTCGATTACGGCGATGCCTGTCGTTGATGATCGTCGCTGCAAAGTATAATAAAATCTATGTTAAAGGTCGATTAAGCCTTCGATTAAGCCTTCCTTGACTGCACATTTGACTTGTGCTATATTCCATATTACCCCAATGTTTATCGTGGCTGTGTTTGCCACCAAAAGTATTGACGAAGGAGGTGGTCGCTGTCGTATGTCACTCAGTCGACTTGTTAAACAACCAACATCAACCGAAACCGATCAATTTCAGAGGAGAAGAGTATGATGAATAAAAAACTTACCGCAATCGTCAGTCTGCTTGTGCTGGCGGGGCTGGTTCTTGGCGCCTGCCAACCTGCCACACCCGCACCAGGCGAACCCGCAGCTCCTGCGGAGGAGACCCTTCCACCGACAACCGCCTTCATCCCGGCGGAGGAAATGATCCCCTGCCTGCCGCTGCCTGAACTGGCGTTGGGCGGCGGAGAGTCCACCTACGCTGCCGTCACGGAGCAGGTGGTTGCCCGCGAAGCTGCCAGCAAGGTTTTTGGTAAACCGGTTTACGGTGAGCCCGAACAAGCCGCCGAAGTAATCTACCGCGTCGGCGTCTTCGAGGATGTGACCACCCTTAACTACTGGGCAGCCAACGGACCTGACAACACCGTCTGGAATGCCTATATGCTGCCGCCCCGCATCACCCTGTACGAACTGGCGGACAAATACTTCTACTTTGTTCCCAATGCAGCCGTCGATCTGCCCGATCCGCTGGTGCAGGAAGGCGACTTCTGGGTGGTTGAGATCCCCATTCGGGAAGACATCCAGTGGAGCGACGGAACGCCCTTCACGGCTGAAGATGTGGCGTTCACCGCCAACGCCGTGCTCGAGCTGGGTTTGATTTCTGGCAACTGGAGCAAATGGTACGACGCCAACTTCCTCGAGAAAGTGGAAGCAGTGGGTGATTTCACCGTCAAGTACTACTTCCACACCAAACCGGGGCTCTCGCGCTACCAGTACGGCGTTTTGAGCGCCCCCATCCTCTCCAAGGCGTACTGGGAGGCGGTGGTCGAAGAAGCGGTCGCCCCGATCAAGGCGCTTGCGGCTGACGCCAGCGAGGAAGATGTTTTAGCCGCCAAAACCGAAGCCCAGCGGGTCTTGTTCGCCCACGAAGCGGAAGGCGAACCCTTTGCCGGCACCCACCTGTTCGGCTCCTGGGAACAGGGCGCCTTCCTCGAAGTAACCACGAATCCCGATTTCTATGACTCGGACGTGACGGTCGAATTGTGGCCCGACGGCTCCTACCGCACCAGCGATGGGTTCATCCTCGGCGATCCCCAGGGTGACCCCGAAACCGTGGTCGAAGTCGGTCCGTTCACCGAAGGCGTGATTTACAGCTACTACGGCTCGCAGGACGCCGCTATTCTGGCGCTTGAGGCAGGCGAGGTTGACTTTGTGCTCAACCCGCTCGGTCTGGGTCGCGGTTTGGCGGAGCGTATCCGCGCCGATGCCAACCTGAAGGTACTCGAAAACCAGGTCAACGGCATCCGCTACATGGGCTTCAACATGCGCCGCAAACCGATGAACGACTGTTCCTTCCGCCAGGCGGTGGCAGTCTTGATCGACAAAGAGTTCGTCACCCAGACCATCCTTCAGGGTGTGTCTTACCCGATCTACACCTTCGTCCCCGAGGGCAACGCCGCCTGGTTTTCCGACGAAGCCCCGAAACTGGGGCAGGGTTTGACCCGCGAAGAGCGCGTCAACCTGGCGGTGGCGATTCTTGAGAACGCCGGCTACAGTTGGGCTGGCGACCAGAAGCCAACGTGGGATGCCGAGAACCGCATGGTCACCCCAGCCGGGCGGCTGGTTATGCCCGACGGCACCGAAGTGCCCGAGCTGGTCATGCTTTCCCCCAGCGCCGGTTACGACCCGCTGCGCTCCACCTTCGCCATCTGGATCGAAACCTGGCTGAACGAGTTCGGCATCCCGTTGACGGCGCAGCTTGCCGGTTTCAACGTCATCTTCCCCAAGATCTTCACCGAACAGGACTTCGATCTGTGGATCCTCGGCTGGGCTCTCTCCATCTTCCCGGACTACCTGTATGACTTTCTTGCCGAAGAACAGGCGGTTCTGGACGGCAACAACGCCGGTGGTTATATCAATCCGGAATTTGAAGCGCTCGCCAAGCAATTATTGGTGTGCGACGAAGTCGAAGCCTGCAAAGAAATCTCGGATGAAATCCAGGTCTTGCTTGCCACCGAACTGCCCTACGTGCTGCTCTTCGACTCACCCATTATCGAAGCCTATCGCAGCGCCAGCATCGAGTTCCCCTACTCCGAAAGTCTGAGTGGTCTGCAATCTGCTCACCAGACTCCTGGTACTGGGCTTCAGGCTTCCGTCAAAGCGCGGTAATTGAGGCGTAATACCCGCTTCGAATGAAGAAAAGGGGAGGCAGGAAGGTTGTACCTGACCTCCCCTTTGTCCCATCTTTGGGCTGGTCGCAGGCGCCAAAGCTGATCTGGTGTTAAGCTTGCTCTCTGCTAAGGACGTTTTTCACCTGCCATCATTTCATTATTTATTTTTATTGAAAATGAAAGATTAACCTGCAATAAACAATTATATTTAGCAACAGGCTGCATCGAAAGGAATACAAACTGATGGGCGAACCGAAAATCCCGCCGCGCCGCGGAGGACTGCGATGACCCGCTATGTGCTCCGCCGTCTGGCGCAGAACGTTCTAACCTTTTTTATTTTTCTAACCGCGGTCTACTTGTTGTTGGATGCCCAACCCGGCGATTACGGCAACATCTGGCTGAGCGACCCGCGCCTCACGCCTGCTCAACGCCAGGCGTTGCGTGCCAACCTTGGGCTGGACAAGCCGGTGCTCGAACGCTACGGTTTGTGGCTGCGCAACATCGCCCGGGGCGATTTTGGTATTTCGTTTTCCAATTACCCCAAACCTGTGCTGGATGTCATCTTCGAGCGCGCCCCACGCACCATCGTTCTCTTCCTGACCTCCACCATCCTGGCGTACTATCTGGGATTTTTGATGGGCAAGATCCTAGCCTGGAAACGAGGAGGAGTGGTCGAATACGGCACAACCGTGGTGGGGGTCAGCCTGTACACCGTATTCTTGCCGTGGTTTGCACTGATGATGGTGTGGCTGTTTGCCTACACCCTTGGGCTGTTTCCGATCGGAAAATTCATCGACCCCTTGTTCTGGCGGCGGGCGCCGATCGATGCCAACACCGTTTTCCACCGCATGCTGCTGACCGCATTCATCTCCACGCTGCTCGTGTTTGTGTTATCCAACTTTACCCGCCGTCTCAATCCCCGGCAGCGCCGACCAGCCTTCTGGGGTGGATTTGCGGTGGTGGTTGCCGCCGTCATCGGCTATTGGGCGTCCACCGGCGTTGCCCAATACGCTCTGGATATCCTGCGCCACCTGGTGCTGCCGATCGGTACGCTGGCGATCGTCAATTTTGCGGGCATCATGTTGCTCACCCGCAACAGCATGCTCGAAACCCAGCGCGAAGATTACATCATGACCGCTCGAGCCAAAGGATTGCCCGAAAAAGTGGTGCGCGACCGTCACGCCGCCCGCAATGCCCTTTTGCCGGTGGCAACCTCTTTTATTTTGGCAATCGCCTTCGTTCTGGATGGCGGCGTCATCACCGAGACCATCTTCTCCTGGCCCGGCATGGGGCTCACGCTGCTCGAAGCTGCCCTGCGGCAGGACATCCCGATGGTCATCGGTGCCCTGGTCTTTACCGGCATTATGGCGCTCACCGGACACTTACTGGCGGACATCCTGTACGCCTTTCTGGATCCGCGCATCCGCTATTCCTAACCCCGCTAGAGGAGAAACCGAATTCGATGAACAACTTATCAAGAAGAACTCCTTTATGCGAAGCCATGACAGACGGGGCAGGTCCCGGCGGCATCACCGCAGCGCTGGAGACTCCGCTGTGGAAAGTGCGCCTGATGTTGTTCTGGCGCGGGCTGAAATCCAATTACAACCTCTTCCGCCAAAATCCAGTCGGCTTGATTGGCTTGGGGATCATTGTCTTCTTTTTCTTATTCATGACCGCCCACCCCATCTTGATGAGCACTGTGTGGGACCCCAATGTCTACAATCCGGTCACCGGGCATGACCTCACGCTGGCATATCATCCTTCGCCGCCCTCCGCGACGCACCTGTTGGGCACCGACCCGCTTGGACGGGATGTACTAAGCCAGTTGATGTGGAGCACCCGCGCCGCTTTTATGCTGGGCATCGTCACCGCTTTGATTACCGTCATCGTCGCTACCACGGTCGGCTCGATTTCGGCTTATTTTGGCGGCTTGGTCGACGCCATCTTCATGCGTCTGGCGGATTTGATCATCATGACCCCGGTCATTACCATCCTGATCGTGATTTCCTCCCTGATTGATGTGCAGTTGATTCACCTGGCGCTAGTCCTTGGCTTATTGGGTGGTTTTGGCGGCACCACCATCATCATCAAATCGCAGGCGTTGACGATCAAGGTGCGCGCCTATATCGAGGCGGCGCGCGTCGCCGGCGGCAACGATGCCCACATCATCACCCATCACATCATCCCCAACCTGATGCCGCTTTCTTTCCTGTATATGATGTTCTCGGTCACCAATGCCATCTTTTCCGAGTCGGTGCTGTCATTTTTTGGCTTGCTCAATATTCGCATGTCGTGGGGGCTGATGATCTACACCACTTCGTATTCAGGTTACCTGCTGGACTTCCAAAGGTGGTGGCTGATATTCCCCGCCAGTGTTTCGATCAGCCTGTTGTGCGCAGCGTTTTATCTGGTTGGGCGCGCCCTGGATGAGGTGATCAACCCCAGGCTGCGCAAACGCTGAGACGACCGGTGAAAGACGCACCTTGAATTCATAAGTTTTGGATTGGAGATTACCATTGAGCGACACCATCCTCAAAGTTGATGACCTGACCATGCACTACACCACCCGCGCCGGCGATGTGTGGGCTGTGGATAATGTCTCATTTTCCCTGAAAAAGGGTGAAGCACTGGGGCTGGTCGGCGAATCGGGATGCGGGAAGACGTCGATCGCCACCACCCTGTTGCGCTTGCTGCCTGAAAATGCCGTTATCAAGGGTGGGCACATTTACCTGGATGGGTTGGAGTTGATATCCTTGAAGGAAGAGGAGATGCGCAAGGTGCGCTGGCATCGCATCTCGATGGTCTTTCAGGCGGCGATGAATGCGCTCAACCCCGTTCACAAGGTGGGCGATCAGATTCTCGAAGCCATGGAGAATCATAGACTGGTCGAGAGCAACGAAGCGGCGCGCCAACACATCGCCTCGCTCTTTCGGCTGGTCGGGTTGGACCCGAGGTTGATGCAACAATATCCACACGAGTTCAGCGGCGGTATGCGTCAGCGAGCGATCATCGCTATGGCGCTCTCCTGCAACCCCGACCTCATCATCGCCGACGAACCCACCACCGCCCTGGATGTGATCGTGCAGGACAAACTGCTGCGCGAGATGATCGAGCTGCAAAACAAACTTGAAATGAGCATGATTTACATCTCTCACGATATTGCGGTCATCGCCGAGGTGAGCGACCGCATGGGCGTGATGTACGCCGGCAGGCTGGTCGAGCTAGCCAGCACCACCGAAATTTTCAAACACCCCTTACACCCTTACACACACGGCTTGATGTCTGCTTTCCCCAGCATTGTGGGTCCCAAACGGAAATTGACCATCCTGCCCGGAGAACCCCCCAACCTGCTCCACCCGCCGCCGGGATGCCGCTTTCATCCGCGTTGTCCCTTCGCCACCATGATCTGTTCCGAGCAGACCCCCGAATTCAGGGACTTGGGCGATAATCATTATGTTGCGTGCTGGCATCCCATGGAGGCAGGACGATGAACCCTAACGACAACGGAACCTTGCTGAAAGTCGAAAACCTCCAAAAGCTGTTTCCGCTGGCGGGCAGCCTTTTCCGCAAACCGACCGATTTCATCCACGCTGTGGACGGGGTCAACTTCACCATCCGTCACGGCGAGAGTCTCAGCCTGGTCGGAGAGTCGGGCTCCGGGAAGACCACCACCGGCAAGCTGCTGGTGCGCCTGTTGGATCCGACAGCCGGTAACATCCACATGGCCATGGATGGCGAGTCGGTGAATATTGCCACCCTGAAGGGGAAAATGCTCAAAACCTTCCGCCAGCATGTACAGATGATCTTCCAGGATCCATACGAATCGCTCAACCCGCGGCGTACCATCTTTGACACCATCGCCGAACCAATGGTGGTTCAGGGCATCGGCAATATCCTGCAGCGCGAACAGCGCGTGGCGCAACTGCTCGAACTGGTGGGCTTGGCGCCACCTGAAACTTTCATTTTCCGTTTTCCGCACGAGCTTTCCGGCGGGCAGCGACAACGGGTGGCGATCGCCCGTGCCCTGGTGATCAACCCCACCTTCGTCGTCGCCGATGAGCCCACCTCGATGCTGGATGTTTCCATTCGCACCGGCATCATGAACCTGATGCAGGAACTGGCAGACCGGCTGGGACTGACCTACCTTTACATTACTCATGATCTGGCTGTCGCGC
>JBBIKU010000094.1:0-9114 GCA_037445245.1 Anaerolineaceae bacterium
CGGCCGGCTGCCACGGCTGTATGACGGGCTGCAATCGGGCGATGTAACCTTCGACCAGAATGCCGACGAGAACACCGTGGAAATAGTCGCCATCGGCAAGCGCAAGGGAGCCAATCTTTGAGCGAGGTCCGCCAGGGTAGCGCCAGCCTCAAGGTTGCCGGCGGGAAGATGGTGCGGGTTGACGTCCGTTACAGCGATGCTATCCAGAGTCTGAAGCTGACGGGTGACTTCTTTCTGCACCCCGAGGAAACCATTTCAGCCCTGGAAGCCTGCCTGGCAGGGGCAAAAATCCCTCTGGAAGTTGATGACCTGATCGAAAAGCTGAATACAATGCTGCAAGAAAAGCGGGCGGAGCTGATCGGCGTTACCCCCGAAGACATCCTCGCCGTGTTGGAAGAGGCGCTGGGGTGAAATTCCGCATGATCCCGTTCCAACTGTTCGATGCCTTCACCAACATGGCACTGGACGAAGCGATCATGGAAAGCATCCGTGCCGGCGAATCACTCCCCACCATCCGCTTCTACGGCTGGCAGCCCTCCGCCATCTCGATCGGATACTTCCAGGGGTTGAACAACGAAGTCGATCTGGATGCCTGCCGTGCCGCCGGGGTAGATGTGGTGCGGCGCCTAACCGGCGGCGGCGCCGTCTACCACGACCGCCACGGCGAGATCACCTACAGTCTTCTGACGCCGCTCGAGCATTTCCCTCCCAACATCATCGAATCGTACCACGTCGTTTGCGATGACATCATCCACGCCCTGAGCCTGATCGGCATCTCTGCCACTTTCACCCCCATCAACGACATCAGTGTCGACGGGCGTAAGATCTCCGGGAATGCGCAGACCCGCCGCGGTGGCATCTTCCTGCAGCATGGCACCATTCTCTACACCGTAGATGTGGAGCGCATGTTTTCACTGCTCACGGTCAGCCAAACCAAGATCGCCGATAAACTGATCAAGAGCGTGAAGAAGCGCGTCACCTTCATCCGCCAACACAATACCGCTTCCATCGAAGAGGTGCTCGCCGCCCTGGAAAAAGGATTCAGCCGCGGGCGTGAAATCGTTGTCGGCAGCTATAGCCACAAAGAGCTGCAGCGCGCTCAAGAATTGGCTCGGCAGAAATATGGCAGCCAGCAATGGGTAGCCATGCGATAACCTTTGGAGGTTGAGATGCCGATCGAACCCGGTCTCATTGGCGAGAAAACGCTGACCGTCGAACGCATACACAGCGCGGCTGCCTTCGACTGCCAACGCCTGGCGCCCGTTTTCAGCACTCCCTTCCTGGTGGCGCTGCTCGAAGGCGCCGCCAACAACGCCCTTCAATCTCATCTGCAAGCGGGAGAAAGTTGTGTTGGGCTCTCAATCAACATCCGTCACCTTGCCCCTACGCCCATCGGCATGCAGGTGCGCGCCCGGGCTGAACTGCTGCAGATGGAGGGACGTAAAGCTCTCTTTAAAGTAGAAGCCTGGGACGAAGTCGAGAAAATCGCCGAAGGGGAACACGAACGTTATATCATCAACTGGAATCGATTCATGGAAGGCCTCGAGAAGAAAAGCCGGTCAGCCGGATGATTCCAGTCCGTCAGGGGCGGCTCACACCAACACCACCGCTGCCATCACCACCAGCGACACCCCGATCGCCAGAGCATCCCTGGCAGCAAAGCGCATCTCGGTCAGCGGCGTCGGCAACACATCGCCGCCATAGCCGCGCGCTTCCATCGCCAGCGCCAAGTTTTCAGCGCGGCGCAACCCACTGAGAAAGAGCGGCACCAGCAGCGGCAGCACCTGGCGGGCGCGTTGAACCGGATTGCCTCGCCGCGAGCCCCAGCTTGCCCCACGCGAAGCTTGCGCCTTAGCGATGCGTTCGGCTGCCTGCGCCAGAAAAGGGATGAAGCGCAGCGTGATCTGCACGATCAGCACCAGATCGTGGGTGGGGATACCCACTCTGCGCAGCGGCGCCAGCAGCAGCTCAAGCCCGCGGATCATCTCCGAGGTCGAGATGCAAAATGAAGCCAGGCTCAATCCAAGCACCAGAGTTGCAAAGCGCGCCAGCAAACGGCTGCCTGCCAGCAGATCGGAAACCGTAACCAGCAGCGGACCAACGTTAAACGCCAGCGGCGATGCCTCCGGGCGCGGGTTGAACAGTACCTGCAACAGCGTCAGCAACAGCAAGAAGGGCAGCGGCGGCAGCAGCCCGCGCAGGGCAAACCCCAGCGGCACCCTTGCCACAAACAACAGCAGCAAAATGACCCCGAACCCCAAAATAAGCCCTTGCAAATTGGGGCTGAAGGTTACCGCCGCCAGGATGATGGCGGCGCACAGGATGCGAGCGCGGGCGTCCAAACGGTGAATGGCGGAGCCGGTCGGCAGGTACTGACCGATGGTGACGTTGCGCAGGAATTCAAATTCGCTCATAGCGCGCCCGATTTCAGCCGTTCGATCTCTTCCAACAGTACCTCATCCGAGGTGATCCCGGTGGGCATCTGCCAGCCGCGCACCCGCAACCCCTCCGCCACCAGTGTCACCAGCGGCAGTTCCATACCCAGGTCGTTCAGGCGAACCACCTGCGAAAAAACTTCTCTGGTTGTGCCGCTCAGCACGTCGCTGCCGGCGTTCAGCACCGTTACCCGATCCGCCAGCGCCGCCACGTCGCCCATCTGGTGCGACGAGATCACCAGCGTCAGCCCTCGGCGGTGCAGTCGCTTCAGGTTGTGCAGCAATTCACGCCGCGAAGAAGGATCCAGTCCGGCAGTGGGTTCATCCAGCAGCAGGATAGAAGGTTTCATCACCAGCACAGAAGCCAGCGTCACTTTGCGGCGTTCGCCGCCGCTCAATTGAAAGCTCAGCCGATCTTTGTAGGTCTCGAAATCCAGACCGACCGTCTCCATCGCCCAGCGCACATCCTGTCGCAACGTCTGGCGCATCCCCATTTGACGCAGGGCATACGAGACCTCGTCACCGACATACTGCTCGAAGAGCTGTAATTCGGGCAACTGAAATACCAGCCCCGCCATTCGCCGCACCAGGCGGATGTCGACCTCCGGGCGGCTCAAATCATACTCACCGATGCGCACACTGCCCTTTTGCGGGCGCAGCAGACCGTTGAGATGCTGCAACAGGGTCGATTTGCCGGAGCCGGTCGACCCCACCAGCCCTTGGGCGCCCCCTTCAGCCACCTCGAGCGATACGTCCACCAGGGCGCGATGCGCCAGCGGTGTTCCATTCATATACACGTGCCCCAGCCCGGACACTTCGATCAGTGTTCTCCCGTCCACCTTCGCTGGAGGGGGTTGAACGAAGGCGGCGGGCGCGGCGGGTTGAGAAGCCTTTACCCTATCGTGCGCTGCCTGTGGCAGCGCGGTGAGCAATTCGGCAGTGGTGAGCACTTCCGCATTCATGCCCGGAAAGACGCTGCGCAACCGCTCGGCGACGCGCCGGGCAGGCGGCAAATCCAGCCCGACTGCCCGCAGCGTCTCGCTTTCATTGAATACCGCCACCGGGCTGCCATCCAGCACCACTTCGCCGCGGTGCAAAACCACCACCCTGCCCGCCCCGGCGGCTTCCTCCATCGAGTGCGTGATCGAGATGATCGTCAGCCCTTCGCGGTGCAGGCGGTTGATGATCTCCCACACCATATGGCGACCGTGCGGATCGAGCATGGCGGTGGTCTCATCGAAGACGATGCAGCGCGGACGCATCGCCAGTGCCCCCGCCAGCGCCAGCCGTTGCATCTGCCCCGCCGAGAGCAAATGTGGCGGTCGCATGCGATGCTCCCACATCCCCACCGTCTTGAGCGCATCCCGCCGACGGATCTCCTGCACCGGCAGCCCGAGATTGGCGGGACCAAAGGCAACGTCCTCTCCCGCCACCGTGGCAACCATCTGATCTTCGGGATACTGAAAGACCATCCCCACCGTGGCACGAATGGAGGGATGATTGGCGCGCTGGCGGGTGTCCAGCCCGGCGATCTTGACCTCGCCGCTGCTCGGCAGCAGCAGGGCGTTTAGGTGACGCGCCAGGGTGGTCTTACCCGAACCGTTCGCTCCGATCACGGCAACATGCTCGCCCTCTTCGATCCGAAGCGTGATTCCGCGCAGCGCCAGGATCGAATGATCCTGGTCGCCGGGATAAGCGTAGGCAAGATCGGTAATTTGAATGAGCGCCATTGAGCGTATTATACCAACGGCGAAATGTCCAACGAAGCCTCTCGGGCAGCAGCGCGACCTGTGTTATAATGAATTCAAATGCTCAGGGGGGAAGTATCCGGAGGCGAGCGATGAAAAAACTGGTATCTATATTATGCCTGATGACGATCGCAACAGCCTGCATCCCCCAACAAGCACAGCGCCCGCCGACCGCTCAAGCGGGAAATTCCGTCCTCGTTGGCGCAACCCCCACTCAGCCCACCGAGACGCCGCCGGGCATCGTGGCACTGCCGCCGCCGCAATTCGACCGCGCTCTAGGTATCAGCCTGGAGCAGGCGCTGCTGGAGCGCCGCTCGGTGCGCGACTACCAGCCCGGCGCGCTGACACTGACAGAGGTGGCACAACTGCTATGGGCAGCCCAGGGCGTCAGCGACCCGCAAAGCGGCTTCCGCACCGCCCCCTCCGCCGGGGCGACCTTCCCGCTGGAGCTGTATTTGGTCGCTGGAGAGGTCGGCGATCTGCCGGCTGGGATTTACCGCTACCGCCCGCACTCACACGAACTGGAACGCCTCGCCGAGGGTGACCGGCGGGCGGAGCTTTACGACGCCGCCCTGCGCCAGTCGCCGGTGCGGGTTGCGCCGGTCAACCTGGTCTTCAGCGCCGTGTACGCCCGCACCACCGCCCGTTACGGTGAGCGCGGCATCCGCTACGTGCACATGGAAGTCGGCCACGCTGCTCAGAACGTCTATCTGCAAGCCGTCAGCCTCGGGCTTGGCACGGTGGTGATCGGCGCCTTCGACGACGAAGGCGTGCGCCGCGCCCTCAACCTGCCAGCTGCTGAAGAACCACTCTACATCCTGCCGGTGGGCAGAAAATAGTCCCGCCACGCCATACGCTTAAAAATTTGCTCATAATTCGCCGGCTAATACGTCCGGCGGTAGATTGCGGGTCGTTTTTTCGCTATAATCACTATAATTCCAGGTAACGGATTTTCTGGCGTTTTAACCAGTCTTATCCCACCTGTAAGCGTTCAAGAAATCCACCATCCGGGATAATTTAAGTCGACCGCGGGCTGGGCAATCACCGTTTTTGCCTGGCGGCTTGTTTCATCACACCGCGGCAAAATGAAACATCCGAATCCACCATCTATCAGCTGCCCGAGATGCCTGAAAAGATCTTTGAGTTCTACCAGGACGAGCTGCCCAAAGCCGGCTGGGATGTTGGCGACAGCGGTTTCTCCAAAGGTGGCGAGGTGCAGTTGAATCGATTCGGCGAGATTGTGCGCCACGAATGGTTGAAAACTGCCGCCATCCGCACTAATGTCGAAATCCGCCCGGACGAATTGATTGTCATGCCGAACCATTTGCACGGAATCATCAGAATTGTCGACACCCCCGCCGGGACGCACACCGGTTCGACCCCGGTAGGGACGACGTGGCAGGTCGCCCCTACAAATCAATTCACCCCTGCCCGATTGATGCCCAATTCCCTGGGTGCAATCATTGGGTAATTCAAAACCGGTAACCGCGCCGATCATCCGCTCAATGCACTAATAACCGCAACACCTCATCCATTATTGAATGTATAATTGACGTGATGCATCCAGCAACGGCAGCTAGTATCGAGGCAGGTTGAAAAATATTCCATGGAGTTTTATTCAGGCTGGGAGCCTTTTTGGTTAAATTGCATCTCAGACAATAATATGGGCTACTACTTAAATCAGATAAATAATACCGGGTAAGTCTTTGAGGTCATATTATGAAGATATACAAAATCGATTCAAACAACACCCTTATCCAATACGCGGAACAAGATTTTAAGCTGAAAAATTTCGAAGCAAAACTTGAAGACTGGCTGGCAAATAATCCCCATTGCATATTAGAGGAAGAAACAATTCTTATTATTGGTCGCCAAGTGAGTACCAATCTGGGTAGTGTAATTGACTTATTAGCGGTTGACAGAAGTGGGGATTCGCTTGTTATCGAGCTGAAAAGAGATCGCACTCCTCGAGAAACAATCGCGCAAATATTGGAATATGCATCCTTCGTTGATGCATTACAGTACAAACAAATCGAGGAGATATTCACGCAATACACCAATGAGGACAATATAAATCTTGCCGATTATCACAGGAGCTACTTTCAATTAACCGAAGATGAAGCCGTTGCATTCAATAAAAATCAAAAGTTGGTCATAATTGCCCAGGTAATCAACAGAGAGGTCAAACAAATCTCCACATATCTTCGAAAAAAAGGGGTTGATTTTTACTGCCTCGAATTTAAATATTTCACAAATGAAAAAAGCGAAAAAATAATCTCAACTGATCTTGTGGTTGGCGCAGACACAGATTCGATAAAGAAAGTCAGTTCTGGTTCTCTACCTCGAGTTAATCCTACCTCCTTCATAGCTTCGCTTGATCAGAATGGAAAAACATTCTTTGAATCGATTCTAAATTTTGCCGAGAAAAATAAATATCCGATCCACTGGGGATCAAAAGGTTTCTCGCTAAATGCTGACCTGAATGGTACCCACATCAATATCTTATACGGGTATCCTCCCCATGCGGTCTTCAAACAAAGTATATATACAGCATGTGTTGAGATAATCAAAAAAGTTGAAGATGGTGAATCGATAGTCGAGTATTTTCGCCAAAAACTGCTTGATTTAGACGGATTTGAACAAGCAGGTACGGAATTAAAATTGATGATAAATAAACCAAAAGGCGAAAAAACTGAGCCCCTGCAAACTATCTTCTCTGAAGTCATCGCCAAGATTATAGAACATGGTTTAAAGGAATAAAGTCAAAATAGTGCTCGAATGGTTATAAGCCGCTACTCAACGTTTTTCCAGAGGCTAGGATTAACCTACCCCTACCCTGATATAATTCCCCCACATTAAACAAAAAGAGCCACCGAAGGGACTTGAACCCTTGACCGGACGATTACGAATCGTCTGCTCTACCACTGAGCTACGGTGGCGCGGCGCTAATTATACCAACAGGCAACCATTATGCAAGAGAACCCGCTCAACATCGCCATGATCTCCTACCATACCTGCCCGCTGGCAACCCTGGGCGGCAAGGACACCGGCGGAATGAACGTCTACGTGCGCGAGCTGGCGAGCCACCTCGGGCGCATCGGCATCCACGTCGATGTGTTCACCCGCTCGCAGGACGAACACGTCCCCCACGTGCTGCACGACCTGGGTTTCGGCAACCGGGTGGTGCACGTGCCCGCCGGACCCGAGCTGCCCCTCCCCAAAGCCCGGCTGGCAGAACACCTGCTGCAGTTCATCGCCGGTGTTCGGGAATTCGCCGCCCACAAGGGGCTGCGCTACGATCTGATCCACAGCCACTACTGGCTCTCGGGGCTGGCGGCAAAGGAACTCAAAAGCGCCTGGGAGGTACCGCTGGTGCACATGTTCCACACCCTGGGACAGATGAAGAACCGCGTGGCGCGCTCCGCGGCCGAAATGGAAGGCGATTACCGCACCGAGGGCGAGCAGGAGGTGCTGCAGATCGCCGACCGGCTGGTGGCGGCGACCGTCGCCGAGCATGCCCAGCTTCAATTCCTCTATCGCGCCGATATACGCAAGCTGGTGATCATTCCTCCCGGCGTCGACACCGCCCACTTCTACCCCATTCCCGGTGACGAGGCGAAAGAGGTGGTCGGCGTGCCCCCCAACGAGTGTATGCTGCTATTCGTCGGTCGCATCGAACCGCTCAAAGGCGTCGACACCCTCATCCGTGCCCTGGCGCTGCTGCATGAGCAGGGCGGCTTGCTGAAAGAGTGCCCGCACTACCTGGCGATCATCGGCGGTGACCCTGAAGACAACGACCAGACGATGAACACCGAGATGGTGCGCCTGAAAGCGCTGTGCAAGGAACTGGGCATCGACGACCTGGTGCTTTTTCTGGGCAAGCGCAGCCAGGAAACGCTGCCCTATTATTACGCCGCTGCCGAGATCGTGATCGTCCCCTCGCATTACGAATCGTTCGGCATGGTGGCGCTGGAAGCCATGGCGTGCGGCACACCGGTTATCGCCTCGCAGGTGGGTGGGCTGGCGTTCCTGGTGCAGGACTGCGTCACCGGTTTCGTCATCCCCGATGACGACCCGCCAGCCCTAGCGGATCGCCTCAGGCTGCTGATCTGCGATTCCGAACTGCGCCAGAAGCTGGGCAAACAGGCGACCGCCTACGCCCAGGCGTACGCCTGGGAGCACATCACCAACAAGATCGCTGACCTTTACCGCCAGGTGATCGCAGCCGCCACCGCTCCCAACAGGTAGAACAGTTTAGCCCACTATCCCATTAAACACGTACAGCGCAATTAGCAGGAAGAACCATATCCACACCCCCATGCGGAAGCGGCTGAGGGGCATGTGCTGCCTGAATAGCAGGTAGGCAAAGGTGCCTGCCGCCCCCGCCGGCGCAAGGAAGCCGCTGATGCGCAGCGACTGGTGCATGAAGGGCAGCCATTGCCCCAGTTGCACCTGACCCGCCACGAACAGATAAGCCGCCCAGCTCAACATCAATACCAGGAAAAATAACTGCGGATCCACCGGCAGGCTACGCCGCCACAGCGTGGTCAGTATCAGCCACGCCATGATGAACACCAGCACCCCCATCGTGCTCACCAGTTCGCCTTCGCCCAAATAGCCGCTCATCTCGACCATCTTCCAGGCGAACACCCCGCCCATCGCCCCAAACCAGGCGCGGGGCACTTCCTGCTCCTGATAGATTTCCGCCTGGCTGCGGTCGAGGCAAAACATGGCAACGCCAAGCAGCACCAGTGCGAACACCAGCAAGCCGGCGCGGTCGAAGAGCATGTCAAACGGCGCCACCAGCAGCATCAACACCACCGAGGTCAGTAAGAGCACAAAGGCGGGGAACACGCCTTCCAGGATATTGGCACGTAGTTTAGGATGAATGATGTTCATGGTTTATTGGGTTAACACCAGTTCTCCCCAGG
>JBBIKU010000094.1:9124-9436 GCA_037445245.1 Anaerolineaceae bacterium
CTGTCAAACGGCGCCCGGAGGCGCTCGAAACCATACTTTGCTGGACGTTTTGTTCGGTGTTGTCGTTATCAGACACCGAGAGCGCAAAGCCGAAGCGCTTTCCGTTGGCGGGTGAAACATTGAACACACTCCACGGAATGTGGGCTTCCACCCGGTACTTCCCTTCCTCTTTCACCGCCGCGATCTTCACTTCTGATTTCGTCCCGGCGCGTGAACGTGAGAACCACAGGTAGGCTTCTTTCTCACCGCTCACATCCGGTCTGCCGGGCGAAATGCCGAGCTGATAATCGTCACCGCTCAACTGGCGCGAGT
>JBBIKU010000095.1:0-9345 GCA_037445245.1 Anaerolineaceae bacterium
CAGTGCTGAGCGAAGCTTTGGTCACCCCCAGGAGGATCTCCACATATTTGGCGGGTTGTTTGCCTTCAGCCATCAACTGTTCATTCACACGGCGGATTTCCAAGCGGTCGACAAGATCGTTGGGTAGGTAGTTCGAGTCTCCCGAACGCACCACCATCACCTTGCCCACCATCTTGCGAATGATGACTTCAAAGTGCTTGTCGTTGATGTTTTGCCCCTGCGCCCGATAAACCTTCTGGATTTCATCGAGCAGGTACATTTGACAGGCTTCACGCCCCTTGATGCGCAGGATGGTATGCGGATTCAAGGAACCCTCGGTCAACGCCTGACCGGATTCAACCCGGTCACCGTCTTTGACCATCAGGCGCGAGGTGGGCGGGATTTCATATTCTTCCAACTCGCGCACTTCGTAAGCAACGATCACCTTCTGCCCTTCCAAGCGCACCTTTCCGGCGTGTTGGGCGGTAATGGTAGCATCTTCGAGCGAAGCGATTACCTCATCTTTGGAGACTTCGCTTTCATCTTTGACAGCGATGTGCCACTTTTCGGGCACCTCGTACACGTCATTCGCCATCTCGCTCTGCTCCACCTGCACCACGCGTTGATCACTGTAACGATCGGAAGTGATCACTTTAACCACCCCAGCAATGCTGGAAATGACCGCTTCGCCTTTGGGCATACGGCGCGCCTCGAACAGCTCTTCCACACGGGGCAGACCGGTGGTGATGTCACCGCCGGCGGCGACACCGCCGGTATGGAAAGTGCGCAAGGTCAACTGGGTGCCAGGCTCACCAATCGACTGAGCCGCCACGATTCCGACCGCTGAACCCAGTTCGACAATATTCCCGCGCCCAAATCCATGCCGTAACACTTGGCGCAGATACCGTGAATCAATTCGCAGGTGAGTGGCGAGCGCACCTTTACCGCCTCGACACCGGCGTTGACGATGCGGCGCACGTTTTCACGATCGAGCATGTCCTCACGCTCGGCGAGCACCTCGCCGGTCGTAGGGTCGATCACCCGCTCCGCGACTATCCTGCCAAACAGCCGCTCGGACATGGATTGCCCAGCGACATCGTCGCTGCGCCGAATCCAGATGCCGTCGAGCGTTTCGCAATCTTCCTCGTTGATGATCACATCCTGGGCAATATCCACCAGGCGGCGGGTAAGATAACCCGCATCGGCGGTGCGCAGAGCGGTATCGGCTAAACCTTTGCGGGCGCCGTGGGTAGAGATGAAGTATTCCAGCGCCGTCAGACCTTCCCGGAAGTTGGATTGGATCGGCAGGCGGATGATGCGTCCGGCGGGGTCAGCCATCAAGCCGCGCATACCCGCCAACTGCGAGATCGGTCCAAAGCCGCCCTTGGTGGCGCCGGAATTCGCCATCGTCGCCAAGTTACCAGTTGGATCCATGCTGTCGCGCACCGCGTTGGAAACATCCTTGGTGGTCTGTTGCCAGATTTCAATCACCCGTTCGTTGCGCTCCTGTTCGGTCAGCAAACCCCGCCGCCAGGAACGATTGACATTCTCGACCTCTTGCTGCGACCTGGCAAGAATGGGTGCTTTTTCTTTTGGAATAGTAATATCTGCCACGGCGATCGTCGAACCAGAGCGCATGGCGTATTCAAAACCGATGTCCTTGACCCGATCGGCGACCTCGATGGTTACATCCTGCCCGCAAAGTTCGTAAACCTGAGCGATCAAGTCTTTCACACCACCTTTATCGAGCGTGGTGTTGACGAACTGCACCTCCGGCGGCAGGATGCGATTCAAGATAACCCGACCGACCGTGCTTTGAATGCGGCGAACTTCGGCGACGGGCAGATAGTTGTTGTTGTCGTCAAAATGGGTCTCTACCATCACCTGAATTTTGTCATGGATACCTACCTGATCGAGGGCGAGCGCCAGTTCGACTTCGTCCATGTCGGCAAAAGTCTGGGGCGGGCGATCTTTGTCGCTTCTTTCATCCATCGTCAGATAGTACACCCCCAACACCATGTCCTTTGAGGGGCTGATGATCGGTTCGCCGTCGGCGGGCTTCAGCAGGTTGCGAGAAGAAAGCATCAGGTGTCGCGCTTCCCACACTGCCTTATCGGAGAGCGGAACGTGCACCGCCATCTGGTCACCGTCGAAGTCGGCATTGAAGGCGGTGGTAACCAGCGGGTGCAATTGGATAGCGCTGCCCTCGATCAGCACCGGTTCGAACGCCTGAATACCCAGCCGATGCAGGGTCGGCGCCCGGTTGAGCAGCACCGGTCGCTCTTTGATGACTTCTTCCAAAACCTCCCACACTTCGGGGCGGTTGCGTTCGATGAAACGCCGCGCCCCTTTGACATTGGCAGCGTAATTGTGCCCCACCAGACGAGAAATCACGAAGGGGCGATAGAGTTCGAGCGCCATCGATTTTGGCAAGCCGCATTGGTAGAGTTTAAGCTGCGCTCCCACCACAATGACCGAACGACCCGAGTAATCGACGCGCTTGCCGAGCAGGTTGCGGCGGAAGCGACCCTTCTTGCCCTTGAGCATGTCACTCAATGATTTCAACTCGCGCCTGCCGCGCCGCGAGAGTGCCTTGCCGCGCTGAGAGTTATCAATCAGCGAGTCGACCGCCTCTTGAAGCATGCGCTTCTCATTGCGCACGATCACGTCCGGGGCGCCGAGCTCCAATAGCCGCTTGAGGCGGTTGTTGCGGTTGATCACCCGGCGGTAAAGATCGTTCAAATCCGAGGTAGCAAAACGCCCACCGTCGAGCTGCACCATCGGGCGCAGATCGGGGGGAATGACCGGTAAAACTGTCATTACCATCCATTCGGGGCGGTTGCCAGACCGACGGAAAGCCTCAACCACCTTGAGGCGTGAAGTGGCTTTCTTACGTTTTTGCTTGCTCTTTGAAGTGCGCAGCTCAGTCCAAAGGTCCTGCGCCAGTTTCTCCAGATCCAGTCGCCGCAGGATGTCATAAAAGGCTTCGGCACCCATATCAGCCCGAAACACCTGCCCCCAGCGCGATTTCAATTCCCTGTAGCGGCTCTCGCTCAAGAAGGTGAAGGCGCGCAACTCTTGCAGTTCATCCCGCAGACGGGCATTTTGGTTCTGGCTTTCGGCGGATTGATCATCGAGCTGGCTGCGTAACCATTCCATCTGTTCGTCGGCTTCTGCGCGCGCTACCGCCTTTGCGGCATCGATTTCATCCAATTCACGCTGCAATTGATCGCGATATTCATTCTCGAGGGCATCCAGACGTTCTTTGACCACCGTTTGCACTTTGGTGATGTGTTGAGCAGAGATCGTTTCACCCGCCTCAGCCACAACCTGATCGGCGGCGATGAAAACGATCTTCTTCTTGATCGCCTTACCTAGGTTATCTTGCAGGGTGCGCTCTAGGCTTTGCCCCTCCTGCATCACCGGCTCCAATTTGGCGGCGATCTGTTCGTCCGAGCGAGCCTTTAAATCGGTGTATTTTTTTTGTAGTTCTTCGATCGTGTGGTCACGGGTGACCTTGATATCCAGAATCTGGGCGTTGATCTGCGAACCGGCTTCGCGTTCCGAAACACTGATCTCATCCTCTAACCGTTTCAACGCCTTCTGGCGAGCGTCTTCGTCCACGTAGGTAACGATATATTGAGCGAAATACAAGACGCGGTCCAAATTCCGCCGCGAAATATCAAGCAATAACCCCAAGTAAGAGGGAATACGACGGGTATACCAGATATGCGCCACAGGCGTCGCTAGATCGATGTGCCCCATTCGTTCCCGCCGCACCTGTGAACGAGTTACTTCAACCCCACACTTGTCGCAAACGATGCCTTTGTAGCGGGGATTTTTATACTTTCCGCAATAGCATTGCCAATCTCGTGTGGGTCCAAAAATCGCTTCGCAAAAGAGACCGTCTTTTTCCGGTCTCAAGCGGCGGTAATTAATCGTCTCAGGCTTGAGCACTTCACCATAAGACCAGCTTCGAACCGTCTCCGGTGATGCTAGGCTGATTCGTAACGACATCAATCCCTTAGTTTCCAATTTTTCGCCTCCTGAACCGGACCCGCTTCATAAATAATAAGAAAGCGCACCAGGATTCCTTCCCTGCGCTGGGATTAAACTGCCAATCCATTTGACATACATGCAATCAAATATTATACCACAATATCTGTTTTTTCTTAATATTCCCCGTAAGCATCAAACAACTTTTCGTCCTGAGTCTCTATCCTGCTCTAAAGGGATTTCGATATAAAAGGTGCTCCCTTTCCCTAATGAACTCTGGACACTCACTTTTCCGCCGTGCCGTTCGACAATCGATTTTACGATCGCCAGTCCCAAACCCATGCCGCGTTGTTTGTGGGCTTCCCGCCCTCCGCTGCGATAAAATTTTTCAAACATGTGTGGCAGATCCACCGGAGCGATGCCAATGCCATTGTCTCTGACTGTAATCACCACACTTCCTTTGCTCGCCTCACACCCAACACACACCACACCACCTGTAGTGGAATATTTTACCGCGTTTTCGACCAAATTGTACAACGCCTGTTCCAAAAGCGCCGGATCAGCTTGAATAACCAGCGGCTGCCCTTCGGGATAAGCGATAACTCCCTGCTTCTCAAGCTGAATTTTTTTCTGGCTCGCCTGTGGAAGCAGTGCATCCAGCACTTTTTGAATGACCTCCATCACATCCACCGACTCGATCTGCAACCCGATCCCGGCTTCGATGCGACCCAGATCCAGCAGGTTACCCACCAGCCCGCTCATGCCCTCAACGCCGCTGACGATCTTGTTGACATAACTCTTTTGCTGCTCGTTCAGATCCCCAACCATATCCAACATCGTGGCATAGCCGCGCATCAGCGTCAACGGCGAGCGCAAATCGTGGCTCACGGTGGCAACGAACTCTGTTTTTAGCGTGTCCAGCTCTTTATAATGAGTGATATCCCGCAGGATGCAGATCTTCCCCGCTGAACGTCCCTCAGCAACCACCGGCGATACACTGGCAGAATAGATCCTGCCATCGGGCATAGCAATCTCGCGCCTCGACTGTTTTTCGTCCCCAGCCATCACGATCAATTCCAGCAGGTCGGCGTGAAGGATCACTTCCTGAACCGGTTGCCCCGCCACAACAGAGCCGATCAAACCGTGCACCTGCATGGCTGCCGGATTTAATAAAAATATACACATACGCTCATCAATGACCATCACCGGCTCAGGGGTCGAAGCAAGCACCGCTTCCAAGCGGCGACGACCCACTTCTGCCGTGGTGTACAGGCGGGCGTTGGTTGCCGCCAGCGCCGCCTGACCCGCTAGGGTAGTCATAAACTGGATTTCTGTTTCAGTAAAGGCGTGCGCTTCATCATATCCCACCCACAAAACCCCATAATAGGTGGACTCGTGGTAGATGCCCACTGCCAGCACCGCCCCGGGTTGCAATGCGCCATGCGGGATGATCAACTGCTGCATCCGCTGGGTGTTGGGGATCACCAACGTGCCCTGCTGGCGCACCAGATCAATGATCTGACCGTCCAGGTACGACCAGGTCTCCGCGGCTGAACCTCTCCCGTATACCAGCGGCGCTTCATTTTGCGACTCACCCAGCGCCTCACTGACCAGCACAATCCGCGCCAGGCTGGCTTCATCCCCTAGGGCAGCCTGCAGTACCGGCAAAATGGCGTCCTGCAATTCCAGGTGAGAAGCCACACCTTGGCTCACCTGTAAGAGATGGCTCAGTTCCTCCAACCTGGCTTTCAAACTGAGGCGCATCTGCTCAAAGGCTTTGCCAAAGCTCCCCACCTCGTCAATCCCCTCCACCTGCAAGGGATGATCCAGATCCCCCTGGGAAATCAGCGTAGCCTCCTTTGCCAGCCGGTGCAAGGACGAGGTGACCGTCTGTAAGCCCAACCGCAACGACATGAAAGCCAGCAACACCAGTAAAGGCAGCAAGATCATCAGCGGAACGGCGTTGGTCAACGCCAGTTGCTGGGCGTATTCCGCCGGCACTGCCAGCACCACCGACCAGGGTCTACCGACCGTTGGGCGGTAATACACCAGACGACGCGTTGCGGCAGACGAAGCGTCAGCAAAGAATTCATCTTGCTCCGGCACAGCCCCCACATATTCGTTCATCACCAGCGCCGACTGGGTATGGTAGATTATCTGACGGTTTTCATCGAGGATCATCCCTTCACCGCCGACCTCTTGCATTGTCTCCAATGCCTGAATTGCAGGTTGCGTAAAGGGGTTGGAGCTTAGATCGGTCCTGCCCACCAGAACGCCGGTAATCTGCCCGCTTTCGTCCGCCACTGCCGCCAGAAAACTGATCTGAGCCGACCCATCGCCGGGCCACGCATCCAGGGTGTAATTCTGAAATAACACCCCCTGCAACGCCAGATGGATCCCCGTCAGCTCCTGGGGAGCGAGATGCAATTCTTCCAGGCGAGTTATCGGATAGCCGGCGACGAATCCACCCTGCGCATCGAATAGAGACAACTGGCGATAATAGGGCACCACCCGCATCCGCTCTCCCAGTTCGCGCTGCAATTGATGTGGTGGAATATCCAGCAGATCGCTATCCGCCAGATTCATGATCAAGCTCTGACCGGTTTCCATAAAATGCGGCAGGCTCTCCGCCGCGACTAGGGCAATGCTGGAGAGCCGGTCGCGGACCATCGTCTTTGCCACCTTCCCGGCAACCACCCAACCGCTGATCGCCATCACCAACACCAAAATTGCCGCCAGCGGGGCAGTCCGGTAGAGAAAACGCAATTGCAGGTTCGATTCAGCCGGAGAGGGCAACAAAGGACCTTTGCACCCCCACATGGGCAGGCGAAATAAATACAATGCTTCAGCCAGCAGACCGGCGAAAATCAACGCCCCGCCCCGCGCCACCATCACCTGCCAAGATTGAGTGAGGGCATAATCCATCCGCACCGCCAGCGTAGCGGGAGTTGCAGCAAACCCGCTCAGGATGTACAGCGGGGCGTATCCCAACGCCAGAAGAAGCGCCGCTCCCGCTGGGTGACGCACCACACGGTATAACAGGGTGCGGTAGCGTTGGCGGATGCAGGCGGAAAATAAAATCGCCAGCCCGGCGATTTCGAGAATGGTGAACAGATGATGGCTATCCCACAGGGACAGCAGCATACCACTGAAAACCGCCACGCCCAGCGCAGCGACCGTTCCCAACAAGCCCGCCGCCACAACCCACGGCAAGGCGGATAAGACCATCAACGTCGTACCGGTGGGATCGAATGGCAGCCCTGGCGTTGACGGGAGGGGCTCCGCCGGCAGCCGGATTCCAAAAAAAAGACTGGTTAGCGGCACCACCAAGATCAAGGCTGTCATGATCAGCCATTGCAAAGGTGTCCAAGTGCGGTCTTTTTCGCGGCAGCGCCACGCCGCCCATATCAACATGCCCAGCAAGCTCAACCAACCCAGCCAGCTCAGTACGCCGCGCGGCAGGTCAAGATCAGGTGGACTGGTAAACAGGCTGAAGAATACCGTCATCGCATTCCAGGTGGTTACAGCCTGATCGGATTAGCCCATCCTAACCCGATCATTACAAGTTGCTCAAGCCGGCAGCCCTGCCTGGCGGTTGAATTTCTGCCAGGCAAGGGCGGAATAGAAGGGCATTCGTTTCTTCACCGGCGTGGAACGCACCCGCTCCAGCCAGACCCGGGTGGCATTAGCGGCGGCTTCGAAACAGGTTTTGCTGAACGACAGGCGCTCGGTTGCCGGGCGGGACTGAACTTCGGAAAACTGCTCAAAAAATCGGGCTTCCATCAGAGCAAGCTCATCGGTGTAGACAGACAGTCGGTTGGCATAATCCAGCAGCACCTCACGGTGAAGCAATTCGTGCTGCCAGAAAATGGTGTCCGGGTCATATTCACCCGTCGGCTGCCTACCCAAGTCAGGCAATCCGGCGTCGATCCATACCGGTTTGAATATCGATGTGCAGGGCGCGGACGTTGCAGTCAGCCAGTGGGTTTGCTGTTCCGGGGTGAGATGCGAGACCATCGAGCCGGTCGACTGGCTGATGCGGATTGGACCAAAACCGGCGTGCATGCATACATCCGCCCCGCTGATGCCCTGCATCGGCGACCAATACGGGCTGCGATCGTTGCCATGCGAGCGTAAAACCGTCATCGCCGATTCGACCGTGATGCGCCGCCGCTGCGATTGCAGCAGGTTAATCGAACATTGCTGGCGACTCTTCGAGTCACCGAAATAGGTGTACATCCAATCGCTGTAAGCCTGCCGAAAGTTGAACGGTTGGTCTTTTTTGCACCACCCCTTTTCGCAGGCAAAATCAATCAAACCGTCCGATGCCATGTCCCATTCAGTTTCGATGGTCAAACCATTGGAAATGGAGCGAACGTCCCTGACTTTCTCGGCAACCCACTGCCGACCGACCGTCTCCAGCACCCAAGCTTCGCCCGGATCAGCGATGATGTAGCTGTTGTGATAATACATTGGATTGCCAAATCCACAGTTGCCGCTCTGTCCGTAACTTTCGAGCAGGGTAGTGATGGTTGTGAGGGCTTCCATGGCGGTGGCGGCGCGCTCCAGCGCCAGACGAATGAAATCCATTCCGATCAGCCCCGGCGCCTTCTCTGCCGGCAGCTTGGAGAAAACCGCCTCATTGCCAATCACCACACCCTGATCGTTGGCACCCATCTCGGCGCCCCAGATCCAAAAAGGCTTTGCCAGCAGCAACGCATGTGTTCGTTCCACCTGGGGCACTTCGATATAGGTACAGTGAACGCGGCTGCCCGGAGCATGGCGAGCGGCTGGAATAACTTCTAACCAATGTGCCTCGTTGGGATGCCGGTCACTGTTCTTGGCAAAGATCACCGAACCATCCACCGTCGCATTCCCTAACGCCACCATCGTATCGCACATAATCGCCTCTTTTCAGCATCTCATTTGTAAAATTGGGCTAGCAAATCCAGCATTTTTTCGAACACGGTATCGATGCTCATGCCGTCGGTGCGCAGTATCATCGCATCCGCGGCAGGTTTGAGCGGCGCCACCCTGCGACTCGAATCGATCTCATCTCGCCGCCGCATCGAAGCCAGGATCGTTTCGTAATCAGCTTCGCCACCGCGCTGCCGGATCTCATCGGTGCGCCGGCGAGCGCGCTCTTCGACTGAGGCATCCAGGAACAGCTTGAATCCCGCTTCAGGGAAAACCACCGTCCCGATATCCCTGCCAGCCATCACCACCGAACCCCGCCTGCCGATGCGGCGTTGCTGTTCGGTCATGGCGGTGCGGACGCCCGCATACGCCGAAACCTGCGAGACGTTGGCTTCCACCTCGGGGTCACGGATGAGCCAGGTGACGTCTTCGCCATCCAACAACACATCGTAC
>JBBIKU010000096.1:0-1204 GCA_037445245.1 Anaerolineaceae bacterium
ACATCGATCAGGGCCTCGCGGCAGGCGTCAGGCGTGAGAACCAGTACCAGCCCACATCCCAAGCAGGTTTACCGTGAATGGATGATGAGGAGTCGCGCAGTGCAACGGGGGCATAAAAACCGCGCGAAACAACGCCGTTGAGCCAGTCACGCTGGTTAGCAATGACAAAGACAGCGTTGTAAACATCCACCTGCGCTTTGAGATCGATCACGCCTGAGTGAGTGTTCGGGGTGTCGAACAACAGGCAGTCGCGATCGCCCTGCGGGCAACCTTGGGCACTCTCGGGGCGCGCTGGATACTGCACAGCGAGAAAAATCGGTTTGGCAGGCGACTCGCGTAGCGGAGCGGCTCGCTCGTCCAACAGCCTGCCCAGACCACCGGCGAGGCTGCCTTGAGCGTCCTCTGCGCCGCGGATGGGGGTAGAGACCAGCAGGTAAATCCCATCGACCTGTGAGAGGAATTCCGGAATTGTGTCAGCTTCCTCCGGAAGTTCGAGCGCCCAATACAGGGCACCCTGGTATTGGGTGCGCACCAGAGCGATGATTTGCCGCCAGCGCAAGTCGAGTTCTTCCTGCGTGCCGGCGCCGGAAGGAGCGCTGAGTGCCGGGTCGACCGCAGGGCCGCCCAGCACCAGCGCCCGCGCCCCGGTCAGCGCCGCCATTCTGGCGTGGTGAAACGCAAAAGTCTGATAACGTTCGAACCAGTTTGTCCACCAAGCGGCGTCGCGATCCGAAACGCCTTGCCAGATGTCCTGATTTGATTTTTCTTGCAGAATCGGGAAGATGATCAGTTCCATCCCAAGCCGGCGTGCTTCCACGGCGGATTGCAGCGTGTCAGCCCACAAGGGATCGAATCCAGCCCGCGGCTGCGGCAGAGGTGGATTTTGCTGGCTGTAGGTCCAGGTCGGTGTCAAGACGACCGTGTTGGCACCGGCGTCCCTGATGTTTGCCATCCCTATTGCAACGTAAGGCTGCCAGCCCGGGTGCCAGTTGGGAGAAAGTTCGACGGCGGTGATGAATTCGCGGCTGCGAGGATTGACCTCGGCGGCAACCACAGTCGTCGGCTCGCTGCCGCGTTGCCAGACTGCCCAGCGTTGCACCTGGCTTGGCAGCGTTTGGGGCGTCGCTTGAACGCTGAAATGGTGCTCACTGCTGTCGTTCAGCGCCGAGGCGATGCCACCTTTCTGCCCACACTGCTCGTTGCG
>JBBIKU010000096.1:1216-8982 GCA_037445245.1 Anaerolineaceae bacterium
AAACGTTGGGGGGCAGGTTCAATGGATTGTAAAGAATAAAACGCCATTGCCCGTTGGCGGTTTGCCACATCGGGATTGGCTGCATCCACACAAAGGGGTTGAATTGGATCGAGACCGTATCGCCGAGAGGCGTTTCGGGAGGGACGGTAGCGGTGAACAGGATCGGGGCGCCGGAGGTCGATTTCCAGCTATCGACAGTCTCTTCCAGCAGTGTGTCATGGGCAGGCACGATCAATTGCCGCACTCGAAAACGACCCGCCGAGGTCAACTCGGAATTCCAAAAACCATCCCCCAGGGTGTACTTGTAACGCAGATCAGTTCCCACCGGGAGCTGCAAATTGAGATGATATCGCCCGTCTGGCAGGCGCGCCATCTGCGGTGCACGTGAAGCAAGCACGCTCACGCCGCCCTCCAGATCTGCAAAGGTATTGCCGAGCTGGTAAAGGTTGCCTACCAGGCGAACCGTCATCGCGCCGGAGGTTTCGGCAGGCACTGCGACAGTAAACGAGACGTTGACCAGCATTGCCGCTTCCACCGGGATATCCGCCGGTGTCAGGGCGTCAACGGCGATTACGGCTTCCTGCTGGTAAGGTTTATGTTTTCCATCCAGGCTGTGCACCACAATCGTCTGCACACCGGGTGGCAATCGATCGAGGCGAAAACTGCCATCTGCGGCGGTGATGGTTTGCATCCCGCCAAAGTTCACCAATACATCCGGCAGTGGGTGGTTGCTGCCGGCTTCGATGATCGTACCTGCCAGCCTGCCGGTGGGTCCGCTGAAAGGCAGATCGCTCCAGGCTGCCACAATATCGCGCACAGTGGTGGAAAATGTCGCCACGCAGCGCCGGTAACGCACCGGCTCCCCTTGGGGAGTGTACTCATGAATCACCGGGTTGCCGGCGCGCAGGTAGCGGTATTGGATGACCGACCCGGCAGGAACTTGCAGCCGCGTGGTGTAAAGGTTGGCTTCGGAGGACGCTTCCATGGCGTGGCGCTGGGCGTTGAATGCCAAACCGGTCACCTCATCGACCACTTCGATCATCACTCCCTGACCAGCGGGGGTTTGCTCCGGCACACGTGCCCAAAAAATGACCTCTGCCAGGGCAGGGGGGGCAGTCTCCTGCGTTGCTCCCGCCGGAAAGAGTGATCCGCTGCCAGGGACACAGGCGGCGAGAAGGCAAAGTAAAACAATAAGGATTATCGAGCGGGGGTGGGCGGTGGCGTTGATATTCCCTCCCTTGGGGTATGCTCAAGGGACCTTGAGCATTTGTTTGATCTCATTTTGACGATTCGCCAGGCTGCCAAGAACACCATTGATGAAGCGGGGCGTGCTTTCGGAGCCGTAGACCTTAGCCAGCTCAATAGCTTCGTTGATGGCAACCTTGACGGGCGTGCAGTCCGCCACCGCAAACTCCCACAAAGCGATGCGCAGAATATTGCGGTCGATGATCGCCACCTGATCCATGGGCCATTCAGGGGCATGCTCGGCGATCAGGGTGTCGAGTTTGTCAGCCAGAGGGAGTACGCCGAAAACAATTTGGCGGGCGAACTCCGCCAAATTCTGATCTAAGCGTTCATCCTGCAGGCGATGCTCATATACATTTGCCGCCGGATGACCACTGATATCGACTTCGTATAACACCTGCAAGGCAATACTTCGAGCCTTGGTACGCGGCTTCATAGGGGTTAAGTGGTTTCTTGTGGATGATAATCGATATCTTCGATATGCACGTTGATCTTGCCGACTTCCATTCCGACCATCTCCGAAATCGCCCGGCTGACTCGGGCTTGAATAGCGCGACTGACCTCGCGCACATTGACGTCGCGCTTGAGGATGACGTGCAGATCGGCGTAGACTGTGTTGTTTTCAACGGAGATGCGCACCCCTTCGCTCACGCCGCGTTTGAAGAAACGGTCGACCCCGCCGGGAACGGTCGCCAACTGACTCACGCCCGGTACACTGAGCGCCGTCAGGCGGGCAATGGTTACCAGCACATCGGGGGCGATAGTTGTCTTTCCAGTGGGATCGGTTGGTTGAGTCATAATCGCTCCAGATAAGATAAATCATATCACCGGATGAGGCGATCTTCTTTGATGCCAAGCAGGGCGATCACCGATGACAAGAAGAGCACCGCGTAGATCACGTACAGCACCAGGTAGCCCATTCCGGGCAATTCGGGGCTCTGGATGGCGATGTAATCCGCAATCGGTCCCCCGATATAGGCGCCAACCGCTCCAGCCCCGGCGCCCGCCAGATTCGAAATCCCCAGAAAGCGTCCCGCCTGAGCCGGGGGAACGAGCTCGGTGCCCAGCGCCCAGTTAGCGGTGTAGAACAAGCCGGAGGCGATGCCGATCAATACGCCCCCGGCGTAAACCAACGTCAAGGTGCGGGCAAGGATTACCACCAGCGTCCCCAGCGAAGCAAGCACGCCGGCGGCAGCGATCAACGGCTTGCGCCCGAAACGATCAGCCAGCCAGCCGCCCGGCAGGGCGGAGATCAGCAGAAAAACGCCCACGAACATGGTCAGCATGGCAGCAGGCGCCGCTGCCCGTTCACGCTCAAAGCCGAAGCGCCCCTGCAGAAAATAGACCAGAAAACTGGCAAGATTGGTCGACCCCACCAGGTAGAGCAGGCGGTTGGTCACCCACCAGGTGTAGGATGGGTTGGTGCGTGCGTCCTCGCCGGCGCCGATGTTGACGCTGATCCACACCCCCAGCACCACCGCCACACCCATCGCTACCAAGCCGAGAAATCCGGCAACCGCCACCAGTTGGGTCGGACTGAGACTAGCGCTGAGTAGATTGGTCAGGCGGATCAGGCGACCCATCACCAGTAACACTGTCGTAAAGGCGCCCGCCATGAGCACCAGCCGCAAATAGCGATCCCAACGCAGGGCAGCAGGGGCTGTTTTTTGCGGCGTTTCTTTCACCAGCAAGGTGACTGCCGTAACTGCCAGCAAAATCCCGATCAAGAGAAATATTCCGCCCCACAGCTTGCCCTCGCTGATCAGCCTGGCGATGGTAAATGAGACCAAAATGACCGGTAGCGGCACTTCGAGAACTGCCTTGACCGAGGAAAAGCGCCCGCGCTGCCGATCGGGCACCTCATCTGGAATGAGTCCCTGTAGCGCCCCGTGAGCCGTGTTGGCAAATACCATCTGCAAGATTACCAGCGTGAAAAGCACCCAGTAGCCTGCCATGCCCTCGAGACCTGCAGTAAACCCGACCAGCACCAGCACTACCACCACGCCAACGCTGCCGGCAAGGATGAATGGGCGACGTTTGCCCCACGAGTGGGTGCTGTGATCGGAGAGCATGCCCATCAGCGCCTGAACCAGCAACGCCACCATCAGCGTCCACAAACGCAGTTCGCCGTAATAGCTGCCCTTGAGCTGTTCGCCGACGAATTGTTGCACCAACAGCGGGATGACCAGCGGCGTCATGGTTTGCGAAAGCGAGGTCAGTCCTAACCAGTAGATATTGATGGTAAGATAGTCGTACCAGCGCAGGGTGGTTTTCATGGGGCGCCTCTTCTTCATGCCCTGGGGATGGCGTTGGTCGCTATGGACAGGAGCGCTATTGTCGGCTATACACCATCATCGTACCGAACATTTATTCTATCATGGGTGGGTGCGTCCCAACGGTGGTGACCATCCAGGATTTCAAGTCGTTGAAATGTTTTACCGCAAATCGAGGCATTCGCCACGCGCTCATTGTGAGGTATAACACCATTCAGGTGATGTGGTTCCTTTTTATAGCTTCGGCTTATTGTATCATCCCTGGAGCAGTCAGGGGGGGCGGGGTCAGTTTGGCAACTCCGTAGGAAGACATTAACGCTTCGCTTTATCGGCATCTTGCTGCGTCAAATCGCTGCTGTGTTTCTGTGTCAATCGCGCCAAGCGTGGGGTGGGCGTGGAGGGGCGAACGCGAATGGCGAAAGTGAATATTAAGAATTGTTTCGATATTGCTTTTGATAAGTATCATTAACGCTAACATGATGTTTACCATAAACTACACGAAATAGGGCTTTTCTTTGAACTCTTGCGTATTGTATGGCACACTTTAATGTACAATCAGGGCATGACCGATCCCGCATCACCCGCATCAGGCGACCAGACCACGATTGCCGCTGCCATCGACGATTATCTGCGCAGCGTTGCCCTGGCGCGCAGCCAGAGCACCTGCCGCACCTACCGCAACGGGCTACGATTGTTTCGCGATATCCTCGAGATGGCAGACCTCGATCCCGATAAAACACCGCCGCCTCAATTGCCGGAAGAAGCCATCGCCTGGCTCGCCATGGCGCTCAAAGATCACGCTCCGGCGACCGAACGCCTCTACCTGACCGCAGCGGTCGGATTTTACGAATATCTGGCGGCTGAGGAACTGGCGTCTGTCAACCTCTCCACGGTGCGGCTACTGATCCGCCAGCGTGCCCGCCGCCCCGGCGTCCGGCTGCCCCAATTCCCCACTGTAAAAATAGAACAAATGATCGCTTATGCTGAGCGCCTGCCGCTACAACCCGCTGCCAGCGACTCTGAAAGGCTGAGGAATTTGCGCGACCGCGCTTTCCTGATCACCCTCGCCGATACCGGCTTGCGCGTGCACGAAGCCTGCGCCCTGCACCGCGGTGATATCGACTGGAATGAGGGTAGAGCCGTCATCATCGGCAAGGGCAACCGCCAGGCAGTTGTGCGCTTTTCACGGCGCGCTCAGGTTGCGCTCAAAGATTATCTCAAAGGACGCGCCGCCCTGGATGGTGTTTCGGGCAGACCGCTCAGCGCCTTGCCCGTGTTCGCCCGACATGACCGCGGCGCCGGCAAAAAGGTCAAGCCGATCACCACTGCCACCGGCAGAAATATCGTCGCCGACCATGTCCGCATCGCCCTGGGCGACGAGGCGGTCGGCAGCATCACCCCCCACTCTTTTCGGCATTATTTCGTGACCCGCATTTTGCAGGCTTCGGGCAATCTCAAGCTGGCGCAGGCGCTGGCGCGCCACCAAAATATTGCCGTCACCCAACGTTACGCACACCTGTCCGACAATGAACTTGACCGTGGGTACTGGGAAGTTTTCGAAGAATAGGTGTATAATATCGCCGTTGTAACAATGAGCCAGAAAGAAGAGAAGTTGCTTCAATGAAGAACGGATATAACTATTTCATCCTCGTCGGTTGCGGCGACCTGGGCAGTCATCTCGCGAAAGCCCTCTCCCGGCATAGAAAAAGTATTGTGATCATCGACAAGAATGAGGCCGCGTTCAACAAGCTTACTGCTGATTTCAGCGGCTTTGCCATCGAAGGCGACGGCGTGGAAGAGGACGTTTTGCTCGAAGCCGAGATTAACCGTGCCGATGTAGTGATAGCCGTCACTGGCGACGATAACACCAATATCATGATCGCCCAGATTGCGAAAGTGATCTATAACGTACCCAAGGTGGTGGCACGTTTGTATGAGCCGTCGCGGGGACTGATCTATGAAGACCTCGATATTGAAACGATCTGCCCCACCGTGCTCTCGATGAGTGAATTTTCAGACATGATCGCTTTGGATCTTCGCCAGGAGCATCCCCAATGAACATCATCATCGTCGGCGGCGGCATGAAAGTGCACTTCCTGGCAAAGTCCTTGATCAGCAAGGGCTACAGCATCACCATCATCAACGAAGACCCGGAATACTGCAAGCTGCTCTCCCGCAAACATAAAGCCGCCAACGTGGTATTGGGGGATGGCTCACGCCCGCAAATTCTGGAAGACGCCGGGGTCGAATGCACCAACGCCGTGATCGCCGTCACGCCACACGACCCCGACAATCTGGTCATCTGCCAACTGGCGAGCAAGCGCTACGGCGTCCCCAAGGTTTTCGGCATTGTCAACGACCCCAACAATATCAGCGTCTTCAAATCCTTAGGCGTCGAGACGATCATCAGCACCGCCGACATCATTTCATCGTTGATCGAACAACGCGTCTTAACCGACGAGATCATCGATCTGGTGCCAATCGAAGGCGGCAAGGTGGCGTTGATGGAGATCGAGATGCACCCCGAATACCCGGCGGTGGGCAAGGCGATGATGGAACTGGGTTTCCCCGAAGGCGCCATCGTGGGTGTGATCATGCGCAACGGCGATGTCATCATTCCTTTCGGTAAAACTCGCATTCAAGAAAAAGATCGTCTGGTCATTCTTTATGTTCCGGGCGTTCAGACAGAAGTGTTCGAAGCCCTCAGCGGGTCGAAAAATCTCAATCACAAAAAGAACGCCCAGCCTGTAAAAGAAGGAAAGCGATAAACCGGCGTGACCTACGCGCAGCACTTGAAAGACCGCTATCGCTTGATGATCGGTTACGTCGGCACGATCTTTATCGGCGTAGCCTTTTTGCTTTTAATTCCCCTGCTGGCTGCGATTGGATTTGGCGAATTCCATGTCGTTGATGACCTGCTCGTTTCGGCGTTGATCGCCGCGGCGGTGGGGCTGTTCCTGCGTCATAACTTCCACGACAATGCTGAAGTTTCGCTGACCATCCAGGAAGGCGGGGTGATTGTGATGTTCGCCTGGTTTGGCGGCATCTTTTTCTCTGCCCTCCCCTTTCAATTATCGGGACAACTGACCTTCACCCAGGCGATTTTCGAGGCATCCAGCGGCTGGTCGACCACCGGTCTCTCGGTTGTCGATGTTACCAATACCCCTCAAGCCTTTTTGCTATGGCGTAGTTGGATGCAATTTCTAGGTGGGGCAGGGTTCGCAGTCCTGATGCTCTCGGCAATCATTGGTCCACTCGGCTTGGGGTTGTTCAATGCCGAAGGCAGATTGGACAAGCTGCTGCCCAACGTGGCACAATCTGCAAAAATGATCATGGTGATTTACATCGGTTATACATTAGCTGGTTTCTTGCTGTACCTTCTTGCTGGCATGCCCTGGTTTGATGCATTGATCCATGCGTTGAGCTCCCTTTCCACAGGTGGGTTTTCCACTCAGGTTGACAGTATTGGCGCATATCGTAGTATCACAATTGAATTGATCACTATTGTCCTCATGTTGCTGGGTTCCACCAGTTATGCTGCACATTATCTCCTATTGAATCGCCAGGTTGGTAAGTTCTTTAAGGTTGATGAATACCGGCTGATGTGGCTTATTTTGTTCTTCATTACCCCCATCCTAACCGTCGTAATACTAAACCAATGGTTTGGCTCAATGGATCAAGGCATTCGTTCGAGTGTTTTTCAAATCGTCTCAAGCCTCTCGACAACGGGGTACTCAACCGTTAACCTAGTCAAGTGGGAAGGCTTTTCGAGATTGGCGCTTTTATTATTGATGATGCTCGGGGGAATGGCTGGGTCCACTGCTGGTGGGATAAAAATATATCGTGTGCTTCTGCTTTTCAAGTCTTTGGTGTGGAACATTCGCGGATACTTTCTTCCCAAGAATATCATCCGCGAAAATATTGTGAACCGTCCCGACGGTCCGATTTTTCTCAAAAAGAGCATGATCATCGAGAGCGCCAATTTCGTCACGATGTACTTTTTATTTTATCTGGCAGGGTTGACCATCTTTCTGTTGTATGGCTATCCCCTATCCGATTCAATGTTCGAGATGGCGTCGGCATTGAGCACGGTCGGTCTCTCGGTGGGTATCACCACCCCGACCGCGCCGCTGGGCATCCTGTGGACGATGACTAGCATGATGGTGATTGGAAGATTGGAATTCTTCGTGATCTTCTTTGCCAGCATCAAAGTGGTCAAAGACATGACCTACCTGGCGCGCCATCAGA
>JBBIKU010000097.1:0-8947 GCA_037445245.1 Anaerolineaceae bacterium
AGGGTGGTCTTGCCCAAACCGGGCGGACCGTAGAACAGTACATGATCGAGCGCTTCGGCGCGCTGCCGGGCGGCGGCAATCAGAATCGAAAGGTTTTCTTTGACCTGATCCTGCCCAATGATTTCATCCAGACGCGTCGGGCGCAAAGTCTGATCGAGGCGATCATCGGAACGCGGTTCGGGGGCAATCAACCGCTTATGGGCGTCGCTCATGGAAATGATTATACTCCACTCACCAACATTGTTACCAACGCCTGGGCACAATGGCTGTCCGCTGTAAATTTGCATCAAATCCGCCCTTCTGGCGACATCCGCCACGGTGCAAGCTTTTATCGTATATAATTCAGCCAGCCAACCCAATCAAGGAGTCGTTCATGTCAAATGTATCTGTATCCAATCATCCGCTTGTGGCGCACAAGCTGGCGCTGTTACGCATGACCCAAACCGAACCCAAAAAATTTCGCGAGCTGGTGCGCGAGCTGGCTGGTTTGCTGACCTACGAAGCTACCTGCGATCTCGCCACCCTGCCGATCGAGGTGGAAACCCCGCTGGGAATCGCCAAGGGCGCCGAACTGCAAGAGAAGATCGGTTTGATTCCGATCCTGCGCGCCGGATTGGGGATGGTGGAAGGGGTATGGGAGCTGATGCCTTCCGCCGAGGTCTGGCATATCGGCATCTACCGTGACGAAAAAACGCTCAAACCGGTGCATTACTACAACAAATTGCCGGTAGCGCCACGAGTAGCCGTGTGCCTAATTCTGGATCCGATGCTGGCAACCGGTGGCTCGGCAGTGGCAACCGTGGACATCCTCAAGAACTGGGGGGTCAAACGCATCAAATTCGTCGGTCTGATTGGCGCCCCTGAAGGCATCGCCCTGATGCAGGAAACCCATCCGGATGTACCGATCCATCTCGCCGCCATCGACGAACGCCTCAACGATATCGGCTACATTCTGCCGGGTTTGGGAGACGCCGGCGATCGCCAGTTTGGCACCGGCTGAATCGGATAATAAAATAGATTGATCAGAGGGAACTCAACCGCCGATTTGCTGCATGCAGCGCCCGCTTATCCGGTTCGGATTGTCCAGCAGTTCGTGCTGCAGCGGTTTCATGCCCACCGCCTGTTGCAAGAGGGGCAGCAGCGGCTCTCCTCTCCGCAGCGCCGACAGCACCGGGATTTCCAGGTCACCGAGCAGGCAGGGGCGAAAATTTCCATCCGCCGTCAAACGCAGGCGGTTGCAGAACTGACAGAAATGCTCACCCAGGGGCGAAATGAAGCCAATCAGCCCCTGCCCGCCTGCCAGCCGGAAAGTGCGCGCCGGACCGTTGCCGGCGCTCGCCGCGACCGCCTCCAATCCCAGCGGCGCAAGGCGTTGCAGCATCATCTGAATCGAGAAGTAGGCATCTTCAGGGGAAGGGAAGCCCTCTCCCCACGGCAGCCGGTTGTTCAACGGCATCAATTCGATAAATCGTACGTGCCAAGGATGTTGGCGGCTTAAGTCTGCCAGCGCCAGCAGTTCATCATCGTTAACGCCGCGCAGCACCACCGTGTTAAGCTTGATCGGCGTGAGGCCGGCTTGCTCCGCGGCAGCCACCCCGTGCCAGAAATCCTTCAGCGACCCACCGCGGGTGATGCGGGCAAACTTTTCGGGTTGCAGTGTATCCAAACTGAGGTTGACGCGCTTGAGACCGGCTTGCGCCAGCGGTTTGGCGAACTTCTCCAACAGCAAACCGTTGGTGGTCAGGCTGATGTCATCGATCCCTTCAATATCCGCCAGCAAACGCACCAATTCGGGCAGGTGCTTGCGCACCAGCGGCTCGCCACCCGTCAGCCGTACCGCACGCACACCATGCGCAGCCGCCGTTTTCGCCACCGCCGCAATCTCTTCGAAACGCATAATGTCACCATGCGGCAGCCGCTGGATTCCGCCGGGCGGCATACAATACACGCATCGCAAGTTGCAGCGGTCGGTTACCGATACCCGCAAATAGGTGATTTGTCGCCCGTAAGCATCGCGAAGTAAAGGAGATTCCATTCTAAGCTAAAAAGAAAAACTCTCAACCGTTCAAGGGGCAGTCTTCAGTCAATATTGCCCGCTTTTGGAATTCTACCACATCGCCGCCCGCAAAACTTGTGTAGTTAATCCGATTTTGGTATGATGGGAACATCTATGAACAACTCACGAGAATCCAAGTCATCTATCACGTTACCCGAACTCTCTCAGGAAGAGGTTCTGCGTTACTCGCGTCACATGATGATCCCCGAAGTTGGGCTGGAAGGACAGCGCAAACTCAAGGCGGCTTCGGTGCTGGTGGTGGGCAGCGGCGGTCTGGGCTCGCCGGTAGCCCTGTATCTGGCGGCGGCGGGCGTCGGTCGTATCGGTTTGGTCGATTACGACCGGGTCGATTCCTCCAACCTCCAGCGTCAGGTGATACACGGCACAGACCGTATCGGCATGCTCAAGGTCGAATCCGCTCGCATCCGGATGCTGGATCTCAACCCCTTCATTCAGGTGGATATCTACAACAAAGTGTTGAGCTCCGAAAACGCCCTGGACATTTCGGAAGACTATGATATTTTGATTGACGGCAGCGACAACTTCCCCACCCGTTACCTGCTTAATGATCTGGCGGTGCTGAGCGGCAAAACCTACGTCTACGGATCGGTTTTCCGCTTCGAGGGGCAGGCGAGCGTCTTCGACGCCCGTGTGGGCGCCTGCTATCGCTGCCTCTTTCCAGAGCCGCCGCCGCCCGGTTCGGTGCCCACCTGCGCCGAAGGCGGCGTGTTCGGCATCTTGCCGGGCACCATCGGCACCATCCAGGCGACCGAAACCATTAAAATCATCCTGGGGGTAGGGGCGACTCTCTCCGGCAGGCTGCTGCTGTACGATGCTCTGGAGATGTCCTTCCACCTGGTGCACCTGCGCAAGAACCAACACTGCCGCATTTGCAGTCTGGAAGCAACCATTACCGACTTGATCGATTACGAAGCCTTCTGCGGCGCACCCCTCCACGATCTCGCCCCCGAAACAGCAGACGCCGCCCTGGATATCATGCCAATTGATCTCGCCCGACGGATGCGCCAGGGCGACGCAATCCAGTTAGTGGATGTGCGCGAAGCGGTCGAATTGCAGATCGTCCAGCTCCCCGGTGCCATTCCGCTCCCCTTGGGACAACTTGCCGGTCGTCTGGACGAACTGGATGCCGGATGCGAAACGGTCGTCTTTTGCCGCACCGGGACGCGTTCGCGGCGTGCTCTGGAGATCTTGCAAAATGCCGGCTTCAAAAAGGTGTGGAATTTGTGGGGCGGCACCAACGCCTGGGCGCGCCAGATCGACCCCAGCCTGATGCAATATTAATCGCCGAATACAGGTAAATCTCATGAAAGGTAAAAAAAAACCGTTTTATTCGCAATTGCGGTTGCTGGCGGTGCTCGCCCATCCGGATGACGAAACCTTTGGCACCGGCGGAACCCTTGCGATTTACGCTCAGCGCGGCGTTCAAGTTCATTTGATCTGCGCCACGCGCGGTGAAGCCGGCGCCGTTGATCCCGAATACCTGCAGGGTTACCGCTCGGTCGCCGCGCTACGAGAAGCCGAGCTACGCTGCGCCGCCGGTCTGTTGGGGCTGGCTGGCGTCTATTTTCTGGGCTATCGCGACTCGGGCATGCCCGGCTCGCCCGACAACCAACACCCCGATGCCCTGGCAGCCGCGCCACTCGACGAGGTGGCAGCCAAAATCACTACCTACATCCGCCGCCTGCACCCGCAGGTGGTGGTGACCTTCGACCCGATGGGTGGCTACCGCCACCCTGATCACATCGCCGTGCACCAGGCGACGGTCAAGGCATTCCACGCTGCCGCCAACCCGCAAGTTTACCCCGATGGGCTGGCTCCCCACGCCCCGCAGAAGCTGTACTTCAACACCCTGCCGCGCCGATTTCTCAAACTGGCGGTCAGAGTGTTGCCGGTTTTTGGTATCGACCCCCGCGCTTACGGCAAGAACAAAGACATCGATTTGACTGCCATTGCCGCCGTTTCTTTTCCCACCCACGCCGTGATCGATTACCGCCCGGTGGTGCGTTTACGCGATCAGGCATCTGCCTGCCACGCCAGCCAGGGCGGCAAACAAATGATTCAGGGGCCGTTTGGCATCCTGCGCCGGCTTTTCTCAGCCCGCGAAACCTACATGCGGGCATTACCGCCGCCTTCCAACGGAACGATCGAACGCGATCTGTTCGAAAAAGTATCCGTCGATACCCCCACCCCATAGAGGAGGCAAGTTTGAGTAAAACCATCGGACATGAATTCATGCGGCAAACCCGCCTGCCGACGCAGGAGGTCCCCCCTCAGCGCCAGGGCGCTGCCCGCCCCCCGCTCGAATTGCCCTGCCCCGCAGACGCCCACCTGATCCCACTGCCCGCCGCGGCGGAGATTGACCTGCCGCCGCTGGACGTGCGCGCCGCCATCCAAAATCGCCGCACGTGGCGCAAATACGGTCCCCAATGGTTGAGTCTGGATGAGCTTGCCTTTCTCCTGTGGGCAACCCAGGGCGTCAAGTCGGTCACCGAACGCCAGGTCGTTTTTCGTACCGTCCCTTCAGCCGGGGCGCGCCACGCCTTCGAGACCTTTGTGCTGGTCAATCGCGTGGAAACTCTGACGCCCGGCTTGTACCGCTACCTCGCCCTGCGGAACGCCTTGATGGAGGTCGACCTCGCGGCAGGGATCGCCGCCAGGCTAACCGCTGCTTGTTATGACCAGGAACAGGTGCTCCACAGCACCGTCAGTTTCTTCTGGGTGGCGGTGAGCGACCGGATGGCATTCCGTTACGGACAGCGTGGTTACCGCTATCTGCACCTGGACGCCGGTCACGTTTGCCAGAACCTCTATCTTGCGGCCGAGGTGATCGGCTGCGGTGTGTGCGCCATCGCGGCCTTCAAAGACGACGAACTAAATGCCGTGCTAGGGTTGGATGGCGAGGCGTTATTCGCCATCTACGCCGCCTCGCTGGGGAAAAAGGAAACCGGCTAAGCCGCGTCTGCGGCTATGAGACCAAAATCAGCCGGGGTGAAGGAATAATTCGCCAGTTCGGTGAACGTCAAGTGCCGCGCCGAGATGTCGCGGCGGGCTTTTACGGTTTCGAACAACGCCAGGTAACTTTCAACGCAGCGGGCTTCCCACTTCAAGCCCAATTGCGACGCCGCAGCGCGGATCGCCTCTACATCAGGCGCTTCGATCTCGCAAAAATTGCCGTACGGCATCTCGTCCAGCGTGATCTCGGCTTCTCCCAGACGATAGGTTGTGCGGAACTTTTCATACTGCACATGGAGGCGGTAGCCCAACGCTTGCAAGAATTCATGCGCCGCATCGAAGTTCGAAACTTCGAACTCGATCTCCCGCCTGACGGCGACTTGCTGCCCGCTGAGAGCGGCATCTTTGTAGGTCAGGCGCGCCCGCATGTCTTTGCGCAGCCGCAACACACGGTGCGAGGCGGTCAGAGCACCATCGGCGGTGTCATAACGATAATTGACTTCGTGGATGCGAGCTTGTTCCAGGCACGCTCGCGCCGTTTCGAGACGCGCCATAAACCGCGGTAAATCACTCAAATAGAACTTGACTTCAACCTCGTGTCCTTTCATCGACATTGTCTCCAGAAGAAAACCAGGCGCGCTGCTGCGGCAATTCCAACGTGATCAGCGCCAACCCTATCCACAACAGCGTCAATCCAATGGCAAAAGGCAGGTTCTGCCATGCTGCTGTGGCGCGAGTAAACAACAGGCGTTCCAGCCAGTAACCGCCCGCACCCGTCACAAGCAGCATCCGGCACAGCTTTGGCGCATGCCGCCAACCCCACCACAATGTCACGGCAGAGACAGCCGCGCCCAAACCCCACGCCAACCCGCTCACGGCACTGTACCACGGCGCCGGCGCGATCTCTAACCGCATAAGCAGGTGCCATTGCACTAGCGCCTGGTAAAAACGCAGCCACCCCAACCAGGATAAAATCAGCATACCGGCTATTAGCATCTTCAACGCCACACTTCGACGTGGCTTGACAAGCTTCACGCTGTACCTTTCGTCATTGCACCGAAATCTCCCATAGGTGAACATGCGCCGGTTCAGGACTGTGAACACTGGTCACCAATACCAACAAGTAGCTGGTATCAATGGCTTCTTCGAAAATAAAAGTCAGGGCGCGCGGGAGGGGCTCCTCGTCAGCCAGCCGACTGGCGTGCAAAATCTCGGCACCGTTCTCATCCCGGAAAACCAGCTCCACCTGCGTGGTCGTGCCGCCGATGCGAACCGCCACCTGCTTCACCGGGCGTGATTGCAGCCAGCGGATGTGAACCTGCAGCGGATTAGCTTCGAACGTTCGGATCAGCGTGTTTGAATCGCCGTCAAACACATTCTCGATGCTGCCTATATCCAGGTAGGAATAGCTGACGCGCGCCGGAAAACCAGATACCCTCAATTCGTGCTCCAGTAGCGTGCGACGTCGTTGATGCTCGGCTTCGAAAATGGCTGCGACATCATCAACGTAGCGCAGACGGGTAAAATAGAATCCCGCCCTTCCGTCCGGATAAGGCATGACCTTTTCGACCCGTATATCGGTGAACTTGTTGCTCTCGAGTACCTGGGCGTATTCCTCAGGGATCATGATGAAGAGCATTTTGTCATTCAAGGGACGCATTCGCTCCATGAAACCGGCAATGCTGCCAATTTCGATGGGCAGATGATCTATAAAGAAAAAACGCGCAATGGTATCGGTGCCATTCGCCCATGAAGGCGAGAGAACAATGTGAGTGTTCGGTGATCTTTCGAGGTAATCCTGAATTTCGCCAAAAATCTGTCGCGCACCATATTGCATGCCACCCAGCCCGTAATCGGTCGACCAGAACGGTCCATTGACCAGCGCATCCCGCAGCATGTGGAAATTGTAAAACGTCAGCCCAAGGAACAAGGGCAGCGCCAGAGCGCGGCGCGGCACCCGCCAGCGCTTTTCCAGCCAGATCAACGCCTTCGAAAGACCGAGGGCGCTCAACAAAGCCAGCGGGACGACCATTGCCAGGGCGCGAGTAATGCCCAGCGCCACCATTGCTGCCCCGCTGGGCGCCGCCAGCAGCGCCATCAACACTGTCCGGTGCGCCGGAGAGCGCGGACGGCGGAGGCATTCCACAACCCCCAGCGCCGCCGCCGGCAGGGTTGCCAGCAAAACGTGTCCATATCCCTTCATTATGTGACGCGCCAGTTCGTCGGTTTTTAAGCTGTACCAATAGAACGGATTCAATCCGTTCAGGTATTCGCCAGCATAACGCGCCAGCTTGGCGACCAAGGGAATCGGCTGAAGCCAGTACGAATTCAACACCTGCAAATGGCGCAGGTTTTCCTCTGGGTGCGCCATTTGAAAACGCGCCAGCGGCAGCGCTAGTAGAAGCGCCAATCCCAGACCCTTCAGCACGGTTTGGCATTGCGCACGGTGATAATGAAAGTCGCTGACAAAGAGCAGCGCGGCTGTTACCAGCACCACCCCCCGCACTGGGCTGTAACTGTAAAAACTGAAGGCGCCGAAAATCACCGCCGGATAGAGCGAATGCGGCGCCCCAAGCCGGTAGCGCAGATAGAAATACAGCATGCCAGCATAGAAACTGGTCGCCAAGCTGGTCTCAAAAGCCGTGCGTGAGTGCAGAAACCACGCCGGCGTGATGGAAAGCAGCAGCACCGCCGTCCAGGCATAGTCGCGGCGGAAGATGCGCCGCAGCATCAAGCCGACCGAAAGCGCTGCCAGCAGAGAAAGGATCGCCGCGGTTGCCCGCGTCACCCTCACCGAAGCGCCGAAGAGCAGATAGGGTAGTACTTGAATGTAAACCGAGGTACCCAAATTGTATTGGTAACTGTTGAGAAAATAGGTCGGCAGAAACTGACCATCATAACCGTGAAAATTGTCGCGCACCAGGTCTGCTGCCAGAACCGTCTGCACCGCTTCGTCGGAGAAAAAATAGAGCGGGAAATCTTCCAATCGCACCAGGCGTGTGCCCAGATACACCAGCAGCGCCAGAGCCAGCAGGATCACCTCCAATGATTCGAGGCGTTTCGACTGCGCTGCCGTTTCAACCAACCACCGTTTTATCACCAGCGCGAAACGGCACAAAGCCGTGAAATAGGGTCGGGTCTTTACATCGGGGTCAGCCAAAGAACCCGCTCGGTGCGCGTACGCCATGTCGTACCCTGCCTGAAGGAATGAGCCGGGCAAGACTCGCAGGATGCAAATTCTCTGCGGCATGGATGAAACCCCTGCGGTCTCATCCTGAGCATGCCGCCGTTGCCACGCCGTCATTATAGCATGCACACCCAGCCCTCATGATCTCAACCTCCAACACTGAACTGGCAGGATCACCCAGTAAAAGGCATGGGGTCTGCCATCACTTGCCGGGCAGCCCCACTCAGCAACGGATTCCGTTCGTGCCCGCTCTAACTGCGCAGGTGTGCGCTCAATTCCTCTTCCAGGGCGCGCACGATCTGCTGGCGGATTTTGGCTGCCTCGGCGTCGGTCAAGGTACGGTCGGCTGCCTGGTAGGTCAGGCTGAACGCCAGGCTCTTTTTGCCAGCGCCGATCTGCCCACCACGGTAAATGTCAAAGAGGCGTATCCCAGCAAGCAGATCACCCCCGCCTTTTTCGATCACGGTGGTCACCTTTTCAACCGTCAATGACTCATCGACAATGACGGCGATGTCTTCCAACACCGGCGGGAAGAGCGGCACCGTTTTGATCTCAAACCGTTGCGGCACAACCGCCAGCGCCCCATCTAGATCAATCTCCGCCGCAAGCAGCGGCGCATTTCCCAGCTCGTACTGCTCCTTAACCAGCGGGTGCACTTCGCCGAAGATGCCGATTGCCCGCTCGCCAGCGTGGATGCGGGCGCACTTGCCGGGATGGAAAGTGGGATGCTC
>JBBIKU010000098.1:0-8924 GCA_037445245.1 Anaerolineaceae bacterium
GTTTTTCTGCTCGGTTTCCCCGCTCCACCAAAAGCAGGCTGACGAGCGCCCCCCCGATAAAACCCACCGTGACGAACAAAAAGGCAAGAAGAATCTGATTCAGGAGCGGCGACATGACACCTCCTCAGCCGGGTGCTTACCCGGACGGCATCAAAGGTTGACAGGATGGGCAGTAATGCGTGCCGCGCTGCCCAATCTGTAAACGGGCGATGGGCGTGTTACAGCGCAGACAGGGTTCACTGCTTCGTCGGTAAACCCGAAACTTGTTTTGAAAATCTCCGCCACGGTAAACCCAATCGATGCTGGCGCCGTTGGCGCGGATGCCTTCATTGAGCACGGAACGAATGGCTGCCAGCAGACGTTCGGCGTGCTCGAAGCTCAAACGATTGGCGGGTTGCGCCGGATGCAACCCGGCCTGGTGCAGCGCTTCATCGCTATAGATATTTCCCATGCCTGCCAGAAAGGACTGATTGAGCAGCAACGCTTTGAGGCGGGAATGATGGGACGTCAACCGGCGATGAAATTCCTGGGGGGTAAAGGTTTCATCCAGTGGTTCGGGACCCAAACCGTTCAAAACCGTTTGCGGATCGTTCACCAACCAGATTCTACCAAATTTTCGAGGATCGTTAAACACCAGCGTCGTGCCATCCGTGAAGGTGATGGCAGCCCGGTCGTGGGCGGCAGGCTGCCGGGCGGCGTCACGGGCGGCGACCCACAGGTCACCACTCATGCGCAAATGTAGCAACAGGGTGTCCTGGTTCAGTTGAATGCAGATGTACTTTCCCCGGCGGTAGATCGTATCAACGCCCTGCCCTGGTAGCCGGCGGTAAAAGTCCTCCGGCGCCGGCGCTGCCAGGGTGCGCTGCCAATACAGATGCGCCTGTTGCACCACGCGCCCCGGTAGGGGGATACCGTTGCGCCCACCTTCCCGCAGCGCCCGCACAATGGTTTCGACTTCAGGCAATTCGGGCATGGCACGCGGTCATTCGTTGAACATTTCGCCCACGCTGCGCCCCTCATTGGCGCGCAGGATCACCTCGCCCAGCAGTTCTGCCACGGAAAGCACCCGCAGCCGATCACCGAAAAGAGCTGCTTTGGCGGGGGGGATGGGAATGGTATCGGTGGTGATGAATTCGCGCACCGGCAAAGCAGATAGGCGCTCGGCACTGTCGCTCGAGAGCAGGGGATGCACAAAAATCACGTACACATCCCGGGCGCCTTTCTCTTTGACGGTCGTCACCGCCTGAACGATCGAACTGCCGGTGTCTACCTCATCATCCACGATGATGACATCCCGGTCGGCTACATCGCCGATCAGGGTCAGGGCTTCGGCTTTCGAATCGTTATAAAGGCGGCGCTTTTCGATGAAAGCCATTGGAACGTTGAGTTTGGCGGCAAAATTGCGCCCCTTTTTGGCAAAACCGAGATCGGCGGTGACCACCACCGGGCGGTGCATGTTCGCCTGAATCGAGCGGGCGTAATCGGTGAGGAGATGGAAGGCGGTCAACACATCGCCCGGAATGGAAAAGAAGCCCTGGATCTGCCCGGCGTGTAAATCGAGGGTCATGTAACGGTCGGCGCCGGCAACTTCGATCATGTCTGCCACCAGGCGGGCCGTGATGGGGATGCGCGGCTGGTCTTTTTTGTCTGAGCGGGCATAGCACAGATAGGGGACCACCGCCGTGACGCGCGCTGCCGAATCAAGCCGCAGTGTTTGCAACAGAATCAGTAATTCCATCAAATTGCGGTGCACCGGCGCCGGCGTGGTTTGGATGACGTAGCAATCCTGTCCGCGCACACTGGAATGCAGTTTGACGAACAAATTATCGTTCGGGAAAGTAACAATGTCGCGCGGACAAAGCTCAACGCCGATGTACGAAGCGATTTTAGCTGCCAGCTCCGGGCACGCCGTTCCGGCGTAAAGTTTAACACCACCATACATCATTCGTTCGTGGCGTTGAATTAAAAGCGGCATAACCTGTCTCCCTGTTTGAATTGTTTCATCATCAAATAGCTTGCGATTGCAAATCTCCGCCACCCAGGTTTATGGGTTGAGCCGGTTGGGACCCCGGAAGAGATAGACTGCTTCGCGCACATTGTTCAACGCCAGCATCACCATCAACAGGCGCGACAGTCCCAAGCCGAAGCCACCGTGTGATGGGCAGCCGTAACGGAAGAAGTCCAGGTAGAACTGAATCGGCTCCAGGTTGAGCCCCTTCTCCTGCGCCTGGGCGCATAAAATATCGTAACGGTGCTCGCGTTGGGCGCCGGTAGTGATCTCCAAGCCGTTGGCGATCAGGTCGAAACTTCGGGTCAGATGCGGCTGGTCGGGGTGGCGCATGTGATAGAAGGGACGCACACTGATGTTCCAATCGGTGATGAAGACAAAATCGTGACCCAATTTTTCCTTCACGTACTGCGCCACCGCCCGTTCCCCGCTGGGGTCCAGCTCGTCCTTTTTTTCGGGGGGGAGGGTGTAGCCGACCTCTTTAAGCGCCTGGTGCGCCTCCGCCATCGTCAGGCGCGGGAAGGGAATTTCGGGCACCCTGATCTGCACATCCAGCAATTCTTTGATGGCGTCGCTGTGAGTGTCTTTGACTCGCTGGTAGACATACTGAAGCCAGCGTTCCATTGCGCTCATGACATCCTCGTGCGATTCGATCCAGGACATTTCCATATCGATGCTGGTGAACTCAGTCATGTGCCGCGAGGTGAAAGAGGGGTCGGCGCGAAATACCGGTCCGATCTCGAATACCCGCTCGAAACCGCCCGCCATTGCCATTTGCTTGTAAAACTGGGGCGATTGCGCCAGGTAAGCCTTGCGCTCGAAATAGGGCAGCTCGAACAGTTCAGCGCCGCTCTCGCTAGGACTTCCCATCAGCTTGGGCGAATGTATTTCGATGAAACCGTTGGCTAACCAGTGTTCGCGCATTGCCATCTCGACTGTGGTTTGCACCTCGAAGATGATGCGGGTTTGCGGGCGACGCAGATCGAGGGAACGCCAATCCAACCGAAAATCAAGCGCCGGCAGCGTTTCGCCAAAGGGATCAAACGGAAGCGGCGATTCGGCGGCGTTGTTAACGCTCAGGGTTTCGAGTTGAATCTCAATCCCGCCCAGTTTGACCACCGCATTATCCACTACCTTGCCGGTGATGGTTACGGCGCTTTCGCTGCCCAACCCAGAGATCAATTCTGCCAAGGCGGGATCGTTCTCTTTCCAAAACGCCACTTGAACTAACCCGGTGCGATCACGCAGAATCAAGAATTGCATTTTTTTTTGATCACGAAGCGTTTGCAACCAACCCTGCACTTTAACTTCTTTTCCGATCGCCTTTCGCAAGCTACCGATGTAAGTGCGTTCCATGTTCTTTTTCTGCTCCTCGGTTTCGTTTTTGGCGTAGCGCGTTTTTCAATCTGTTTCTATGGTGGGTGTGGCCAGCAATTCTCCCACCGCGGCGGAGGGCGACAACTGGCGCTGAGCGAGCTTTTCCACCACCGACTGATATCGTTCTTGCGGCAGAGTGGAACGCCAGCGGCTGATTAACTCGGAGCAGGCTAGCTCATCCAGCCGCCGCCGGATGCGTTCCATCTCGCGCTGTTGCCACAAGCTGTGTCGCTTGAGATAAGCAGCGTGCTCCAGGATGGTCTGCGCCAAGGCGGATACGCCCTGCCCCTCGGCAGCCACCGTCCGCAGCACAGGGATTTCCCATGGCGCGCTCGGCGTTTCTTTACTCCTCTGCGGGCGGTCTTCGGGGAGCAGCGTTTGTTGCTTGTGGTTGCCTGCCCGTTGCAGCATGGCGCGCAAGACGTATTCGGTGTTCTCGACCTCAGGGCGGTCGGCTTTGTTGATCACCAGGATGTCAGCGATTTCCAAAATACCAGCCTTGATGGCTTGAATGTCGTCGCCCGTGCCGGGAGCCTCGACCACCACCACTGTGTGCGCCAGGCGCGCAACATCGACCTCAGATTGCCCGGCGCCGACCGTTTCGATCAGGATGCGGGCGAACCCGGCAGCATCCAGCACCTGTACGATGGCGTCGGTGCTGCGAGCCAGTCCACCTGCCGCCCCCCGTGCTGCCATGGAACGGATGAACACACCCTCATCGCCTGCTACGTCCCGCATCCGCACCCGGTCACCGAGCACTGCGCCGCCGCTGAAGGGGCTGGAAGGGTCAACCGCAACCACCGCCACCTGTGAGGGCATTTCATCCCCTTGCGGCTGGCGAAACTGACGCACCAATTGGTTGACCAGGGTGGATTTTCCGCTCCCTGGCGCGCCGGTGACGCCGATCAGGTGCGCATGCCCGGTGTAGGGATAAAGTTCGTCCAGCGCCTGTTTTCCTGCCGGGGTGTCATTCTCCACCTCGGTCAACAGACGTGAGAGCGCCAGACGCTCGCCGCTCAATGTGGCTTCCAGCAGGCTCATGGCAGGGTTCCAGCGGTCATGTCACCGGCAGACCCAACGCCTGCCGGATATCGGAGATAACCCTGGCGGTTGGTGTTCCAGGGCCATACACGGCGTGCACGCCAAGCTTGAGCAAGGTTTCAACATCCGATTGGGGGATGATCCCGCCCACGAAGACGAGAACACCCTCCTGCCGGTTGGCGTGCAGCAATTCCATCACCCGCGGCACCAGCGACATATGGGCGCCTGAGAGGATCGACAAACCCACCACGTCCACATCCTCTTGCAGGGCGGCTTCGGCGATCATTTCAGGAGTTTGCCGCAATCCGGTGTAGATCACCTCCATGCCGGCATCGCGCAGGGCGCGCGCCACCACTTTGGCGCCGCGATCATGACCATCCAGCCCCGGTTTGGCAATCAAAACGCGAATTTTTCTTTCCATGTGGGTTTGCTCTCCAGATCGAACCTGATGTTTCATTATACCGCGCCTTGCCTGCTGCGTCGCCGGACACGATCGTCGCCCTGGCTGTTTCCCGCTAAGGCTGAGAACGAAGATCGTGAACCATTTTCCTCCTCACATTTGGGGTTATTCGAACATGGCGCAATGCTCTGGCGTTGGACAACTAAGGTTGATAACGCGCCCGGCAGGTGGTAAACTTATAGGGTGGTGATAATGGACGTCGTGATTAACGATAGCGAAGGAAATCTTGCTCCATGCCCATAATCTATCCCTTCACTGCCATCGTTGGACAGGAGCGCATGAAGCGCGCCCTGGTATTGAATGCCGTTGAACCGCGCATTGGCGGTGTGTTGATCCGCGGCGAGCGCGGCACCGGAAAATCCACCGCGGCGCGTGCCCTTGCCGCCCTGCTGCCGCACGTTCGCGTCGTTAAGGATTGCCGTTTTGGCTGCGATCCTGATCATCAGAGTTCGTGGTGCACCGAGTGCCGCGAGCGTTTTGCCAGGGGTGAGGCCCTGCCAGTCAGCGCCCGCCCTACTCCCTTCATCGACCTGCCGGTCTCAGCCACCGAAGACCGCGTCGTCGGTACACTGGACATTGAAAAAGCGATCCAGAAGGGGGAACGACACTTCGAGCCGGGCGTGCTGGCAGCCGCCAACCGCGGTTTGCTGTATATCGATGAAGTCAACCTGCTGGATGATCATGTGGTGGACGTACTGCTGGATTCAGCCGCCATGGGTATGAACATCGTCGAACGGGAGGGCATTTCGTTCTCGCATCCGGCGCGTTTCATTCTGGTCGGCACGATGAATCCCGAAGAGGGCGATCTGCGACCGCAATTGTTAGACCGTTTTGCCCTCTCAGTCGAAATTCACGGCATTCGCACCGCGCGCGAGCGGGTCGCCATTATGGAGTACAACCTAGCGTTCGAAGCCGCCCCCGAAGCGTTTCGCAACCGGTGGCTCGAGAAGGAAAATGAGCTCTCGAAACAGATCGAGCGCGCCCGCCAGATCATCGGTCAGGTGCGCCATACCAATCGCGACCTGCTTTCCATCGCCTCGCTGACCGCCTCGCTCAACGTCGATGGGCACCGCTCGGATCTGGTGATCTTGAAAGCTGCCCGCGCCCAGGCTGCCTTTGAGGGGCGAAAGGCGATCACCGACCGCGACATCGCCCTGGCGGCGGAGCTGGCGCTGCCGCACCGCATGAAACGCGGCCCCTTCCAGCAGCTCGAGATCGGGATGGAAGAACTGCAGGAACGCATCGAAAAACTGCAGGGTGAACAGAGCGGTGAAAACCAATTCCGTGACGGTGAGACCGAAGCAGAAGAAACTGCCTGGCAAAAAAAAACTTAAATTCCGGCGAGTCGCAGGACGAAGCCCCGCCGCAGGGCAAGCCGCAAGCCTCACCGCAGACGCTGTTTGATGATCGTAACGCCACCTGGTGGGAGGGAGGAGAGAAAACTGCCATCGGTGAGGTGTTTGCCCCACGGCGCCTCGATACCCCCATGGACAAAATCGCCCGGCGCGCTTCCGGGCGGCGCTCGCGCACCCGTTCCGATCGCAAGCGCGGCAGATACGTGCAGTCGCGTTCCTCTCAAGGCAAGGCTGACGATCTGGCGTTCGACGCCACCTTGCGCGCCGCAGCTCCCTTCCAGAAACAACGTTCTGAACAACGAAAAAAGGTGGCCTTTGCCATCAAGCCCGTCGATTACATGAAAAAAGTGCGCGTCCGGCGCACCGCCAATCTAGTGCTGTTTTTGGTCGATGCCTCGTGGTCGATGGCGGTTGCCGAGCGCATGGCAGCGACCAAGGGTGCCATCCTTTCTTTGCTCACTGACGCCTACCAGCGCCGCGACCGGGTTGGCTTGATTGTTTTTCAGAAAGACCGCGCCACCCTGGTGCTCTCACCTACCAATTCGGTGTATCTGGCGCGCAAAGCGCTGGCGGATATTCCCGTTGGCGGCAAGACGCCCCTCTCCGCCGGGTTGCAAATGGCGTACGATGTGCTGCGCCGCGAAAAGATCCTCCACCCGGATGTGCTGCCGTTGCTGGTGGTGTTGACCGACGGCGCCGGTAACGTCTCGATGGGACATTTGCCACCGCAGGAAGAAGCCCATCGCCTGGCTGAACTGATCGCTGCGGAAAACATCCGCAGCGTGGTGATCAACATGGAACACGCCGCATTCGATCAGGGTCTGGCACAATCGCTTGCCGATCATCTGCAAGCCGTTTGCTATACCATCGCCGAAATCAAAGCTGAATCGCTATACATGGCAGTTCGCAATGAAATGCAGCAAGCCAGCCCGACGCCGCTGGAAGAGAAACGATAAGCCCCCCTGGTATGCTTCGGCGTCGGCGACCTTCCCTTGCATGTCCTTTTGCCTGATGTTATTATGGGTCTGGAATTAAGGAGAATTGGATGGAAGCCATCAGGGGAGACCGTACCGCCCGCGTTCGGATGATCTTAATCGTCATTATTCTGGTCACCCTGCCGTGTTATTGCCTCGGTTTGGGCGTCTTGCGGGCGTTCACGCCATCCGACCGCACACCGACCCCAACCGCCACCGAAACCTTCACCCCCACCGGGCTGCCACCGACTCCTACCGCCACGCTAACCCCGATCGTGTTCCCGACCGCCACCCATACACCCACCCTCACCCTCACCTGGACGCCGTCGTTGACATTTACCCCCTTTGTGCCGCCGACGCGCACCCCCAGTCCCAGCCCGACCGTCACCGCCACCACCAAATCCAGCGCGCCTTCCTGGCCGGGCCGGTTGCCGAGGGATTGCCCGCCCACCCACCCCGCGCGAAAAGCCGGCTCGGTTTGCACGATGAGATAGCCGCAGCCGGCCACCACCAGCGCCACACCTATTCCGCCTAGCGACACCCCTACAATCCCGACCCCCACCAACACTTCGACCCCGGAGTTAGGGGGGTGATTTCACGCCATTATGATTGAACTCACTTCTCATCTCAAAGAATTGATTTCCCTGCCCGGTCTTTGCGGTTACGAAAACACGGTATCCGAAGCCATTGCCGAAGTCTGGAAGCCACTGGTGGATGAATTGAGCCTCAGCCGCATGGGAAGTCTGCACGCCTTGCGCAAAGGGCGGGCAACGCAGCCGCGTCCACGCCTGTTGATTGCCACTCACATGGACGCCATTGGTCTGATGGTCACCACGGTGGTGGAGGGTCTATTGCGCTTCACCGCAGTGGGTGGGGTCGACCCGCGCATCCTGCCCGGTCAGCGGGTGGTGGTGCACGGACGGCGTCCGCTGCCGGGCGTGGTGGTACAACCGCCCCTGCACACCCTGCCGGCGGAGGTGCAAAACGGGGCGATTGGCATGGAATACCTGCTGGTGGATACCGGTTTGTCGCCGCAGCAGGTGAAACGGCTGGTGCATCCGGGTGATCTGATCTCCTTCGACCAGCCGCCGCTGGAACTGGGCGGTGAAACGCTGGCGGGGCATTCGCTGGATAACCGCGCCTCGGTAGCAGCCGCCACACTCTGTCTGCAAGAATTACAAAACATCCATCACGATTGGGACGTGTGGGTGGTGGCAACCGTCCAGGAAGAAGAGACCATGGCGGGTGCTCAAACTTCCGCCTTTGAACTGCGTCCTACCCTGGCGGTTGCTATTGACGTCACTTTTGCCAATGGACCGGGCGCATCCGATTACCGCACCCATCCGCTTGGCAAAGGGTTGACGTTGGGGTGGGGTCCTAATATTCACCCCGCGCTGCATAAAACTTTCAAAGAGCTGTGCGAGAGCCTCGACATTCCGTTTCATCTGGAAGTGATGCCGCGCCATTCCGGCACTGACGCTTACGGCATGCAGGTGGTGGCAGAGGGAATCCCCAGCATGGTGCTCAGCATCCCCTTGCGCTATATGCACACGCCGGTTGAACTGGTCTCGCTCAAGGATGTTCGTCGGGTGGCGCACTTGCTGGCACAATTCATCGCCCGCCTCACCCCCGACTTCGTCGACAAGATCCGCTGGGAAGATTAAGGCATTGTTTGATCTTTCTGGATCTACACGCGCTACCAAGGATTG
>JBBIKU010000099.1:0-8658 GCA_037445245.1 Anaerolineaceae bacterium
TCGCTTTCGACCACTTCTTCCGGTGTCCGTGCCCCGAGCCCGGCGCCAGCCGACAGCACCTTATTGCCATAAGATTCAATCGTCTCATCTTGGAGAATGGCGCCGCCGACAAAAGCCCATCGCGCCAGGCGTTCTGCCGCGGCGCGGTCGCGCCCGGTGGTGGTGGGGGAAGTCAATATCAACGTATCGGATAACAACCCTGCCAGTAACATCCCTGCCAGATTCGGCGGTGCGCTTAATCCAGCATCTTCGATCCGCTCAGAAACCAGCGTGCTGGTGCTGCCGACCACATCCACCGTGAAACGGATCGGTGTGTGGGTGGACTGATTCCCCAGTCTGTGGTGGTCCAAAACCTCCAGTAATTCGGCTTCTTCCAGCGAGGAAATCGATTGCTGCACCTCATTGTGGTCGACCAAAATGACTTTGAGCCGGGGTGGATTTAATATGTCTCGCTGTCGACATATCCCCAGGTAGCGCCCGGCTTCATCCAACACCCAGAATTCGTCGTTTTCTTCCCGCAGCACACGGTTAATCACGTCGCGGATGCGAGTCGTTGCCTGAAAAGAAGGAATATCAGTGTCAGCCGCCTGCTTGCAGGGTAAATCAAGCAAATCACCCAACTGCATTTCTTGATGACGCGGGTGCGGTCCCACCAGATGACTCAGGAGTTGAAAGAGGCTTCTGCCGGTAACCAGCCCGTATGGTTTGCCATCCGGGTTGACCACTGGTGCAATGCCACCGGTTCGGCTGGCAATCGCCCAGGCTTCGCGCAGCGGCTTATCGGGAGTGGTGGTATCCAGCCGTCGCATCACCGATTGAAAACGCGGCGATGCATCGGTCAGTAATACCGGCGCTTCCAGCTTGAGATGCTTGAGCGCCCATGCAGTTTGGAGGTTAACCGCCCCAGCGCGAGCTGCGACCGTATCCATGCCTTCGCGTTCCCGCAGCAGCCAGGCATAACCCATCGCAGAAGCGATCGAATCAGTATCCGGATTGACATGACCAACCACATATATTGGTGACGACATCGACTCTGTTGACCTCGTTTACGCTATTTTTGTCTGACAGCCTGTATTGCCTCCCAGACTCGCGGCGGTGTTGCTGGATTGGCATCCACTTGAGCACCGCAGGCGTCCAGGATGGCATTGCCAACCGCTGGAGCGACACCGTCCATCGGAATTTCAGCCACAGCCTTAACCCCGAACGGATGAGAGGGCTCAAAGGTTTCAACAAACAAAGTAGTTAGTTCGGGCATCTCATTCGCCCGAAAGATATGGTAATCCACCAGGTCACGCTCGATGGGGCTGCCTTTTTCGTCATAGCGCATCTCTTCGCACACCGCATAGCCAAGTGCCTGGGTCATCCCGCCCTCGATTTGCCCGGAAGCGGTCAGTGGATTGACGATGACACCCGAATCAACCGCCATGACCAGTTTATCGACAACCACCTTTCCGGTTTCAATATCAACGGTGACCTCGGCAAATTGCGCCGCGAACGGAGGCGGTGACACCGGCGAAACGTAGGAATCAACCGCCATAATCTGCTCCTGGTTGGTGTGATGGAGCGCATTGTGCCCGATCTCAGCCAGGGTGACGCTTTTTCCGTCCGGGGCAACGGCTTTGCCCTCTTCTAAAATGATCTCATCCGCTGTGTACGGCGCTTCTTCTTTGTCGCCATACAACATCCGAATTGCGCGCTGCCGAATACGAGCGGCGACTTTTTCGGCGGCGCGCACCACCGCCGTGCCGGAGATGTAGGTCGTGCTGGAAGCATACGCCCCCTTATCAAAAGGTGTAAAATCGGTGTCCGAAGAGTAGATCAGGATGTCTTCAAGTCTGACTCCCAATACTTCCGCCGCCAATTGCGCCAGAACGGTATCCGAACCGGTGCCCAGATCTGTCGCGCCGACCAGCAAATTGAACGACCCATCGTCGTTCATCTTGATGCTGGCACCGCCCAAATCAAGATAAGGGATCGCAGTTCCCTGCATCACCAGCGCAACGCCGATTCCCCTACGCAGGTGGGGTTTTCCTGGGACACTACGCCATTGAGGATCAGGGTATTTCTGCTCCCAGCCAATGGCAGCTTTGCCTTGATGAACGCATTCCTCCAATCCGACCGTGTGAATGATTTCGGGACGAGGTTCGCGCCCTTCGCTCCAGGCAGTGCTGAAAGGATGCAACTCACCCGCTCGCAATGCATTTTTGAGACGAAATTGAATCGGGTCCATACGCAGATCACGTGCAATGCGCTCCATCTGTCGTTCGACGGACCAAAAGCCCTGCGGTACCCCATAGCCGCGAAAAGCGCCTGCCGGGGGGTGGTTGGTGTAAACAACATCTGCATAAAAGCGGATGTTGGGTGATTTGCGGTACTCGCCGTCTCCAACGTAAAGCGCCATAGCTTTATGTCCGGTGTTCCCAGTTACGGTGAGCGCATGGCAACCATAAGCACCAGTATCCGACAGGCAGTACATGGCATTTGCCGTGATCGTTCCATCGCGCTTGACGCCGGTCTTCAAGCGAATGCGCATGGGGTGACGCGAACGAGCGGCAATAAATTCTTCTTCCCGTGTGTATTCATAGCGCACCGGTTTGCCGGTGGCAATGGTAAGGTGAGCGGCGACATCTTCGACGAGCACTTCCTGTTTGCCACCAAAACCGCCGCCAATGCGAGGTTTGATCACACGAATCCGCTTGATGGGCAGTCCCAGCACCGGCGCCAGTTGGCGGCGGGCGTGGAATGGTACCTGGGTGCTGGTACGAATGACCAATCGATCATCCTCATCCCAGTAGCTGATCACCACATGTGGCTCGATATGAGCCTGTTGCACTTTTGGAACTTCGTAATCGAATTCATAGATTTTATCGGCTTCTGCGAAGCCTTTTTCGACATCGCCGATATCAATTCGAATGTGCGCTGCAAGATTTTTCGAAGGGTCCGATTCGGCAAAATTGACGTATTCTGGCTCATCATGCAGGATTTGAGCGCCCTCCGCCATTGCATCTGCCGCATCTAGAACGGCAGGCAGCACTTCGTACTCAACCTCGATCAATTCCATTGCCGTCTTGGCAATTTCTTCGTTCTCGGCAGCAATAAATGCCACTCGGTCGCCGACAAAACGTACCTTTTTATCCAACGAAAAGGTATCCAGTGGACCGGGAATGGGATCGGATTGTCCCGCTGTCGAATAAACAACCCGTGGCACGTCTTTGTAGGTCAACACAGTTGCAACGCCGGGCAATGCAAGTGCTTTTTCAACGTTGATGTTTTTGATCAGGGCGTGGGCGTGCGGGCTGCGCAGCACTTGGGCGATCAACGTACCGCGCATTTCAATATCATCAGTGAATGCCGGTTTGCCTTGTACCAGTTTAACCGCATCGACCTTGGCTTCAGGCTGTCCCACTTTTTTCCAGGTTTTGGTTTTTGAAGTTACCCACATCTGCGGCATAACCCGTGCTTGTGTGGCTACGCCTCTGTCGGGGAAAGTGTCCTCAAACGGCGCGGCGGGTGGTTGGATTCCAGCTTCTGGGGTAGGTTCAAACGGTAAATATGCTTCTTCCGTATGTATTGGTGGAACATCTTCACCTCTCAAGATTGCCGCCGCCCGCAAAATGGCTTGCACCGGTTTCAGGTAACCCGTGCAACGGCATAGAATGCCGGAAAGCGCCTCTCGCACTTCCTCCTCTGTGGGTGCGGAATTATGCGCGAGCAGGCTTTTGGCAGCCAGTACCATCGCCGGCGTGCAGTAGCCACATTGAATAGCTCCGGTCTCCACAAATGCCTGTTGAATTACATGTAATCCCTCTGTTTTTCTCCAACCATGATCTGGATACTCCCCGATACCCTCGATGGTTGTAATCTCGTGCCCATCTGCCTGGGCAGCGAGCATGCAGCATGAATTGATCGCAACGCCGCCTAAAAGAACGGCACAAGCGCCACACTCTCCCTGTGAGCACCCGCCGAATTTTGCCCCAAAATAACCTTCTTTTCGTAAGCGCATTAAAAGGGTTTCGGCTGGTGAGACTTCCCACTCTTTCGTAACCCCATTAATCCGAACGGAGATGATCATGGTGTCTTCTCCTTGCTGATATTCAGTGTATTGGTTAGTTAAGTAATCGTTGTATGAGTGTTTTTATTATTTTTAGTTTATATGTGAAGAGATTTGTTTTGTAGTAATGGCTACACGCATTTTCAACTCTAGACTCAATATCGATTGTGCCGCTTCCATCCAGCACCAACAGTGGCGCCGCGCCAAAACCGCACACAGCCGCTCGAATCCGCCCAGAGCGCCAGCGGCATACCGCCACGCCCACCAGGGGCACATCCACCGGTGTTCTGCCCACAAATTCGGCTTTGACCGTCACATCTGTCGGAAGCCACACCTGGATGATCAATTTACCTGGAACCTTCGAGCGATTTGGCAGCCATTCGCCAAGCGAATTCTTTACGTCTCCAGGCTGCCACAGCATGAACGCCTCCATAGCACTCAACACGGTCGCCAGGGGTGACCGTCCGTCCCCGGAGACTAGCGCCCCTGCAATCGTTGCCACCTGGCGAAGGTTTACATTCGCTTCCAGCGCCGCAGCCTGCCGCAAGGCATCCGCTAACAATGGGCTATCCACCAGCGCTTGAAGCGTAGTCGTAGCGCCGATCACCAGTTGAGCGTCCTGCTTTTCAATCTTGTCGAGCGGCAAATCCTGCAAATCGACGACCGCCAGATTTTCTGTCGCCTGCCGGCTTAACACTGTACCACCCCCAAGCGGCACGGTTTTGGGTTTCTGCCGCCCAAGTAACTGTAGCGCCGCCTCGACTGTCTTTGGACGATGATATTCCACGATCATTATTTGCCCCTTTTCTCAATAATCAATCACTGTTGGGCAAAGGTATCGATCAATAACCGCACGTCACCACCCACCGGATAAAGAATCGGGCAGGTGCAGCCGCATTTCTTGTATTCGGCAACCTTCTTGCGCGCTTCCTCCGGTGTGCCCGACGCCGTCACGCGGTGAATCAAATCTTCGGGCACAAGATGCTTTGCCTTTTGAATCTGCTCGTGGGTGGCGGGCCAGCCCAGGATGGCTTGAATTTTTTCCACCACGTCCTGCGAGACGCCTGAGGCTTTTGCAATGTGCGGTTGCTGAGCCAGGTATTGGGTGAGTAACTCGCGGCTGGTGTCGATTGCCTTTTCGCTATCCGGATCAACCGAGCAGACGATCAATTGCGGGCGATCAATGTCATCAAGCTTTCTGCCGGCTGAACGCGCCCCCTCTTCCAGCAATTCTAGCGCTTTATCGTTGTAATGCGGCGGGACGCAATAATTCAAAACCACACCGTCGGCAATCTCGCCGGTCAACCGCATCATCTGATCGGCAGTGGCGCCGATATAAATGGGCACACTGCGCGGTTCGCGACGACCGTGCACAACATCCAGCTCAATCTCGCTCACATGAATGAACTCGCTGTGGAAGGTCACCCGCTCCATATTGAGCAGCCGCCGCAGTACCGTGACCGTGTCGCGCATGGCTGCCAGAGGCTTTTTACGCTCAATACCAACATTGCGCGCCAGTGGATCCCACCAAGCGCCAATACCGCAGATGATGCGGTTGGGTGCAAGATCATCCAGTGTCAAGAAGGTCGACGCCAGCAATCCGATGTTGCGAGTCCAGTTGTTGATGACACCTGATCCTACTTGGATTCTCTCCGTCACAGCAGCGTAAGCCGCCATAGGGACGATTGCATCTCGCACCAAACGGCTCTCTGCCTGCCAGACGGCTTCGAACCCGCGTTTTTCAGCGTAACGAACGTAATCCAGCCCGTCGCGCAAATCGTGAGCGTCCTGCAAATACAACGCAACCCGTTCGGTCATCTTGCCTCCGTTTTGACTGTTTGTGGATTGAACTTGCTCAACAACGATGTGCTACCGTTCACATCCCTGATGGCAAAAAAGTCCACCGGTGTATCCAAATCCTTTCCCAGTATAGGCGAACCAACTTGATGCACCCGGATGCCACGTTCAACCGCCTGGGCGGTATGCCGCAAAAACGAGTCTTCGCCAAAGCAATAATCCAATATCCCTGCCGGTGACAGGTACAGCGCGTTGGTGCCTTTACCCCACCGATCAGGGGCAATCAGCACTTCGGGGGGTATTGTCGCATGCTGAAGAAAAAACTGCACCGCTTCGCGGTTCAATAACGGCAAGTCAGCCGGCAAGATCAACACCCTGCTGGCGCCGCTACCCCGTGCAATTGAAGTTGCCCGTCTCAAGGCGGCGTTTAAACCGGCGTTTTCCTCATTAGTCCAATAGACGTTAGACAGGGTGGCAATCGCAGCAACAGCGGGGTCGCGGCTCACAATGACCACATTATCAATCTCAGGCAACGTTGAAAGCACTGTAAGGGTGTTTAGCAACATGAGCCGATTTAATAACAGGCGATCATCCGCAGCAAGCACGGAAGAGAGCCGCGACTTGCCCTCCGCCAGCGGTTTAACCGGAACGATCGCCCACAGTGTCATTTCCAGAACACCTCTTCATAGTCTGGCGCAGTATTCCAGAATTTCCTGCGCCAGGCGTTTCCGGTCGTTCGAATCGACCATGAGAATATTCGTTGCAAATGGTATTATACCCCAGCGGGCAATGTCATTCACCTCACCATGGTCAGCAGTGTCCAAAACAAAACCGTTGAGTAGCCCCAAATACGTGTGCGCAACCGCAGAAGCTGAGGGGGCAATCCCCATTTCACGATACATTTTTGCCGCCGGTCCTTTGATAGCCCGTCCGGCAATGATGGGAGACACCGCTAATACTTTTTTTGCCGCCAGCGTATCTCGAATACCCCCAATTGCCAGGATCGGATTAATGCTCACCCAGGGATTAGAAGGACAAATGATGGCTACATCCGCTCTGCGGATGGCTTCCAGCACGCCAGGGGCCGGCTCTGCTGCCTTTGCCCCTTCGAAATGAATGGCGCGCAGCACCGGCTCACAGCGGTGACGAACGAAGTATTCCTGAAAATCAAGCACCCCACCATCCTTTAATTCGATTCGGGTTGCGACCGGATCATCGCTCATCGGGATGACGGCAATTGAAATACCCCAGCTTTGGCAAAAATCTGCCGTTATCTGGCTTAAAAGCTGTCCGTTCCGCAGACGACGGGTTCGCTCAAGATGGGTTGCCAGATCAAGGTCTCCCAGTCGAAACCAGGTCGGCGCGCCCAGCTTTCGAAGCGTCTCCATCACATTCCAGTGTTCACCGCTGCGTCCCCAACCGGTCTCAGAATTTGACATGCCCGCCAGCGTATAGCAGACCGTGTCCAGATCAGGGCAGATTTTCAAGCCAAAATGGGTAAAGTCATCACCGGTATTAACAATAACCTGCAAATCCTCGGCTGGAAGGCATTTTGCCAAGCCGTATACCATTTTGGCGCCACCCACACCGCCGGCAAGCGCAACCACACGCATCACCTTCCCTCCGTTTCTTTCCCATTGGCGGCTTGAAAATCATATTCTGCAACCACACCGGCATCGCCGTCAGATTGCGAGAGAAGCGCAATGTTTTCAACAACTAGGGTAAACTCCAGCGGCTGATAAATCAAGCGCTGCAGCAAGCATTCCAGACCAGGACGCGTCAGCGCTTGATGTGCCAGTGTAATATGCGGCACCCACAATTCTGGCACATAGCGAGTGTTTGCATCGATGGCGTACGGTTGAAGCCGTTCCCAGATAGAGTAGTGAAGTTCGAGCAGCTTTGTAGTTTTCACCAGCGCCAGATAAAGGATAGGTTGCTCACCGGTGAAAATGCCGATTCCTGCTGTCTGCACGCTAAATGAGCGAGCTGCTTCGGATATGCTTGCCAGCACTTTTTTAGAAGCCTGCAAATCATAAGCAGAGGCAGCCTGCCATGAAAAGTGCGGCGCGGGGGTGTTGCGGGAATCGGTTAGATTGCAAACGGCTGCCAGGCGCTCCCACATGGCGTCTGCATCGACCCCTACCCACTTTCGCACCAAGGAAGCCACCGCATACATGCGCGACTCACCGAAAAAGATCCGCATTCTTATGACGGATCAACTCTGCCATGCGCGATTCCCGTAGCGGGTAAGGAAAACCGCGCACATGAACCAACGGTGTGCCCTCATCTGCCTGTCCCATCACCAGCGAAGCGGCTGCCGCCAGTTCATCAGCGGCTGCCACTTGTGTAATTCGCAATTGATAACCGAACAGATCGGGTTTTCCGCGTAAATCTTCTAAAGCTGGGACATTTGCCACCCCAATCGTAGCCCCGACGGTGCCCATTCGCCAGGCACGTCCGTGCGAATCGATCACCATCACTCCCACCCTGACGTTATATTCCGCTTCCAGCCGCTGGCGAATCGCTTCAGCCGAACCATCGGGGTTTTCCGGCAGCAACAAAACCCAATCAGCCGGGTCACCCCAATTCCCAGCCACATTCGAATGGTCGATCCCTGCGTTTGCGCACACAAACCCGAGGCGATGTTCGGTGATCAACAGTCCGGGGCGCCAGCGCAGCACACTGCGACTCTCACGCAACACAAGCTCAACGAAACGGGCATCCTTTCCGGTTTCCAGGCTCAACCGTTTTGCCTCAGCCGATGGCTCGACCTCGCTCAAATGCACCAGCCTGCCCTCAGCCTTCGAGAC
>JBBIKU010000099.1:8668-8915 GCA_037445245.1 Anaerolineaceae bacterium
TCTGTGCCAGCACGAAAATATCCCCGTCTGCGATCTGGATGCGGGCTTCAAAACAGGTATGGATGATGATATGCGGCAGGTCATCCCCGGCCTGGATCAACGGAACGCCCGGCACAGGCTGAAGAACCAGCGCCATGTTACGCTTTACGAATATCCGGACGGGGCACGCCTGTAATCCGAATCCCCGAAGCATGCACGCCGTACTGTTTGTTGATCCCGATAAGGATCGAAGTCAACCCCTCGACCA
>JBBIKU010000100.1:0-1151 GCA_037445245.1 Anaerolineaceae bacterium
AGCGGGTTAGATATCGCAGCGGATTTGCGGTCGGTTGCAGCAGACGAGTAACGCGCAGCACCTTTTTCCCCTCAGTCAGGACGCGCGCTTCGAGTGTGCAATCCTGGGAGAGTTGAACACGATTCTCCGTGGTGCGGGTCAGGCAATAATGACCGGGATTCATGGCTTCCGGCATATCATAGGCTTCATAAAAGTTGAAGCGATCATGCGTGGCGTATTGGATTTCGGGAGCGATCCAGAGGCGGTCGCCGCCGATATTCCAATCTCCGGATTGTAGAAATTTTTGGAAGTCCTTCTTGTCGGCAAACGCGGCGTTGATCCAGTTCAGGCTGGGCGTATTGTCGGATATGAACGGACCGAATATGCGCCCGCCGTACTGGGATATCACAATACGGGCGCCATCTTGAAGCTCCAGTACCTCATAACACATCCGGTTTTCGTCAAAACGTGAGAGAAGTGTAACAAAGTCGATCTTGTTGTCGATCATTGGAGCCTCCTCAAGCGGCAATGTGCATTGATTTTAACCGGTTTGAGCAAGACTGTCCGCACCGGGTAAGCGTTGAAATGAATACCAAAACTAGAGCTAGAAGGCGCGGCAGACAACCGACAGCAATATTACCCCGCCTCACACAATGAAACGATTATACCAGCACAGCCCCCTTTTAGATTCGGCAGGTAGCGAAAGCAAGCCGATCATATTCACACCACTACGATCCCTCCCTGTGTGAAAAGAATATGGTATCCTAAGCCAATATCCATCAACTACGGAGACACGAATGATGAGCCATCGCGCCCAAGAACTCTACGCCCTGGGTCAATCCCTGTGGTACGACAACATTCAGCGCCGCCTGTTGGAAAATGGCGAGCTGGCAGGCATGCTCCAACGCGGCGAGATTTACGGCGTCACTTCCAACCCCACCATTTTCAACAACGCCATCACCAAAACCGATGATTACGACGACGACCTGATCCCCCTGGCACAGCAGGGGCTGCCCGCCCTTGAAATCTTCGAAAACCTGGCAGTGGTGGATATTCGCAACGCCGCCGATCTGTTTCTGCCGCTTTACCGACAGACCCGCGGCGGAGACGGCTATGTCAGCCTCGAGGTCAACCCCGAGCTGGCGTATGACACCCAAGGCACGCTTCACGAA
>JBBIKU010000100.1:1161-8821 GCA_037445245.1 Anaerolineaceae bacterium
CTTTGGGAGCTGGTCGACCGCCCCAACTTGATGATCAAGATCCCCGCCGCGCCGCAGGGGCTGCCAGCCATTCGCGAGTCAATCGCTGCCGGTATCAATATCAACGTGACCCTGATCTTTTCACAACAGCGCTACCGCCAGGTCATGGATGCCTATCTCAGCGGTCTGGAAAAACGGCTGGAAGCCGGCGCGCCGCTCGATCATGTCGCATCGGTCGCCTCCTTCTTCGTCTCGCGTATCGATACCAAGATCGACGCCCTGCTCGAGGAAATCGTCCACCAAGGTGACAAAAACACCGCGCATGCCAAGAAACTGCTCGGCAAGGCGGCAATTGCCAACGCCAAATTAGCGTATCAGTCGTTCAAGGAAGTCTTCGATGGCAAGCGCTTCAAACAGCTCCAAGCGAAGGGGGCAAACCCGCAACGCCCGTTGTGGGCTTCCACCGGCACCAAAAACCCAGCCTACCCGGATGTGATGTACGTTAATGAACTGATCGGCAGCAACACGGTGAACACCGTGCCGCCACAAACCCTGGCAGCCTTTCTCGATCATGGCATCGTTGCTGCCACCATCGAGAGCGACGTCAGGGAAGCCGTTCGTGCGTTGGAGAATGTGGAAAAACTGGGGATTTCCATGGCAAAGGTGACCGCGGAACTGGAAGCCGAAGGCGTTGCCGCCTTCAGGGATTCATTCAAAGCCCTGCTTAGCGGCATCGAGAATCGCAAGAAACCGGTGTAAGGTATTCAATACCAGCCAACACTACCCTCAGTTTTTGTAAATACTCACAATTCCGCACCGCTTCCAACCTGGTACTCGATTAGTTTTACCGTACAAGACCAATTTGAATCTACATGGTTGTATTACCTGCACGATTGGAAGAATTTATTTTAGCAAGTTCTTCACACCGGAAAATATTTGTGGGTCAAAAACTCGACATAATGCCGCCGCCCCCTCGCATCAGATAGGTTCAGCGGCAGCAATGGCGCAGACGCCGCGGGCGAGAACAGCACGAACATCACCACCGCCATCATCTGCGACAAAGAAAGGCGTAAATCCTGCTCGGAAAAGCGGGGATATTCGGTTCTGGCGCGGCTATACAACCGATCCAGGATGTGACGAATTACCAGAGCGCTTGGCGGGAACTGCGCGAGGAGATCGGGCAAGCCGCCGCTAAGCTGATCAAGCTGGGGGAGTTTTTCCTCGCCCCGGGATATTCCAGCGAGCACATGCATGTCTTTTTGGCTTCCGACCTCATCCCTGATGTCCTCCAGGGCGACGACGACGAACTTCTACAGATCGTCACCCCGCCGCTCCACCAGGTTTACCGCATGGCTTACGGAGGAGAATTTAAGGATGGGAAAACCCTGGCTGCACTGCTGATGGCGCAGCCTCACTTGCTGCCCCGCAACGCGTTGCAGAAAAGCAGGGTGTAGCCCAAGCCCGAGACCAATTCAAACCGGCAAGGGGATAGTAGCAACAAATGTGACAAGATGCGTCTACTAATATGATCAAAATAACCTCATGAAATCCAGATTTATTTGATAAAATTAAGTGCCAGATGTTCAGACAGCCAGCTTGCTGGGGTCATTCAAAATTATTAGCCAAACGGAAATCGGCTATCAATTTTACGGATCACGATACGGAGCTTACCTTATGACGCGCCAAAAAGTTACAATCGATGCAAACGAAGCTGTGGCTCATGTAGCCTACCGGCTCAATGAAGTGATTGCCATTTATCCCATCACCCCTTCCTCGGGCATGGGCGAATTTGCCGACGCCTGGTCGGCGGAAGGCATCCCCAATATGTGGGGCACGGTGCCGATGGTAATCGAGATGCAATCTGAGGGCGGCGCGGCAGGTGCAGTACACGGCGCGCTGACCACCGGCGCCCTGACCACCACCTTTACCGCTTCGCAGGGGCTTTTGCTGATGATCCCCAATATGTACAAAATCGCCGGTGAGTTGACGCCGACGGTTTTTCATGTTTCCGCTCGTTCCTTGGCTGCTCAGGCGCTTTCGATCTTCGGAGACCATTCAGACGTGACCGCCACCCGTGCCACCGGCTTCGCCTTACTGGCATCGCGATCGGTGCAAGAAGCCCAGGATATGGCACTGATCAGTCAGGTAGCCGCTTTGGAGTCGCGCCTCCCTTTCCTGCACTTCTTTGACGGCTTCCGCACCTCACACGAGATCAGGAAGATCGAACAGTTGAACGAAGAGGACCTGCGCGCCATGATGGATAACGAAACCATCTTCGCCCATCGCCAGCGCGGACTTTCGCCAGATCATCCTACCATTCGCGGGACGGCACAAAACCCGGATGTTTATTTTCAGGGACGCGAGACGGTCAATCCCTTCTATGCACGCTGCCCTGAAATCGTCCAGAAAGCGATGGACAAATTCGCCACGCTCACCGGCAGGCAGTACCACCTGTTCGATTACGCCGGCGCCGCCGATGCCGAACGAGTGCTAATCTTGATGGCATCCGGCGCCGAAACCGCCGAAGAAACGGTCGAATATCTGCTCACCCAGAACGAAAAGGTAGGCGTCGTCACGGTGCATCTCTATCGTCCTTTCTCGGTAGAACACTTTATCCAGGCGCTGCCAGCTTCCGTCCAATCCATTGCTGTGCTCGACCGCACCAAAGAGCCCGGCGCCGCCGGCGAACCGCTCTATCAAGACGTGGTCACGGCGATCGATCAGGCAATGGAAAAAGGTCTGGCGCCGTTCAAGTCGAAGCCCCACGTCATCGGCGGGCGTTATGGTCTATCATCGAAGGAGTTCACTCCGGCAATGGCAAAAGCCTGCTTCGATGAACTTAAGAAAGACAAACCGCTCAATCGTTTCACCGTTGGCATACACGATGATGTGAGCCACACCTGCCTGGACTATGATCCCTCCTTCTCGATCGCCAAGCCCGAAACCGTTCGTTGCGTTTTCTTTGGCTTGGGCTCAGATGGTACGGTGGGCGCCAACAAGAACTCGATCAAGATCATCGGCGAAGAGACGGATTATTATGCCCAGGGCTATTTTGTGTTGGATTCGAAAAAGTCCGGTTCGGTCACCATATCGCATTTGCGGTTTGGCCCGCGCGAAATCCGTTCGCCCTATTTGACCGGCCCCGGCGACGCCAACTTTGTCGCCTGCCATCAATTCAGCTTCCTCGAAAGACTAGACATGCTCAAATATGCCCGGCAGGGCGGTGTTTTTCTGCTCAATACCACCTATCCGGCAGAGCAAGTGTGGGATCATCTGCCAATCGAGGTGCAAAAAACAATTATCGAGAAGAAATTGCGCTTTTACGTCATCGATGCCTACGACGTGGCGCGCAAAACCGGCATGGGTGGTCGCATCAATACTACCATGCAGACCTGTTTTTTCGCCATCAGCGGGGTGCTGCCGCGCGACGAAGCCATCGCCCAGATCAAGCAAAGTATTAAGAAAACCTACGGAAAACGCGGTGAAGCGGTGGTGCAGCAGAACTACGAAGCCGTCGATTCGACCCTGGAAAACCTGGTCGAGGTGCAGCTTCCCGAAACAGTCAGCGGCAAACTCAGCCGCCGCAAGGCAGTCGCCGATGAAGCGCCGCCGTTCGTGCGGGACGTGCTCGGCAAAATCATCGCCTCCGAAGGCGATGAGCTGCCGGTGAGCGCCATGCCCATCGACGGCACCTTCCCCACCGGCACCTCACAGTGGGAAAAACGCAACATTTCCCTCGAAATCCCGGTTTGGGAATCCGATTTATGCATTCAATGTGGCAAGTGCGTCTTTGTATGCCCGCATGCCGTTATCCGCCAGAAGGCGTACGATCCCGCTCTGTTGAAAGATGCCCCGCCTACCTTCAAATCCATCGATGCCAAATTCAAGGAACTACCCGGCACCAAGTTCACCATCCAGGTGGCGCCCGAAGACTGCACCGGTTGCGCGCTGTGCGTCGAAGTCTGCCCGGCGAAAGACAAAAGCCAGGCAGGGCGCAAGGCGCTCAACATGGCTTCCCAACCGCCCGTGCGCGACGCCGAGCGCGAAAACTGGAACTTTTTCCTCAACCTGCCTGAAATCGACCGCACCGCCATTGCCCCTTCGACGGTGAAAAACTCGCAATTGCTGCAACCCCTGTTCGAGTTCTCCGGCGCCTGCGGCGGCTGCGGCGAAACCCCTTATCTAAAACTGCTTTCCCAACTCTTTGGCGACCGCGCCTTGATTGCCAACGCCACCGGCTGTTCTTCGATTTACGGCGGAAACCTACCCACCACCCCGTGGGCGCACAACCGCGACGGTCGCGGTCCTGCCTGGTCTAATTCGTTGTTTGAAGATAACGCCGAATTCGGACTGGGGATGCGCCTCACCCTCGATAAGCAGAACGAATATGCCCGCGAACTGGTCGAACAACTGGCAGACCAGATCGGCGAGACGCTGGCAAAAGACCTGCTGACGGCAGATCAGAGCGACGAGGGCGGCATCCATGCACAACGCCAGCGGGTAGAAGCCCTGATGGCAACACTGAAAAAAATCGACGACCAGCGCGCCCGCCACCTGGAATCGGTTGCCAACGCTCTGGTGAAAAAGAGCCTGTGGATCGTGGGTGGCGACGGTTGGGCATACGACATCGGTTATGGTGGTCTGGATCACGTCATCGCATCAGGGCGCAACGTCAACATTCTGGTACTGGATACCGAAGTCTATTCCAATACCGGCGGACAGGCTTCCAAAGCCACCCCACGGGCGGCGGTCGCCAAGTTTGCCGCCAACGGCAAGGGGTTGCCCAAGAAAGACCTGGGTATGATCGCCATGGCATACGGTTACGTGTACGTCGCCAAAGTCGCCATGGGCGCCAACGACCAGCACACCTTACGCGCCTTCCTGGAAGCCGATGCCTATGATGGCCCTTCCATCATTATCGCCTATTCCCACTGCATCGCCCACGGCATCGACCTGCGCAAGGGACTCGACCAGCAGCGTCTGGCGGTTCAATCCGGCATCTGGCCACTCTACCGCTACAACCCGATGCTGCTCAACGCAGGCAAGAACCCCCTGACGATCGACTCAAAGCAACCCTCGCTTGCGTTGGAAGACTACGCCTACAACGAAACCCGCTATCGCATGTTGCTGCAAAGCGATGAGAACCGGGCAGAAAAGTTGATGGATCTGGCGCGCCAAGATATCAAGAAGCGCTGGAACCTCTACCAGCAAATGGCAAACATCGAATACCGCGCCCACGAAGACGATCAGCACGACCAATAAAAGAGGGAGACGATCATGGTTGACTTAACCACAACCTACCTGGGGTTGAAACTGAAGAACCCACTGCTGGCATCCGCCTCGCCGCTCTCCAAGAAAGTCGACAGCGTGTGCAAATTGGAAGACGCTGGCATCTCTGCAGTGGTGATGTATTCGCTGTTTGAAGAACAAATCGTCCGCGAGAGCCTGGCGCTGGATCACTATCTAACCCTGGGCAGCCAGTCCTTCGCCGAAGCCCTGACCTACTTTCCAGACCTGAATCATTACAACGTCGGTCCCGAAACGTATCTGGAATTGATCCAAAAGCTCAAAGACGCCGTCGAAATTCCCATCATCGCTAGCCTCAACGGCATCTCTGCCGGTGGCTGGGTCGAGCACGGCAAAAAGATCCAACAAGCCGGCGCCGACGCCCTGGAGTTAAACATTTATTACTTGCCCACCGATTTCAACCTGAGCAGCCAGGAACTGGAAAAGGTCTACATCGACCTGGTGGCTGACCTGAAGAAACAGCTCAGCATCCCGCTGAGCGTCAAACTCAGCCCCTATTTCACCGCTCTGCCCAATTTCGCCAGGCGGTTGGTGGAAGCCGGTGCTGACGGACTGGTGCTCTTCAATCGCTTCTACCAGCCCGACCTGGATATCGAGGCGCTCGAAGTGCTCCCCAACCTGGTTTTGAGCGACTCGAACGACCTGCGCCTGCCGCTGCGCTGGATTGCCATTCTCTACGGGCGTATCGACGCCGATCTGGCGTTGACCAGCGGCGTGCACACCGCCGAAGATGTGCTTAAATCGGTCATGGCGGGTGCTTGTGTGGCTATGAGCGCTTCGGCGCTGATCGAAAATGGCATTCCCCGCGCCAGCGAGATGATCACTGGTGTTCAGAATTGGATGGAAGAACACGAATGCACCTCCATCCAACAGATGCTCGGCAGCATGAGCCAGCAAGCGGTTGCCGAACCGGCGGCTTTCGAACGCGCCAATTATATGAAAGCCCTCTCCAGCTTCGACAACCGCCTCTAAGCGTAGTCTTTGTAAGCCGCATCGCCGGTTCCGGCTACTAGAGCCGACTTAAAGCACTTTCCCGCCAGCCGTAAATCCTTTGTGGAAGTACCAGTTGGCGGGAAACGATTTTCACAAGCACAGGCGATGCTGGTTTTGAGGGTAAGCGACGCCTCAGCCTACTCAGCCGCTTCGGAGGAAGCGCCGTGTTTCTTCTGCCGGTAGACGATGCGACCACGGGAGAGGTCGTAGGGCGACATTTCAACCCGCACCCGGTCTCCCAGCAGAATACGAATGTAATATTTTCGCATTCTTCCGGAAAGGTACGCCAGCACTTCGTGCCCGTTATCCAGCTTCACCCTGAATTGGGTGGCTGGCAATGCTTCCACGATCGTGCCCTCTACGGTGATCTTCTCTTCTTCCTTAACCATTCAAAACCTCCAGCCATTCCCCGAACGAAGCGAGGGCGACGCCGTAAATAATCACAGGCGTCAATCGCCATTCCTGCTGTTCTGGCGACGTTTGATCCGTCGAGCCGATTTTTTCTTCTCCACCCGCCGCATTTCGCTCTTGGAAATGAACCAGCGCTTGCGGCGCACGGTACTCAAAATGCCGCTCTTGACGACCTTTTTGCGAAACCGCTTGAGCAGTTGGTCTTGAGGCTCGTTGGGGCGAATTACAACCGTTGTCACGCTATTCTCACCTCCCTCCATTCGAAGGCTGATAAAACAGGAGGTGGGCGCGAGAATAAAAAATCGGCTCGCATTGGAGCGCAGCCGAGGGGAGACCCATCAACAATGATTTCTTAATACCCGGGTGCATCCAGCCGCATCCTCCTTATAATAATCCCTACAATTTATTAATTAATGCCAGCTTACCGTTTAATCGACAGCATGAAAATTATATCATGTAATCACAGGTATTGCCAATAAAATCGAAAGATTAAAAAAAGCCCCTTGGCAATGACCTACTCTCCCAGGGGGTCGCCCCCCAAGTACCATCGGCGCTGACAGCCTTAACGACCGGGTTCGGGATGTGACCGGGTGTACCACTGTCGCTCCAATCACCAAGAGACTGTTTTATGAACGAGTATCGTTGAATAGTATGCAGACCTTCGCAGATGCAAAGAGTACCGAGTTCCCCGCATCACAAGGGAAGCCCTCGGTCATTAGTACGGCTTAGCTAAACACATTGCTGCGCTTACACACGCCGCCTATCAAGCAGGTAATCTCCCTGCGACCTTACTCCCTTGACGGGATGAGGGACCTAATCTTGAAGCGAGTTTCCCACTTAGATGCTTTCAGCGGTTATCTCTGCCAGACGTTGGCTACCCAGCGATGCCGTTGGCACGACAACTGGCACACCAGAGGTCTGTCCACCCCGGTCCTCTCGTACTAGGGGCAGCTCCTCTCAAATCCCTTAC
>JBBIKU010000101.1:0-8806 GCA_037445245.1 Anaerolineaceae bacterium
CGCCAGCAGCACATTGATATCCGCTTCGTAGGTCTGGGCAATTCCCCAGCAGGTATCGTTCTCTTTTACCGTGTATTCGAACGGACCGCTGGGGGTCGGAGTCAGCGTTTCGGTGGGGATCAGTGTCTCGGTCGGCGTCAGGGTAGTGGTCGGGCTTGGCGTGATCGGGGTTGGCGTCAGGGTTTCGGTGGGTGTCGGCGTGGCGCTGGCAAACAACGAGAACGCCGGACGGTCGGGACCGGTCAGCCACACGATCAGAATGATGATCCCCACCACCACCAACAATACCGCCAGTCCGCTTATCAGAAATGGCAGCATTTGTTGCCGTTTGCGGTAAGAATCGATCACATTTTGAGGGGTTTCTTTTCCAGCCATAAGGTTTCCTGTTTATCCTTCCGGGAAGCACTCATGCAGAGCAATCAACACCGACCCTATCCGAATAATATGCGGTCGGTTGATTCGGATTCTACCTGATATTTATTGATTCGGCGAGTCGGGTCTGGATGTGGTTTTCAGCAAGATAACGCCTCAAGAACTGCCCGGTATACGAAGCTTCTTGTTCGCAAATTTCTTCCGGCGTGCCGTAGGCAATCAGCTCGCCCCCGCCTTCGCCGCCCTCGGGACCCAAATCGATGATCGTGTCGGCGACCTTGACAATATCGGGGTTGTGCTCGATGATCAGCACCGAATTACCGGCATCCACCAGGCGCTGCAACACATCGATCAGACGGTGAACATCAGCGGCGTGCAAGCCCACTGACGGTTCATCCAACACATACAGCGTCCTCCCAGTCGCCCGCCGCGAGAGTTCGCGCGACAACTTGACCCGCTGCGCCTCGCCACCCGAAAGCGTCGGCGCCGGCTGCCCGATCTTGATGTAACCTAGCCCAACCTCTTCCAGCGTGCGCAGGCGGTTGACAATCGCCGGAAAGGCAGCGAACAACTCCATACCCGCCTCTACCGTGGTTGCAAGCACATCGGCAATCGAATGCCCCTTAAACTGTACCTGGAGTGTCTCCCGGTTGAAGCGCGCCCCGTGGCATACGTCGCACGGCACGTACACATCCGGCAGGAATTGCATTTCGATCCGCAATTGTCCATGTCCCTGGCAGGCTTCGCAGCGCCCGCCATGGACATTGAAAGAAAACCGCCCCGGTTTGTAGCCGCGTATCTTGCTTTCGGGCAGTTCGGCGAACAGCCTGCGGATATCATCAAACATGCCAGTATAGGTGCCCGGATTGGAACGCGGCGTTCGCCCAATGGGCGACTGATCGATATTGATCACCTTGTCGATGTGCTCTAAGCCTTCAATGCGGTCGTGATCGCCAGGCAGGGTATGCGCGCCGTGCAGCTCGCGCGCCAGCGCAGCATACAACACGTCCACCATCAATGTCGACTTTCCCGACCCCGAGACGCCGGTAATACACACCAGCCTTCCCAGCGGGATTTCCACGGTCAAATTTTTAAGGTTGTTCGCCCGCGCCCCAATCACTTTGAGCGATTTTCCATTCCCGCTGCGCCGTTTTTCCGGCAGCGGCACCCGCTTTCTACCCGAAAAATACGCCCCGGTCAAGGAAGCGGGATTCTCCAGGATGCGCTCGATCGGACCTTCAGCCACAACTTCGCCGCCATGATCGCCGGCGCCAGGGCCCAAATCGAGCACCCAGTCCGCCGCCCGTACCGTTTCTTCGTCATGTTCCACCACCAGCACAGTGTTGCCTAGGTCGCGCAGATTCTTCAGCGTCGCCAGCAAACGAGCGTTGTCGCGCGGGTGCAACCCGATCGAAGGCTCATCCAGCACGTACAACACGCCCATCAGGCGCGAGCCGATCTGCGTCGCCAACCGGATGCGCTGGGCTTCACCTCCCGAGAGCGACCCGGCGGAGCGCCGCAGGGTTAGGTAATCCAACCCCACGTCGACCAGAAAACGCAAGCGCTCCCCGATCTCTTTGAAGATGCGCCTGGCAATCGCCCGTTGGCGCGGCGTGAGCATATTTTCGTCGCTCTCCAGTCGTCGTATCCATTCCAGCGTGCGCAGCACCGCCCAGTCGGTGACTTCAATAATGTTTTTGCCGTCCACCGTCACCGCCAGCGCTTCCGGTCGCAGACGCAGCCCACCGCAGGTCGGACAGGGTCGATTGCTCATATACTCGGCAATCTTGTTGCGCACATATTCCGATTGGGTCTCGCGATAGCGTCGTTCCAGGTTGGGAATGACACCCTCAAATGAGGTGCGCACCACCGAGCGCCGCTCGCGTTGACCGACAAACTCGACCGTGATCTCCTGTCCGTTGGTGCCATAGAGGATCAAATCCAATTTTTGGCGCGGCAGATTTTGCACCGGGGCGTTCAAATCGATCTTATAGTGACGCCCTACCGCCTCGACAATCTGCCAGTAATACCCACCCTGCTCGCGCTCTCTGCCGGTGTTCCACTCCATGGCGACGATGGCACCTTCGTTCAAGGAACGTTCGGGGTCGGGGATCAACAATTCGGGGTCAATTTCCAGTTTGCTGCCCAAGCCTTGGCATTCAAGACATGCGCCGTGCGGCGTATTAAAAGAGAAGGTGCGCGGCTCAATCTCCTGCAAACTCACGCCGTGCTGTGGACAAGCGAGATGCTCCGAAAAATGGATGTCCGCCGGCTCAGCCAGCGAAAGGTTGTGCACCGTGAGATACCCCTCGCCCACCTTGAGAGCGGTTTCCACCGAATCGGTCAGGCGCGAACGTTGGGCTTGAATTTCCTCATCGTCCTCCGGTTTGGTGAGCACCAAGCGGTCGATCACGGCTTCGATGGTGTGGATCTTATATCGGTCGAGCGTGATCTCCTGGTCGAGATCCATCACCTGCCCATCCACCCGCAGACGGACAAAACCCGCCTTACGCATTTCTTCGAACACTGCCTGGTAGGTACCTTTCCTGCCCCGCACCACCGGCGCCAGGATCAACAGGCGGCTGCCCTCTGCCATGCCCTCAATCACGTCTACGATCTCCTGCGCTGACTGGCGCACCACCTCACGCCCACAGACCGGGCAATGCGGCACGCCGATGCGAGCGAACAACAGGCGCAGGTAATCGTAAATTTCGGTCACGGTGCCGACGGTCGAACGGGGGTTATGCGAGGTGGCTTTCTGATCAATGGATACTGCCGGCGACAATCCCTCGATGGCATCCACGTCCGGTTTGTCCATCTGTCCCAGGAACTGGCGGGCGTATGCCGATAGTGACTCCACATAGCGCCGCTGACCTTCGGCAAAAATAGTGTCGAATGCCAGCGATGACTTCCCCGACCCGGATAAACCGGTAATGATCACCAGCCGGTCGCGTGGAATTTCTACGGTGATATTTTTCAGGTTGTGCTGCCGGGCTCCAACCACCCGGATTACGTTTTGAGACATGGTTTTCCTTATCCTCGTTTCAACGACCCAATCCCCAGCCACTGCTGAGGATTGAAGAAGTATTATATCAGACACCACCCACCCGATGCGAATCGCTTACCCGATCTTAACCTGTATCGGGTTGGTTTTAAGACTCATCCCCTGTATAATCATTCCAATTAAACTTTCCCCTGGCTCGCCGCCGCTTTTGTACCTGGGGTCGGCGACCTCGGCTCATAACCGGGATCAACGATCCCGGCTACAGTGCCCTGACTCGGCGCGATGGGAATTGGTGCTATCCGCCGACCGTGCAGGAGAATTCTAGGAGAAACCATGCAAGAAAAAGAACACAAACGCGCCATCAATGCCTGGGCGATGTACGACTGGGGCAATTCCGCCTTCGCTACCACCATTATGGCAGCCGTGTTGCCGGTATATTACACCTCGGTCGCCGCCGGCTCGCTGCCGTCCAACATCGCCACTGCCTACTGGGGGTTTACCTCTTCCATTTCCGCGCTGATTGCGGCGATCATCAGCCCCATTCTGGGCGCGATGGCAGATTTCAGCGGCACAAAGAAACGCTTCCTGACCCTGTTTATGGCATTGGGAGTGACTTTCACCGCCTTGCTTTACTTCATCCAAAGTGGCGATTGGCTGCTGGCTTCGTTGTTCTTCATCTTTGGCAATATCGGTTTTGCCGGAAGCCTGGTCTACTACGATTCGCTGCTGCCGCACGTCGCCCACCCCGAAGAGATCGACCAGGTTTCTTCGCGCGGTTACGCCTTGGGATATATCGGCGGCGGCGTGCTGCTGGCAATCAACCTGGTGATGATCCTGTTCCTGCCCGATCTGCTGGGCGTCGACGCCGGCTTGATGACCCGTCTGACCTTCGTCAGCGTAGCGCTGTGGTGGTTCATCTTCACCCTCCCTCTACTGCTGCACGTCAAAGAACCCCTGCGGCGTATCCGCCCCGGCGAGGAAAACTTCAGACCCTTGCAGGCGAGCTTCAAACGTCTGACGCACACCTTCGGAGAAATTCGCCAGTATCGCGATCTGGCAACCGCCATGCTGGCTTTCTGGGTCTACGCCAACGGAATCGGCACCATCATCGTCATGGCAACCGCTTACGGCAACGAGCTGGGATTTGCCCAGACCACCCTGATTGGCACCCTATTGATGGTGCAATTCATCGCCGCACCGTTCGCCTTTTTGTTTGGTTGGCTGGCAAAAAAGATTGGCACCAAACGCGCCCTCTATCTCAGCCTGTCGATTTACATGCTGATTTCGGTTCTGGGTTATTTTATGTATCAGGAATGGCAATTCTGGGTGCTCGGGGCGATGGTCGCCACCGTCCAGGGCGGCAGTCAAGCGCTCAGCCGTTCGCTGATCGGCAGGTTGATGCCTCCTAGCAAATCCGCCGAATTCTTCGGCTTTTTCAGCGTGTTCGAAAAATTTTCTTCGATCTTGGGACCCTTTATTTTCGGGGTGGTGTCCACCATCATGGGTGAAAGCCGCCTGAGTATCGCTTCGTTGATCGTATTCTTCGCCATCGGCATCTATCTACTGAAACGGGTGAATGTGCCGCGCGGCGTTCAGGTGGCGAAGGCAGAGGAGGCATCGCTGATCACCGCTTCAAACCCGGCTTAGCGTCCCAACAGCGCTTCTAATCGCCAAAATATTGCAATGCCAGTCGCAACCGCTCTGCCACATCTTGGAGAGCGTCTTTGGGCAGTGATTGCAGCGCTGCCTGAGCTTCAACCACGCTATACCCCAGCGCGGTCAATGCCCGCATCACTTCGGTGTCGATATCCAGCCATTCCGAGATTTCCAGCGGCATACCTTCACCTACTTTGCCTTGCAGGTACAAAACGATCCTCTGCGCAGTTTTTCTGCCCACACCGGTCACCCCCGCTAGCAGGTCCGGCTGCTCGCTCAACACCGCCTTGCGGATCACCGCCAACGAAAGTGAGGAGAGAATAGCCAGCGCCAGGCGAGGTCCTACCCCGTTGACCCCCAGCAGCAAGGTAAAAAAGTCACGCTCTTCTTCGCTCTCGAAACCATAAAGGCTCAGGGCGTCCTCACGCGCCCTCGAAGTGGCTACGCGCATCACCAGGTGCGTGTGCAGCAAGATGCGCTCGCCGCGCCCGGTTTCACGGCATAGAGATGCCGGCGCGAACACCCGCAACCCAATCCCGCCGACATCCACCACCAAATATTCTGCTCCAACCGAAAGCACTTCACCGTGCACGTTCGCAATCATCCTGCCTGACCCTCCCTGTCCAAAGATGCACCCCGCCGCTCGTTGCCCATCAACAGCACCCATGAGGGGGGATAACGGGTGGCTTGATCATCGAGCGTGGCTGCCGCGAAAGTATCCGCCACAGGAACATCGTGTTGGCGCGCCCAATCCGCCAGTTGCTCAAAACCGGTTTGCACCATCTGCTGGTTGAACACAACACCCATCCTGGCGCGCACTGCCGTTGGATCGTAAGGATCGGCGCTGTTTTCGAGCAAGTGGACTCCGTTGCCGCCAACCGCACCCAGTGCGCACAGGATGACGCCCAGATTGACGGGATCCGCCAGGGTGCGCCGCTGCTGGCTGGCGCGCAACCGCGGCCATCCGCTGTGGCCCTTTCTTTAACGAAAACCCCGCAAACACTCCGGCGGTAACTTCTAGAACTTCCAACCCACCCAGCCGCGCCGTCTCGAAAAGCTGGCATCCAAACTCGCTGGTGAGCAATTCCGGCGCCACCAACATTTCGATAAGCGCATTTCGTTGCAGCGCTTCGGCAACCAACCGTAGACCTTCCAGGTAAAACGATCCGCATTGCTGACGCATCTTGCGTTGACGTAAGCGGCGGATCTCTTTGACACAGGGGGTAGCGCTGCATATGGTCATTGGATGCTCGTTCAGCGGCTCAACCGCTTTCCATCGTTTTGAGCCGGTAACTGTGAAGATGACAGATGGCAACCGCCAGCGCGTCGGCAGCATCATCCGGGCGCGGCAATTCCTTTAATCCCAACAACACCCTTACCATTTGCTGCATCTGGCGCTTGTCCGCCGCGCCGTATCCGGAAACGGCAAGCTTGACCTCGATGGGGGTGTATTCCGCCGCTTCAAGCCCGGCATGTGCCAGGCTCATCAAAATAACACCCCGCGCCTGTCCGACCGCCATGGCAGTTTTGGTGTTGCGCTGGAAGAATAATTTCTCCACCGCCCCGCTTTGGGGACGATGGAGATCGATCAACATTTTCAGTTCTTGATTCAACAACAGCAACCGTTGCGAGTCGGATAACGCGGCTGGCGTTTTGATCACGCCATAAGCAATTGCCTCCAGATTCCCCTCAGGGGATGACTGGCGCACCAAGCCGTAACCGGTGCTGGCTGTGCCTGGGTCGATTCCGATGACCAGCATTGGCTCGCCGGCTATTCGACCTCCATAGCCGCCATCGCTTCATTGGTGATCTTCAAATTGGAGTACACATTCTGAACATCATCAAGATCGTCGATCATCTCGATGGCGCGCAACACCTGCAATGTATCTTCTACGCTCAATTCCAGTTCCTGGTTGGGCATCATGCGCACTTCAGCCTCTTCCGGTTGAACGCCGCCTGCCCGCATCCGATCGCTGAGAGTCTTGAATGCTTCGATCGGCGCCAGGATCTCGATCGTTTCATCATCCTTATTGACGTCGCTGGCACCGCCTTCCACCGCCAGTTCGAAAATGGCGTCAAAGTCATTCCCTTTTGCCGGGATCGCAAAATACGCCATCCGGTTGAATTGCCATGAAACCGAACCTGCCTCCGCCATGTTCCCGCCCGCTTTGGTCAGGGCATGGCGCAGTTCAGCCACGGTGCGGTTGCGGTTTTCTGTGACACATTTGACCATCAACGCCACACCGTGAGGCGCATAACCTTCGTAATAGATTTCTTCAAAGGTTTCTCCCTCTTTACTCTCCCCAGTGCCGCGTTTAATCGCCCGTTCGATGTTTTCCTTGGGCATGTTGCCCGCTCGGGCGCGATCCACCGCCAGACGCAGACGGAAATTAGAGTCGATGTCGCCGCCACCCTCACGCGCAGCCAGCACGATCTCTTTGGTAAGACGGGTGAAGATCTGTCCCCGCTTCGCGTCTGCGGCGCCCTTTTTTCGCTTGATGGTCGACCACTTGGAATGACCTGACATACCTCTTACTCCTTCTCTCAGCGTGCCGGAGCAAGTCTCCCCTCCGGATCAAGAAATTATACCACCCAAATCCGCTCAAAATTATCAACCGATTGTCACGATGTCATCCCCCCTGACAAGTGAGATCCCCCGTTTGTCAACCAGCAGTCGCTTTACAGATTTGCAAGGCAGTGAATCTGCAACGGTTTTTCCATTGTATTTATACTATTTTAGCACTATTATATTACTATATTATTACCATTACATAACTGGATTTGAAGTGGGTAAAAAGCGAGTTTTCTATCTTCTGGGGATACTTCTTGTGACAGCGCTGCTGGTCTCCGCACCGGCGGCGGCAAGCCCGGTGGCAGTCACCGGCGATGCCGTTACAACCAGCGGGACGGAGAATTCGGTCAAAGCGCTGCCATCGTTGCGCGACTTTTCGATTGCGATCATCAACGGCGATCCCAGCACTGTGGTCGGTGTATATGTCAACAACGTGATGGCGCTGCCGATCATCCAACAACCCGCCGGCAACGTTGCGTATGTTTCCACCCAACCCGAGGTGGTGACCGAATTCCGCTTCGCCCGCCAGTATCGCACCGTCGGTCTGCTGGCACACAATTACCTTGCCGGTGAACATTTCTTTGATATCGCCGCCGGTCAGATCGTCACCCTGGTCTACGGCGACGGTTCACTGGCGGTTTATCGGGTTTACGAAATGCAGCGCTATCAGGCGCTCAGTCCGAACAGTCCTTATTCGAACTTTCGCGATCTGAACGATACCAGCAGCCTCCTGACCAGCACCGATGTGTTTATGCGCACCTATGGAAAAGGCGATCGGTTAGTGCTGCAAACCTGCATCCAAGAAGGCAGCGAACTTTCCTGGGGCAGGCTGTTCATCTTGGCGGAGCCATTCCGCGATGAGGCACCGCCACTGAACGAACTGGCGCTGTGGGATTTGCAGACCTTGCTCTCGACCGAATATACCGTCGCTGTCTGATCCCCGATCAATTCAGTCAACAAATCAGGAAACGCAATAGCACGCCAAACCAGGCGCACTAGCCAGGATCGTTGATCCCGGTCAGTAAGCCGGGAACACTGTAGCCGGCATCGTTGAGTCGGTTAGGGGATTCCGGGGTCAACGACCGCGGCTACAAGCGCAAGCGGGCTTCCGCCGGCAGCGATCATCAGCCACCCTTTCAGCTCACCTGTCCTCACCCCTCGGTTTGCAGCTTGTAGCCGTACCTGCCCACGTTCACGATCAA
>JBBIKU010000102.1:0-342 GCA_037445245.1 Anaerolineaceae bacterium
CCCTGAGCTACGCTGCCAGCGCCGGCTTCGCTCGCCGCATGACCCAGGGACTCACGCCGGTAGCGCAGGCGCTGGGACAGATGACCATGGCAATGTTGATCATCGTCCCCACCGCGGCAGTAGTAGAAGCTCCGTTGACGCTGCCGCGCCTGCCGATCTCGTGGCTGTCGGTAGCTTGGTTGGGTCTGTTGGGCACCTGCCTGGGTACGCTGCTTTTCTTCTCGCTGTTGCACAGCGTCGGACCGACGCGCACCACCCTGGTTAGCTACATCTTCCCGCTGGTGGGGGTTCTGCTGGGCATTATCATCCTGGGCGAAGAACTCGACTGGCGGCTGGCGGTTG
>JBBIKU010000102.1:352-8377 GCA_037445245.1 Anaerolineaceae bacterium
TCAGTGGGGTGGTGATCGTCAACCAGAGCAAAACCGCCCCGGCAAGAACCAAACCCGCTTACGAGGTAGCAGGTGAGCGATAAACCGGCTTGCTATAAGTGTGGTTTCGTGGCAATTGCCGGGCGCCCAAACGTGGGCAAATCGACCCTGATGAACGCCTTTTTAGGGCAAAAGATCGCCGCCGTTTCGCGCCGCCCGCAGACGACCCGTCGCCGCCAGCTCGGCATCCTGACCCTCGAAAACGCCCAGGTGATCTTCATCGATACGCCGGGCATCCACCTGGCACGCCACAAACTGGGCGAGTACATGAACGACGACGCTACAGCCGCCCTCAAGGACGCCGATGTGGTGCTGTGGATGGTGGACAGCAGCGTCATGCCGACCGACGAGGACGAGATCGTCGCCCACCGCATCCTGGAAGTGGTAGCGCCGGCGATGATCATGCTGACGCTCAATAAAATCGACCGCATTCCCGCCGGACAAATAAGGGAATACGAAATTGCCTACGGTTACCTTCTCCCCCAAGCCCAGGTGATGCCCATTTCGGCGAGCAACGGGGTCAACCTGGATGGCTTGCTGAACGCCATTCTCGAACGGCTGCCGCAAGGAGAACCGCTCTACGACCCGCAACAGATCACCGACCTGTACGAACGGGAAATCGCCGCTGACCTGCTGCGAGAAGCAGCCTTGCAGCACTTGCGCGAGGAAGTTCCCCACGCGCTTGCTGTACGCATCGACGAGTACACCGAACGCGGCGAACACGGAGCTTTCATTGCTGCTACCCTCATCGCCGAAAAAGAATCGCAAAAAGGGATCGTCATCGGACGCCAGGGGGAGATGCTCAAAAAGATCAGCACCACCGCCCGCCAGCACATCGAGCAGATGAGCGGGCGCAAGGTCTACCTCGAGGTGAGGGTCAAGGTCAACAAGAACTGGCGCAGCGACCCCAACGCGCTGCGCCTGCTGGGATTTACCCCCAAGAAGGGCTGAACCCTGTGATCACCCCGCTGTTGTGGCTAGTCGTCGCCCTGGCGCTGCTTGAATGGACAGCGGTCGCTACAGGCTGGCGCGCCGTCCGTCGGGCAACCAAACCCGGTGTGATGCTGGCGTTGATTGCCTGGTTTACCCAGATCGGCGGCTGGCGGGGTGAGTTGCTATGGTTCGGGCTGGGTCTGTCGTTCTCTCTCTTGGGCGACATCCTGCTTTACCTGCCGCCGCGTTTCTTTAGCAAAGGACTGGCGGCTTTCCTGACCGCACATGTGTGCTACCTGGTCGGGTTCAACCTGCAGCCGGTCACTCCCGGCTGGCAAACGCTGCTGGTGGTGGTGGTGTTAAGTCCGCTGATGGTCTGGGTGGCTGACCATCTCCGCCGCGGACTGGCGCGCCAGCCGGATCGGGCGCATCTGGTGTTGCCGGTGCTGGTCTACTGCGCGGTGCTGGGGCTGATGCTGCTCTCGGCGTTGTTTTGTTTCTGGCGGCTAGGCTGGTCGTTGCAGGCTGCCGCCCTTGCCAGCCTGGGAGCGTCGCTGTTTTTTATCTCGGACGTAATGCTGGCAGTGCAGCGCTTCTTGCGCCGCCTGCCATGCGGCGACTTGGGGGTGATGGTCACGTACATTTTTGGGCAGAGCGCCATCGCCGGCGGGGCACTGCTTGCCTTCGCCGTTTAAGCGTTGTGCAGCGGCATGAACCCTTCCCCCAGCGCTTCGTGCGCTTGTCCGATGACCATGAACGCTTTCGCGTCTACTTCTCGCACCAGTTCTTTGAGCTGGTTGACCTCCGAGCGGGTAATGACGCAATAGAGCACCGGGCGGGATTCACCGGTATAGGCGCCGGTGGCAGAGAGGACCGTGACGCCGCGTTCGAGCACGGTGAGGATTTTTTGTGAAACCTGCCTAGGCTGCCGGGTGATGATCAGGACCGTCCGGAAAACGCCGGTTCCCTCAGAGACCATCTCAGCAGCCAGACCGCTGACATAAATGGTGATCAAGCCGTAAAGCGCCCGCTCCCAGTTGAAGGCAAAGCCGCTCGCCAGCACCACCAGCGTGTCGGTGACCAGATACGCCTGGGAGATTGAGATGCCCAGGCGGTGATTGAGCACCCGCCCCAGGATGTCGCTGCCACCGCTGGTGCCCTTGCCGCGGTAGACCAATCCCAAACCGATGCCGAGCAACAGCCCGCCGTAAATGCAGTTCAGCACCAGGTCTGTGGTGACCCCTTGCGCCGGGATGAACAGCACCAGAACATCAGTCAACAGGGAGAAAACGGCGATGGCGACGGCGGTGCGCAGGGCAAAGCGTGAGCCGCCCAGGTAGCGCCAGCCTAAAATAAACAACGGCACATTGCCGATGAAAACCATCAAACCGATTTGCCAGCCAGTGAAGTGATGAACGATCTGCGCCGCCCCGCTGACCCCGCCGCTAACCAGTTGCGCCGGCACCAGAAACAAGCGCATCGCCAGCGCCTGCACCACACCCCCCACCAGGATGAACAGGTAATCCTGGATAGTTTTCCATGAAAAATCGAGCCGCCAGCGCCGCACGGGGCGGGGAGGAAGCGAAACGGGTTTGGATTGCGACATCTCGGGTACGCTCCGGGTAAAGGATCACGAACGCGCCCCATTATACGTTGATTTTGCTTTGTGCAGGTTGGAATCGCTGTAGCCGGGGTCGGCGACCCCGGCTACAATGGGGGAGCGCACTATACCGCCCCCGCTACGATAAGATCAAACGCGAGCCGCAGGTACGGCAATACAAATCCCCCTGGCGGGCGCGCTTACCGCACTGATGACAATACACGTCTTCCTGTTTGGCGCTGGGACGCGGCAGGCGCACCCGCTGCCGCTGCACCATCTCGCGCCCCGACTGCCAGTACCACAGCAGAAGCCCTCCCACCAGCAGCACCCCCAGCGCTCCCAACAGATAGGGAATGACTTTGCGCAAGGTCGTCCGCCCGGGGGTATCGAGCGTGATCGGTTCGACCGCCTCCACCGGCAACGGCTTGAAACTCAAGCCGTCATCCGGTTTTTGATATTCAACCCGCAAGGTGAACTGGCTGCCCGGTTTGAATTCCCCGAACAAGGCAGTGTAGTAGGTCATCCCATCCGCTGCCTGCCTGCCGGCACCCAAATCAGGAAAGAAGGTCATGTGGGTGGCATTGAGGGGCTGCTGCACCTCAACTGCCAGAGATTTCACTTCATAATCGCCGAGCCAGCGGTATTCAAAACTGCGCCTCTCCTGCTGGCGTCGCAGGTTGGGATCGTAATACTCCAGTTGTACCTCGGGTGAGGGGGTGGTGAAATCGATCAGCAGCCAAGCACCATCGAGGGTGGTGTTATAGAGCAGCCGGTAAAGCCCGTCAACGTCCTGGCGCACCAGGGCGTGCGGTCTAACCGCCTGGCTGGGGATGCGCAGCGTCATCTGCGCCGGAAGGCTGGTTTCAGGTGAAAGGACGAGGTTGTAAATGACCAGAACTTCGCGCCGGTCGTATTCGGGCATCAGTTGAATCTTTAGGTATTCGATGACCGGCGGCGCTGGCTGCGCCACAACCTGAGACGCCATCATCGTGAAAGCCACTCCCGCCAGCAGGATCATTTTCAACAAGCCGTGAGGCATCTGCCATCTCCTTAAAGCTGCCCTGCGATCTGCAACAGGATCGAGTTGATTTTATCTTACCATAGCAAGCGGTGGGAAGGCTGACAGAGCTGGAAGTTTGACCCCACCGCACAGGTACAGATTACGGCTATAATTATGAAAAAGACAGTGAAGATAATTGAAGCGCAATGAATTTGCACCCCACCGTTCCTATCGACCCGCAATATTACTACCGCTTGCCCAAGGTCGAACTGCACCGCCATCTGGAGGGGTCGATCCGCCTCGATACCCTGCAGGAAGTGGCGCAAATCCAACGGCAGCCCCTGCCGCCAGAAGCTGACCTGGCGGGGCTGGTTCAGGTGTTGCCCGGCGATGCTTTGAATTTCAACGCCTTTCTCGCCAAATTTCAGACCCTGCGCCAGTTTTTTCGCTCGCCCGAGATCATCCGTCGCATCAGCCGCGAGGCGGTCATCGACGCCGCAGCCGAAGCGGTTCGTCATCTGGAATTGCGCTTCACCCCGCTGGCATTGAGCCGGCTGCAGGGCTTTGCGCTGGCAGAGGTGATGGATTGGGTCGCCGAGGCTGTCGACGAAGCCAGCCAAGCCAACGGTATCACCACCCGGCTGATCGCCAGCATCAACCGGCATGAAAGCCCCGCCATCGCCGAAACGGTAGCGGCACTGGCGGTGGAACGCATGCCGCGCGGCATCATCGGGTTGGATCTGGCGGGAAACGAAGCCGAATTCCCGGCGCAGCCGTTCATCGAAATCTTCCGTCAAGCCAAGGCGGCCGGATTGCGCATCACCGCGCACGCCGGCGAATGGAGCGGGGCGGCGAACGTACGTCAAGCGATCGAAGAGCTGGGCGCAGATCGGATCGGACACGGCGTACGGGTGCTGGAAGACGACGGGGTCATCGCCCTGGCGCGTCAGGGCGGGGTGGTCTTCGAAGTTTGCCCGACCAGCAACCATCACACCGGTGTCGTGACCGAATTAAAGGCACACCCGCTTGCCAGGATGCTGGCAGCGGGGTTGAAAGTAACCCTCAACACCGACGACCCCGCCATCTCGCGCATCGACTTGAGCCACGAGTACCACCTGGCGGTCGATAAACTCGGTTTGAGTCATCCGCAATTGGTTCACTGCATTCGCACCGCGGCGCAGGCGAGCTTTCTCGAACCCGAAGCGAGGGCGCAGCTCGCTGCCCGCCTTGAAGAAGAATTCAAAGACATCGTACTGTAGAGGAAGATCGAAAGATGCACATACTGGTAACCAACGATGACGGCGTCGGGGCGCCAGGGCTGCTGGCACTGGCAGAGGCGCTCCAACCGTTGGGAAAAATCACCGTTCTGGCGCCCGACCGCAATTGGTCGATGAGCGGACACATCAAGAGCCTCGACCGCCCCTTGCGGGTAAAGCAAGTTACGCTCGCCAATGGAATGCCTGCCTACTCCTGCGACGGGGCGCCTTCCGATTGTGTAGCGCTGGCACTGCTGGGGTTCCTGCCGCAACCACCTGAATTCGTCGTTTCAGGCATCAACCCCTATGCCAACCTCGGGCACGACCTGACCTACTCCGGCACTGTCACCGCCGCTATGGAAGGCGCTATTGGTGAGCTGCCGGCAGTAGCGGTCTCGTTGGACGGCAACGACGAGCACTGTGAGCAAGCGGACTATCACTCGGCGGCGACGGTCGCCCGCCGGGTGGTCGAAATTGTGATCGCAAATGGGCTGCCGCGTCATGTTTTGCTGAATGTTAATGTTCCCAACCTGCCAATCGAAAAGATACGCGGTTACAAAGTGACCCGCCAGGGAATGCGCATCTACCGCGACATTCTGGTGAAGCGGGAAGATCCACGCGGCAACCCCTATTGTTGGATCAGCGGCGAACCACCCACTGGCGTCCCCGAGGAGGACAGCGACATCGGGGCACTGGCGGAGGGGTACGTCTCAATTATGCCGGTGCAACTCGACCTGACCGCCCATCACTTGCTGGAAAATCTGCGCGCCTGGAATTGGAACAACAGCAACACAGCTTCATGAGGTTGTCCAACAAATCAGGCTGATTGTCATATCCGGCGGGTTAGGGATGAAACTTGTCAGACTGCTGGTTTTTGTTATACTTTAAGCAGGACAACCCTCACAGCCGATTTTCCACGATCAGGAAAGGAGATAACGAGATGCAGTTTACGGCGCGTGAATGGATGAACGAAGCGGTGGTATTCGTCGATGCCGAGAACACCATCGCCGAAGCGCTGGCACTGATGCGGCGGCGCTATGTCAATAGCCTGATTGTAAAAAAGTCTAGATCCAACCCCGAGTATGCCATCCTTACCTCAACCGATATCCTGGTCAAGATCGTCGCCCGGGAGTACAACCCGAACGATGTCAAGGTAAAAGATATCATGGTCAGCCCGATGATCACCGCGCTGACCCATACCCCACTTAAAGAGTGCGCGGCGTTGATGAAAGCCAGGCAAATCCACCACTTGCCGGTTCTGGACGAAGCCGGTGATGTGGTGGGGATGCTCACCGCGACCGATTTTCTGGTGGCGGCGGAAGCCATGGCACGCGCCCCCGGAGAACGCATCGTCTAATACCCTTGACAAACCAACCCCGGTTGACAGGCGGCGCATCGGGTATAATTAGCCCCACGATGCGCCGCCTTGCTTTAAATATTCTGCTGGCGTTCACTGGCGCGATCATCCTGGCTAGCCCCACCCGATCAGTTCATGCTCAGATAGGCAGTGCAAATCAATTGATTGAGGCGGTTAACGCCAGGCGCGCCGACTACGGATTGCAGCCCTACACCGTCGATGGGTCATTAATGGCGATGGCGCAGGAGCACTCGGATTACCAGGCTTCGATCAAGAAGATTACCCACCTCCGTGCCGATGGCAGCGGACCAGAGCATCACGGCATTTCCAGCGAGAACATCGGCGGCGGCAGCAACGCTTCGGTGGAGGTAGTGGTCAGACGTCAGTGGGCAGATTACTGGCACACCCACACCATGATTGGCTACAGCAGCGGGCTGGTCGGGGCGGGCGTGGCGACCTCCGGCAGCGATGTCTATTACACCCTGATCGTCCGCAACACCGGCTCGCGCACCGGTCTACCCGATCAATCCAGCACCAACGCCAGCACCCCTGCCGGAAACGCGGCGCAACGAACCTCCCCCCCAGCCACACCAACCGCCTTCGCCACCGCCACCCCGCGCGAGGACGGTTCGATCGTCCACGTGGTGCAGCCTGGCGAGACGATCTGGAGCATTGCCCTGGCTTACAAAGTGCGGCAGGAAGATCTGATCAGCTACAACGGTCTATCGCCCTCCCAGCCGGTGATCTACGCCAACCAGCGCCTGCTGATTCGATTAAAATACACCCCGACGCCGTCGGCGACCATCACCGCAACGCCGCCACCGCCAACGCGCACGCCTTACCTGACGGCGACCCGCCGTCCGTTGCTGCCCACCCTGCCGCCGCCGTCCACCGCCACCGCCACCCCGCGTCCCTTTTTCCCAAATGTGCCCTCACTGGCGGGCATGGAGCGGCGCACGATCGGCATCATCATCACCATAATTTGCGGACTGGGGCTGCTGCTGGCAACGGCAATCGGAATGCGCAAAAAAGGTTGAATCAGTGATCACAGCTTCAAGGATGACGTATGCTTCGTAAACCACTTTCCACCCTGTTCGGCGCTATAGCGGTGGCGCTGTTGCTGCTCGTATTCACGGCGGGGCAGTCGCACCCCGTTGGCGCTCAAAGTGAATTCCCCACCGCACCCTGGGAGCTGATCTCACTTTCAAACAGTTACCGCGTCTCTAACGGCAACGCACCCTTGGAAGAGCACAGCACCATCAACGCCGTTGCCCAAAGCACTGCCAATCAGATGGCTTCTTTACAAAGTTGCCGACACCTGAGAGATCTGGGGTACGGCGGGGTTTCCGAACGGCTGGTGCGGGCGGGTTACAACAACACCGGTCTTGCCACCGAGAATATCATTTGCAGCACAACTGCCCTGGGCGACCCTTACGCCGATTACAACCGCTGGGGAGACCCCGACCACATGCATGTGGTTTTAAATACCAATTACCGCCACATCGGGGCTGGCGCGGCGCGCGGCTCGAACAACATGGTTTATTATGTGCTCATTGCCGCCGCCCCCAGCGGGAGTTCCTACAATCCCCCCCTGGTGCAACCCGGCGCACCAACCGCGACCCGCGAGCTGATCTATTCCGTCCGAACGGTGACGCCGATGCCGGATGGAAAGATCGTGCACGTGGTCCAGCCGGGTCAGGCAGTTTCCAGTATTGCCACTGCCTACGGTGTCACCGTCGCCGATATCGTGACGCTCAACAATCTGTCAGCCGACAATCCGGTCATTTTTCCCGGTCAGGAGCTGGTGGTAAGGATCGGCGCCACACCGACCGTCTCACCC
>JBBIKU010000103.1:0-8290 GCA_037445245.1 Anaerolineaceae bacterium
CCGCCCCGCACGCCAGCAGCAGCCTGGTGAGAGTTTGCAGCTCGTCCAGCGTGATCCCTTCAACCGGCAGAGTGAACAGAGCCGAACCACCGCCGGATACCAGGCAAATGACCAAATCGTCCGCGCTCAATCCGGTTACCTGAGCGAGCAACGCCCGTGAGCCGCGTAAATTTTCCCGGGATGGCAGGGGATGAGTTCCGTAAAAAAACCGGATCGACGAAGGCAATAGCTGAGGCTGGGCTGCACCCGCTGTTTGCTTTGCAATCAACACGCCTTCACCAACCCGCTCACCCAGGGCGTTAACCACCGCCTCTGCCATCGGCAAAACCGCTTTTCCAAAACCCACCAGCAACACCTTACGGAATGGAGCTAGATCGTATGCGACATCGCCGGCAACCAATCGGTCAGCTTCTACCCGCAGATGTGCTTCGACCGCCTTTCTGGGGTCAACGGCATCCAGCGCCGCTTCCAATATATTGCAAATAGCTTCAGGGTTTCGGATTTTTTTCAACGATTCGGTCAAAAATACCCTGGCAGCCATCGAATTTCCTTTCCCTGAATTCATGACGATTGACCGCCAAATTCAGGATTTTTGTTTTGCCAAAATCGGATAAACTATGTCTGACAAAGATCATAATCCATTTCATGTCAATCATTCGGCAACCCGAATGTGGCTTATATTATTTTAACGGGATTAATAGAAAACCGGGGCAACCAGTTACATAAACCATGAGCATAACCGTAAAACGCTTAAACCGTTCCATCCCCGTAAGTTGTTTCTCACCTGTCGAAAAGACGACACGCAATAAAACTCATCCTTCAGGAGGAAAACGTGGACAAAGAAGTGCTCAATAGTCTCTTTAGACCGAAATCCATTGCTGTGGTCGGTGCCTCAACGCAACCCGGAAAAATTGGCTACACCGTATTGAAAAACCTACTCGAAAGTAAATACGACGGAAAGATCTACCCCGTCCATCCCGAAGCAACAGAAATACTAGACCTTAAAGCATATCCGAGCATCACCGCAGTGCCCGGCTCGGTCGATGCGGCTGTGATCGTCGTCCCCGCCAAACACGTACCCCAGGTAGCCGAAGAATGTGGTAAGAAAGGCGTCAAGGGTTTGATCGTGATCACCTCCGGCTTCAGCGAGGTCGGCAATCGCGAGCTGGAAGAAGAGGTCGTCAAAATTGCCCACCGCTACGGCAGTCGCGTCCTCGGTCCCAACATCGTTGGCTATTTGTCCAATTCCGATAACCTGAATGCTTCCTTTGCGCCTTTCTTACCTCTCGAAGGCAAGGCATCTTTAGTAACCCAGAGCGGCGCGTTGCTCATCGCCATCGACGCCGCCACCTACGTTCGCAGTGTTGGGTTCGACAAGCTGGTCTCGATCGGCAACATGTCCGACGTCGACATAGCCGACACCGTCGAATGGCTCAACGAAGACGACAATACTGCCTGCATCTGCCTCCACATTGAAGGACTGCGCGACGGCCGGCGTTTTATCGAAGTCAGCCGCAAAGCAAAGAAGCCTATCGTGGCGCTCAAAGCTGGTTCCTCGGCACATGGGGCAGCAGCCGCAGCCTCTCACACCGGATCACTGGCAGGTGCTGCAAAGATCTACAATGCCGCCTTTCAGCAGGCAGGGATTGTAGCCACCACCGATCTAGACAACCTCTTTGACCGCACTCTCACCCTCTCACTCCAACCGCCGATGACAGGCGGCCACCTGATGATCATCACCAACGGCGGCGGGGTTGGCGTTCTCGCCACCGACGCCGCCGAACGGTATGGGCTGCCATTGACCTTTGCCCCAGATGATCTCCAGGCTGAAATGAAGAAATACATGCCCCCCTTCGGGTCGGCAAAGAATCCCGTCGATTTGACGGGCATGGCTGATACCGAATGGTACTCGGGGTCGGTGGGGTTTTCTGTGACCCACCCCTGGGTCGATGGCGTAGTAGTGCTCTACTGCGAAACAGCCATGACCGACCCGATGAAAATAGCTGCCAGCATCAAGCAAGCGGTAGACAGTGCCGGCGCCAAGCACAAACCGGTCACGGTCTCTTTCGTGGGTGGTGAAAAATCCGCCAAAGCTATTAGCTGGCTGGTTGAAAACGGCATCCCTGCCTTTGGATCACCCGAAGTTGCCGTCAATGCCATGGCAGCGCTGCGCGAGTATGCCCAAATGAAGGCAGAAGCCAACGAGATCGGCGAACACAAGCGGAACAAGCATTATGAAAAGGCACTTCAGATCATCCAGCGTGCTCGTTCGGATGGCAGGAACGCGTTAACCGAAATCGAATCCAAAGGGGTGTTTTCCCTCTACGGCTTACCCGTCACCGCCACTACCCTTGCCACCAGTGAAGAAGAAGCAGTCTCAATTGCGAAGAAAATCGGCTACCCGCTGGTCCTGAAGATCGTTTCACCCGATATCCTCCACAAATCGGACGCCGGCGGCGTGAAAGTCAACCTCAAGGATGAAAACGCCGTTCGCGAGGCATACCAGACAATTCTCAAGAATTCCGTGGCTTACAAAGCAGACGCCAATATCCACGGCATCGCCGTGCAGGAAATGGCGCCATGGGGCACCGAGGTCATTTTAGGCTCGGTCAACGATCCCACCTTCGGACCAACTGTGATGTTCGGTCTCGGAGGTATTTTCGTCGAGGTACTCAAAGACGTGACCTTCCGCGTAACCCCAGTTTCACCCAACCAAGCCAGACAGATGATCGGTGAAATTCGCGGCGCACCCATTCTCGCCGGTGCCCGCGGCGAAAAGCCACGCGACCGCAAGGCGCTTGCCGAAATCATCGGCAAATACTCCAATATGATCCTCGATCTGGCAGATGAGATCAGCGAATCGGATGCCAACCCGGTGTTGGTTTATGAGGAGGGCAAAGGAGCCAGCGTGGCGGACGCCCGGATCATCTTAAAGTAATTACAACACTTCCTTTGCATCAATTGCCAGGTCTCCTTAAAAGCATTGAAAGAAAATCAGGAGACCTGCATAACATTTTCGGTACATGCCGGAATGGCTGGGAAACAGGTATCAGGTATAATGAGATCGAATTTTTGGCTCACGCATGGAGAAGCTATGGTAAACTACGCCATTGATCACAGTCAAAAACCCATCCGCCTTTTTAATTCCAGTTTTCTTGAATTCTTCACCCACCTTCATCCCCTCGTGGTTTTGGTGATCTGGTTACCGGTGATCATTTATTTTTTTGCAAAAGCACTGGTCTCCGTTTCTTCCGGCTACCCGATCATTGATCTCCCCATCGGTATATTTAGCGGTTTGTTCTTCTGGACATTGGCTGAATACGCTTTACACCGCTTTGTGTTTCATTTCAAACCCAGAACACGCTGGCAGGAACGCGCCAGTTTCATCTTCCACGGCGTTCACCACGCTCAGCCGCAATGTAAAACCCGCCTGGTGATGTCGCCAGCGGTCAGTATCCCCCTGGCGCTCTTATTTTACGCCTTTTTTTATCTGCTTTTTGGTGTTGTGGCGGGTTCGCCGGGGGGGGTCGCCCCCATTTTTGCAGGTTTCATCGCCGGCTATCTGATTTACGACCTGACCCATTACGCCACCCATCATTTTCCCATGCGCAGCGGTTATCTCAAGTTTCTCAAACGATATCACAACCAGCATCATTACAAAACGCCCAACCAGCGTTTCGGGGTCAGCACACCCCTCTGGGATATCGTCTTTGGCACCAAGCCGGAATAACCCATAATCATCCGATCTGCCGCCCCATGGACGTTGAACCTCCCGCAGCCGAATTCCTGAAGAGTCGGAAGGTTCAATACCGCGTTTTTCGCCATCCAAGCCGGGTTCGCAATCTCGAACAAGCCGCCGTCGAACGTGGTCAACAGCCCCAACAGGTGGTGCGAAGCATTCTCTTTAGACGGGCAGAGGGGGAATACTTCATGGTGCTGGTGGGCGCTACCCGCCGCATCGCCTGGAAAACGCTTCGGCAGCATTTCCGCCAATCTCGACTCACCCTGGCGGACGAACGGGAAGTGCTGTCTGTCACCGGTTATCCGATCGGAGCGGTGACCCCCTTGGGAATTTCACCACATATTCCCGTTCTGGTCGATCGCTCGGTGCTCTCTCAGTCAGAAATCTCGATTGGCAGCGGTGTACGGAATGTCGCTCTGATCCTTAGCAACCAGGATTTATTAACGGCGCTAACCGATCCGATCATCGGGGATTTCTCAGAGACGTGATGCGCAATCGCCACTCGTTCGCTATCGCCTGGTTCATCACGCCGCACGGCTTCGGTCACGCCGCTCGCGCCTGTGCCATCATGTCGGCGCTGCGAAGTGCCCTGCCCGAAGTCATTTTTGAGATTTATACCCGCGTCCCGCCATGGTTCTTCGCCGAATCACTGCAAAACGGTTTCAACTACCATCCCCTGCTAACCGATATCGGCATTGTTCAACCCTCGCCCATGCGGGAAAATCTCCCCGCAACGATCTCCCGGCTGGATCAATTCCTCCCTTTCGACCCCAACCGCATCGACCGCCTGGCTGCCGGTTTACAGCGGCAACAATGCCGGGCGGTCATTTGCGATGTCTCCGCTCTAGGGATCGCCGTGGCGGCAAAGGCAAAAATCCCCTCGGTGTTCATCGAAAACTTCACCTGGGATTGGATCTACCAGGATTATTACCTCCGCTTTCCGCAATTCGAACGCTTCATTGCCTACTTGCAACAAATCTACCACCAGGCGAACCATCACGTCCAGACTGCGCCGGTATGTGCGCCGCAACCCAGCGCCGACCTCACATCCGCGCCGGTGTGCCGCTCCCCGCGCGCAACCCGCCACAACACCAAAAAGCAGTTAAATCTGAGCGAAGAACACAAGGTAGTACTGGTCACCATGGGAGGCTTCCAGGAACAATTCGGATTTATTGGGCGGCTGCATGCCTCCGCGGTAGATGCGATCTTCATTCTGCCAGGCGCCAGCCAAAACCCTGAAAGACAGCGAAATCTGATCCTGCTACCGCATCACTCCGATTTCTATCATCCTGACCTGATCTTTGCCAGCGACGTGGTCGTCGGTAAAGCCGGATACAGCACCGTCGCAGAAACTTATCACGCCGGACTGCCATTTTGTTTCACCACCCGACCCGCTTTTCGTGAATCAGCGCCGATATCCGAGTACATCCACCAAAATTTCTGTTGCATCCAGATCACCCCAGAAGCCTTCGAGCGCGGCGATTGGGTCCGCCATCTTCCTGAACTGCTGGCAATGCCGCGCCTTGTAAGAAAGGAGCCAAACGGTGCTCGCCAGATCAGCGATTTCCTGATTTCTATAATGAGCTAATTTTTCACCGGGCTTACGAACCCCACCGCTCCTTTTGAAGCACATCCCAGGCGCCCTTCCAGGGGCTTCCAATTCGATTTTGCGACGGCACGCGTACATGACTCAACTTTTGCGCCACCTGTACCGCCACCGCCGCCACTGTCCCCCAGTCGTCATCCAGAACTGCCTGGCGCATCTGCGCGCCCACCACACCGCTCCATTCCCATTCCATGCGAAAGCGATCGGCTTTCACCCAATACCCCCGTTTCTCCCAGGCAGCTACCGATGGATCGATCGTAGCATGGATTTCGTGCAACGCCAGTGCAATAAACGCCGCCAAATCTCGACTCTGCGCATCTGGCTCGCCGCGTTGCATTAACGTCCGCAATGCAATCGCAACCGCTTTCACCATCCGGTTGCGATCCCTTCCTGCACTTTCGGTCTTGATCACTCGGCTCAATATTAATCTCCCCAGCAAAAATAATATCGCTTTGCTTTTAGCAAAGCCGAATTATATCCCATCCGCTCACGCCCGCAGGCAATAAACCAGGATGCAAGATTAAACGATTGACACACTGATTAAGCCGTTATAAACTAGGTATACAGCACCATGATTTTAAATCCGAATTTTCTTGGGTTCGAACTTGCCAGCCCTGATTTGTACCTCTACCATATGTACCTGCCGCATACTTACGATAACATCCGGATTGATATGGAGGTCGAGAACAAAGGGGTAAATACCAACAATGTCAGTTTGGTATGCCGCTTTACGGATTATGGCTGGTATGAATTCATCGCCACCAGTGGCGGCAATTACTGGATCACACGCTACTACGAGGATGGCTCCACACAGCTTGCCAAAGGTGGTATCCGCTCGATCCGATTTGGAACAGAGAAGAAAAACGTGTTCACAGCCATCTGCAAAGGAAAAACACTGACCTATATTGTGAACGACGTGGAGATCGCCAAAGTTAAAGATGAGGAAATCGTCGATGCGGGCTATGCCGGCATCAACATCTCATCGATGAACGCAGTGCCGGTAACAGTCGAGATCAACTGGGTTGCGATCAGCGAACCCTGATTCAGCGCCCGCTTGATCCCTTTCCACCACCCAAATCGAACTCCCCACAATGCGGTGAGTTCTTTATTCGTAACTTGTTGAAGAATTTCAAATGTGATAAAATCAGGCAGATTTAGCAACGGGAAGGTAAATTGTTTCACCTGACCGCTCATCCAGAGAGGCGGAGGGACCGGCCCTGAGAAGCCTCGGCAACCGCTTGTAATGCACGCTGGTGCCAAATCCGGCAGAGAAACTGCCTGGCGGGCGAGTTTTCTGGAAGATGAGAGACCAACGTACAGGCACACCTCTCCTTCCAGAGAGGTGTTTTTCTTACCGGCTTAGCTCAGAACAGCATCGCACCGCTTTGGAGACAACATGAAGCGCGTACGCACTCAAAACAAATTTCTGGACGCCCTGGCAAAGCGGGTTCTGGTCTATGACGGCGCCATGGGCACCAACCTGCAAGCGATGAACCTGGATGCAGCAGCCTTCGGCGGCGAGCATCTGGTGGGTTGCAACGATCATCTGGTCATCAGCCATCCGTCTGCGGTCGAAGCCGTACACCGCAGCTTCCTCAAAGTCGGCGTGGATGTCATCGAAACCTGCACCTTCCGCGCCAACCGCATCACCCTGGCAGAATACGGTCTGCAAACGCAGGTGCACACGATCAACCGCGCCGCTGCCGCGCTGGCGCGCCGCCTGGCAGATGAATACAGCCAGCCCGATAAACCTCGTTTTGTCGCCGGCTCAATGGGTCCTTCGGGAAAATTACCCTCGATGAGCGACCCCGACCTCTCCAACATTACCTTCGATCAACTGGCAGAGGTGTTCGAAGAACAAGCACTCGGCTTAATCGACGGCGGCGTGGATGTGCTGCTGATCGAAACCGCCCAGGATATTCTTGAAGTCAAAGCTGCGATCGTCGGCATCCAGCGAGCGTTCGAAACAAGAGCCATCCGTCTGCCAATCCAATGTCAGGTGACTCTCGACACCACCGGGCGTATGTTGCTGGGGACCGACATTAACGCCGTCCTGGCAATTCTCGAAAATAGCGGTATCGACATTATCGGATTAAATTGCTCAACCGGTCCCGAGCACATGCGCGAACCGATCCAGATCCTTGGAGAATCCTCACGCCTGCCGGTATCTTGCATTCCCAACGCGGGGCTGCCCATCAACGTCGACGGGCAGGCGATTTACCCCCTCGAACCCGAGTCGTTCGCCGCTGAGATGTTGGAGTTCGTCGAGCGCTATAAAGTCAACCTGGTGGGAGGTTGTTGTGGCACCACGCCCGAACATCTCAAACTGCTGGTCGACAGACTGCAGGAGCGGCTGCAATCCCAGCGAAAGCCGGTGGTAATACCGCGCCTGGCTTCCGCCATCCAGGCAATGCCAATGCAGCAGCAGCCGCCGCCTTTTTTGATCGGGGAACGCCTCAACACCCAGGGCAGTCAAAAATTCAAGCAGTTGATCCTCGCCGAGGATTTCGATGGCATTCTATCCATCGTCCGCCAACAGATGCAAAGCGGCGCTCACGCCCTCGACCTGTGTGTGGCGTTGACCGAGCGTGGCGACGAGGTCGAATTAATGCAGCGAGTCATCAAAACGATTACACCCGTAACGCCGCTGCCTCTGGTCATCGACACCACCGAGCTGCCGGTGCTGGAAGCCGCTCTCAAAACAGCGCCGGGGCGTTGCCTGATCAACTCGACCCACCTGGAAGGCGGCAGGTCCAAAATGGACGCCGTGCTGGCACTCGCCCGCCGCCATAACGCCGCTGTCATCGCCCTCACCATCGACGAGAACGGCATGGCAAAGACTGCCCAACGAAAACTGGAAATTGCCCGCCGCATTTATGAGATCGCTGTCAATGAACACAGGCTTGAACCCCACGATCTGGTCTTCGATGCGCTCACCTTCA
>JBBIKU010000104.1:0-8193 GCA_037445245.1 Anaerolineaceae bacterium
CTGTTCAAGCTGCTAACGAAAAATTCAAAGAAACTTAGTTTACGATGTAATAAGCCGTCCGAGCGGTGATATGCCTCGATCACATCGGCGGTGCCTTTTTCGAACGCCTCGAAGAGCACAGACAGGGCATTTTGCGCCGTCTGTTCGGCGGAGATGCACACGATGCACCGCCCGGCGTTGGCTTTTTCTTTGTCGGCGGCTGTTTTTATGCTTGCAGCCGGGGTAGCCGCCGCTTGAGCCATCGTCGCCACCGTCCCCCCCGCTGCTGGCTGCGCTCAAGCGCCCCTAGCTCTCGGCTCAGTTCGCGCCCGAGATGCTCGTAGATGATGTTGATGCCCAGCGTTGTGCCGCTGTGAGAAAGCTCGGTTGCCGCCAGTAGGCGGGTGTGTTCGTTGCAGAAGCCGCGACTGGCAATGATCTGCATGCGCACCGCCGGGTCGTTGACGTGTTCCCACAGCAGCATGTCCACTGCCTCAAAAGCGGCGTCGTGGCGGCGCCGGCAAATCGGACAGCCGGGTTGCCCCAGTAATTCGATCAGGCGGACAAGGGTGAGTGCGAAAGCCATGTGTTCCTGTTATGAATAATCTGCCCCCCGCTGGTCGCAGTAGAGGCAATCCATTGTGGAGAATCGTCGCTGCCAAGGTGGGATTGCTGGTGCAGAAGTTTTACCACACCCCTCCCGCACGTTTTGAACCCCGGCAACAGGCGATATGTATTGAACGAGTACAATATATTGACTTTTCATTGGGAAGCGGATATACTGTCTTGTGAAATTGAATACAATCCTTCGGGGCAGGGTGAGGGAGGCGGCTTCCAATTCCTGATCGGTGGTGATAACCCACGAGCGCAGCCGCGCAAGATCCGGTGAAATTCCGGGGTCGACGGTACAGTCCGGACGAAAGAAGGATCGCAAACTGTAGAGCCATCCCGGATGCAGTTTGATGGCCCCGAAAACGACCGCGTTTTCGGGCTTTTGTTGTGAGAATGTCGATCCCGACAGCCCTGCCCTGAAGCGCCGACTTCAGGGTTTTTATGAATCGACGGAACGAAACCACTTCACAATCATTACGCCCGACGGTGATCAAATCGGCGCCCGAAAATTGGGTACGGCGGCACGGTCGCTGGGTGATTCTGTTTTCGCTGTTGCTGGCGCTAGCTTTGTGGCAGGTGCTCATTTTGTTGGGCGACTTTCCAACCTTTATTCTGCCACCGCCGCAAATGGTGGTTGAACGCATGGAACGGGCGCTGAGCGATGGAACGCTGCTGCGGCACACGTCCGTGACCATGCTAGAGGTGCTGCTGGGCTTAAGCGCAGGTAGTTTTGCAGCAACCTTTCTGGGTTACCTTCTGGCAAAATTTCGTGTCTTGGAACGACTGCTGTCGCCCTATCTGGTCGCCAGCCAAGCCATCCCGCTGGTGGCGATTGCCCCGCTGCTGGTGATCTGGTTTGGACCGGGCATATTCTCGAAAATTCTCATTTGCAGCCTGATCGTGTTCTTCCCGGTGCTGGTCAATACCGTGGTGGGGTTGCGGGCAGTGCCTCAGAACCTGCGCGACCTGATGCACTCGATGCGCGCCACACCGCTGCAAGTGTTGCGTTACCTAGAGATTCCAGCCGCGTTGCCGATCTTTTTGGGCGGTTTGCGCATCGGCGCCACCCTCTCGGTGATCGGGGCAGTGGTGGGCGAGTTTGTCGGCGCCGACCGCGGTCTGGGCTTTTTGATCAACGTCGGGCGGGGACAATACGACACCGCCCTGGTCTTTGTTGCCATTTTTACCCTGATTGCCATGGCGCTGACGCTTTACGGCTTGGTGGTGCTGCTGGAAAAACGCCTGCTTGCCTGGCAAAAGGAACCATCTCAATGAAATCGATTCAGGAGTCGACATGAAACGAATAGCGATCCCCCTTCTGCTGCTTCACGCCTGGGCGTTGCTGGTGCTGACGGGCTGCGCTCCCAAGCCTTCTGTCAACCCACCGCCCGTTCCGCTGACCCCCATCCGCCTGCCGGTGGGCTACATCCCCAACGTGCAGTTTGCGCCGCTTTATGTGGCGATCGACAAGGGCTACTACCGAGAGGCAGGATTGGAGGTGACCCTAGACTACAGTTTTGAAACCGACGCCGTGGCGCTGGTGGGCGCCAACCAGATCCAGTTCGCCATTGTTTCCGGCGAGCAGGTGCTGCTGGCGCGTGGTCAAGGGTTGCCGATTCGTTACGTGATGGCGTGGTATCAGGATTACCCGGTGGGCGTGGCGGCGCTAGCGGACAAAGGTATCCAGCATCCGGCGCACCTGCGAGGCAGGCGCATCGGGTTGCCCGGTCTCTACGGCGCCAGTTATATTGGCTTGATTGCCCTGTTGCAAGCTGGTGGGCTGAGCGAAGAGGACGTCACGCTTGACTCGATCGGCTTCAACCAAGTGGAAGCGCTAACCGCCGGGCAGGTGGACGCCGCTGTGATCTATGCTGCCAACGAACCGGTGCAACTGCGCTCGTTGGGCTATGAGATCAGCTTGTTGAAGGTGGCGGATTACCTGCAACTGGTCGGCAACGGTCTGATCACCAACGAAGCCACCATTAGCGAGAACCCCGATCTGGTGCGACGGATGGTGGCGGCGACCGTGCGCGGCGTGGGTGACTGTATTGCCGACCCGGATGAGGCGTACGAGATCAGCAAAAAGTACGTGGAAAACCTGGCGCAAGCCGACACAGCCGTTCAAAAGCAGGTGCTGCGCGATTCGATCCAGTTCTATGTGCACGAGCAGGCACCGCTCGGCTACATCGATCCCCAACCCTGGCGTAATATGCACGAAATTCTACTGGATATGGGGTTGCTTTCGCAGCCGCTGGAACTGGAGCGCGCTTTCAGCAATGACTTTTTGCCCCAGCCCTAAACCATGTCTGCATCTACGCCGGTTTTTGAAGTTCGCGATCTGAGCGTCACCTTCCCGTCGGAGAACAATGGTGGCTTGCAGGCGCTCGATTCACTGCGTTTCTCGGTAGCGGCGCAGGAATTCGTGTGTGTACTGGGACCTTCGGGCAGCGGCAAGAGCACCTTGTTGCGAGTGCTGGCGGGATTGCTGCCACCGAGCGCAGGGGAGATCATTTATCATCCTTGCAGCCGCTGCGGCAGCGAGCCGCGCATCGCCCTGGTGTTTCAACAGGCGAATCTAATGCCATGGCGTTCGGTGATTGCCAACATCACCCTGCCGCTGGAGCTCGAAGGTGTGGCAGAGGAAGAAGCCCGGCAGCGGGCGGAAGAGCTGATCGCGTTGACCGGGCTGGGAGGTTTCGAAAGCACATGGCCACGCGATCTCTCCGGTGGCATGGCGCAGCGGGTGGCGATTTGCCGCGCCCTGATCCAAGATCCTGACCTGTTGCTGTTGGATGAGCCATTCGGGTCGCTGGACGCCCTGACGCGTGAACGCATGGGCAGCGAGCTGCTGCGCATCTGGCAGGCGCGGCGCAAGACGGTGCTGATGGTGACCCATTCCATCTCGGAGTCGCTGCTGCTTTCAGACCGGGTGCTGGTGTTCACCTCCCGCCCGGGAAAAATCAGCCTCGATTTGCGGGTCGACCTGCCCCGGTCGCGACGCGAAGAGATGCGCTACACCGCCCGCTTCGATGAACTGGAACGCCGCCTGCGGGCAGCCATCGGCTGATCAGTTATCAAGGTGGGGGAGATCGAGCAGCATAACTTCGAGCAGCAGGCGGGCATTGATGTTGCTTTCCAGCATCTGCAAGCCTTCCTGCAGCCCTTGGAGGGCAGATTGAATTGGATGGTTTCCCAGGCTGGCGGCGAGCCGTCGTACCTGTGCTTCATAGTCCAGGTTGATCAACGGCGCCGTGCTTCCACTGGCTGCCAGCAGTGCATCACGCCACAGACTCTGCCAGGCTTGCAGCAAGGGGCGCAGATTGTAGCGGGCGCGCTGGCGGTCTTTGGTGAAGGCTTCGGCGTAGGCGAAGCGGCGGCGCTGGTTCTCGCTCAGCAGGGTCAACAGGTCATTTTGCCAGTCGAGGCGGCGTTGCATCCGTTCCGGGTTTTGATGCAACCTTAAGGCGTCGCCGACGCGTCCGGCGGCGAGATGTGCCAACAGGCGCGCTTTTTCGGCGGGGATTTCGTGGTGCCTTTCGAGCGCCCCTGCCAGTTGCGTCAGCGGCATTGGGCGCAGGCGCAGAATTTCGCAGCGCGAGCTGATGGTCGGCAGCAGGCTTTCGGGGGTGTCGGCGGTGAGCAGCAAGATAACCCGCGGCGGGGCTTCTTCCAGTGTTTTGAGCAGCGCGTTTTGAGCGTTGGCGTTTGCCTCGTGAAAGCGCAGCAGCAGCGCCACACGGTAGCGCGCTTCGTAGGGCGCCAGGGAAAGGCTGCGCTGTAATTCGCGCACCTGCTCGACCCGGATCATGCCACCTTCTTGCTCGGCTTCGACCACCGAAAGATCGGGGTGCTGCATACGCCGGGTCAATGTGCACGCCCGGCAGTTACCGCACACCGCTGCCGGTTCGGGCGGATTGCTGCAGTTGAGCGCCTGCGCAAAGCGCAGCGCCAGCGTGCGGCGACCGACGCCAGGCGCGCCGCAAAAGAGATAGGCGTGGGTTTGCTGCGAACTACGCAGGTGTTGTTGCAGCAGGCGAACCGCCCATTCGTGGCTGATGATGTTCCAGGTCATTGGGATGATTGTAGCGCCTCGCGCCTTTTTTGACAACTTGGTTGAGAAAAATACGGAGTGGCAGTCAACGTTAAAGAGCATTTTTACCCCACCTTGGGGGCGTTCATTGACAGCGCCTACCCCCGACAGTACAATCAAACCCGCATGAACACCCCTGAAGACCCCTTTGACCACCTCAATTCCCGGCAGCACCAGGCGGTTACCGCCGGTGAGGGGCAGGTGCTGGTGCTGGCAGGACCGGGCTCCGGTAAAACCCGCGTCCTGACCGAGCGCATTGCCTTTCTGGTGCGGCGGCGGGGCGTGCCGCCTCACCGCATTCTGGCGGTGACCTTCACGAACAAGGCTGCCCGTGAGATGCAATCCCGCCTGCAGCGGCTGTTGGGTTCGGATTGCGAAGAGCTGTGGGTGGGCACCTTCCATGCCACCTGCGCCCGGATTCTGCGGCGCGAGGCGAGGCATCTGCCATTCAGCGCCAACTTTGTGATCATGGATACAGACGACCAGGAAGCGTTGGTGAAACGCACCCTCAAGGAACTGGGGTTGGACGAGAAGCTCTATCGTCCCGGCGCAGTGCTTGCCAGTATTTCAACCGCCAAGAATAATCTGATGCAAGCCGTCGATTATCCGGTGCGCAATTACCGCGACGAGGTGGTCAAACGCGTTTTTGAACATTACCAACAACTGTTGCAACAATGCAGCGCCGTCGACTTCGACGATCTGCTGCTATGGGCGGTGCGGCTGTTGGGTGAAAACCCGGCGGTGCGCGAGAAATATACCCGCCGCTTCGAGCACGTGCTGGTGGACGAATTTCAGGACACCAACCTGGCGCAGTACCACTTGCTGGGTTTGCTGACCGGTTTCCACCGTAATCTATTTGTGGTGGGCGATGAAGACCAGTCGATCTATCGCTGGCGCGGCGCCGATTACCGTAATATTCTTCGCTTCGAAGAAGATTATCCCCAGGCGAACAAAATCTTGCTAGAGCACAACTACCGCTCGACCCAGACTGTGCTGGACGCCGCCCGCTCGGTGATCGAACGCAACCCCCACCGCACCCCCAAACATCTTTTTTCGGAGCGTGGGCGGGGCGACCCAATCATCCTTTACGAAGCGATCGACGACCACGCCGAGGCAGCTTACGTGGTGGATACCATCCGCCAGATGATGCGGGATGAGCGACAAGACGGCGGTGACTTTGCGGTAATGTACCGCACCAACGCCCAGTCGCGCTTGCTGGAAGAAGCCTTTTTGCGCGCCGGGTTGCCGTATCGCTTGGTGGGAGCGCAGCGCTTTTACGGCAGGCGCGAGGTGAAAGATATCATCGCCTTTCTGCGCCTGGTAGCCAACCCGGACGACGAGACCAGCCTGCTGCGCTGCATCAATGTCCCACCGCGGGGTATCGGCAGCAAGACACTGGTGGCGCTGCAACTGGCAGCGCGAAGGGCAAACTGCACACCGGGCGAAGTGGTGCTGGAGCTGGGACGCCGGGGGGAACAGTCGCCGCACTGGGCAGCCTTTGCAGGACGGGGCGCCGGCGTGCTGGCGGATTTCGGCAGCATGCTGGCGGGCTGGCGTGACGAAGCCGAAAGCCTGGGTCTGCCGGGGTTGTTCGACTGCATTCTGTCCGATACGGTTTACCGAGAATACCTCCAGGACGGATCAGAAGAAGGCAGCGAGCGCTGGGAAAACGTACAGGAATTGCGCAAACTGGCATACGAATATGCCCCGGCGGGTTTGATTGCTTTTCTGGAGGGCTTGGCGCTGGTATCAGACCAAGACACCCTGCCGGAAAAGATCGACGCGCCGACGCTGCTGACGCTGCACGCCGCCAAGGGTTTGGAGTTTTCGCAGGTGTTCATCGTCGGGCTGGACGAAGGATTGCTGCCTCACAGCCGCTCACGCGAGGACCCCGAAGAGATGGCTGAGGAACGGCGGCTGTTCTACGTCGGGCTAACACGGGCGAAGGACCGCCTCTATCTGGTGCGGGCGGCGCAGCGCACCAGTTTTGGCTCGTTTGAATACAGCGAACTTTCGCGCTTCGTGAACGATATTCCGTCGGAATTAGTGAAGCGCCAGGGGATGCAGATATCTTTGCCGCGGCGAGATGCAGACTGGCAGTCTGCCCGCTGGCAGGGCACCACCCTGGCGCCCAGCCCGCCGCCATCGTCTGCCAAAACTGGTGGCGGCGAGGTACGCTTTCGCCCGGCAATGCGGGTGCGCCACCCGTTATGGGGTGAAGGGATGGTGCTGGATAGCCGTTGGCAGGATGAGGACGAGACGGTGGACGTGATCTTCGAAGGCGTCGGCTTCAAACGCCTGGTGGCGTCGATGGCGCGCCTTGAAATTTTGGGCGGGTGATTCGATTCTTTTGAGTAACATTTTGAATACCTCTTCGTCATATACTACGTGGTAGGATGGAGTCGCAGCACGCCAATCGTTCCGATGCTGAACTGCTGACGCATGCTGTCAAGGGTGACCGGCAGGCTTTTGCCGTTCTGTACGAACGCTACCTGGAGGCACTGTATCGCTATTGCTATTACCGGGTGGCAGACGAGCGCGAAGCCGAAGATCTGACCGAAACGGTGTTCCTTAAAATCTGGGAAGCCTTAGCGGATGCCGACGGGTGCAGTCCGATTCGCAACTTTCGGGCTTGGGTTTACCGGGTGGCTCACAATTTGATCATCGACCGCCACCGCACCCGCCGCGAAACGCAGCCGATCTTGGACGAGCAGTCACTGGTTGATCCTCAGCCGCTGCCGGAACGGATGGTTGAGAGCAATGAAGCGGCACGGCGAATCGCCCGCGCAATCGCAACCCTGGATGCCACTTTACAACAGGTGGTGGTATGCCGCTTTATCAACCGCTTTAGTCATAACGAGACGGCGGAAATTCTGGGTCTCAGCGAAGGTCATGTGCGTGTTTTGCAGCACCGTGCTCTGAAAAAGCTACAGGCTGTGTTGGATAAGGATGTTTAGGGAATGAAAGAAAACGAAATCGACCGGCTGGCAAAATATTTGCGCCAAGCTGAGCGCAACCAGAGGTTGGACGTCACCCAGTGCGCTGGGGATGCCTCGGCGCGAGAAGAGCTGGCGGGTTTACTGCAAACTGCGCGGATATTACATAATGCACCCGCGGTCAGCCCAAGCCCGGCGTTCAAGCGCCTGGCGCGACCGCGGCTGCTCAGCCGGATTTCAGGCGAAAAAACTGTAACGAAACCAACTTTGAATCGTCATAAAGATCAAACTAATGTACCCTTGATAAATCGATACTTTATTACCGTTTTTCGACCCAGGAGGAAGACTATGGTTTGGATCTTATTGACGGCAATGCTGGTTTCGCTGTTCGGCGGTGGGGGTGTGGTTTATGCCGCTGCCGACGCCTTGCCCGGTGACGGCTTGTATCCGGTCAAAATGCTGGTGGAAGCGCTTAGGCTGGCAGTGAGCGGCGATGAAACTGACCTTGACCTCTACCTCGAGCTCGCCGGCAAACGCGTTTCTGAGATGGAAGCGTTGGTGCAGCAGGAGCGTTTC
>JBBIKU010000105.1:0-8183 GCA_037445245.1 Anaerolineaceae bacterium
GCACAACAGGTGGACCTTTGCCTGCGCCTCGGCTCTTCACTGGCAGTGGTGTTGTTGGATCTGGATAATTTCAAAGAGATCAATGATCAATATGGTCACCCGATCGGAGATGAAGTTCTTCGGTATGTAGCACATTGTTTGCGAGAATGCGTCCGTAATATGGATGTGGTGGGTCGATATGGCGGTGATGAATTTACGGTCATCCTGCCCGGTGCCGATCTTCAAGCTGCAATTCAGATCACCCAACGGCTTAAAAAGATGCTGGTGAACTGCACCACCGTGATTGAAAATCAAGCGCTGAAGATTCGCGCCAGTTTTGGGGTTTATGCAGCGGTCGTGGACGAGCAAACCAGCATGGACGATCTGCTGCGACACGCCGACCGGGCATTGTACCGGGCAAAGATTGGCGGGCGTAATCAGGTTGCCTGGTAATTCTGGCGGGAAAGGCTGCCGCCTATCCGTTCACCAGCGTGCCGATCGTTTCGCCCAGCAGCGCCTGGCGCAGGGCGTGTTCATCCCACAGGTTGAGCACCAGGATGGGCAGCTTGTTTTCCATGCACAATGAGATGGCGGTACTGTCCATCACTTCCAGGCGACGATTGAGCGTGTCGATGTAGGTCAGGTGAGCGAAGCGGATTGCTGTCGGGTTGGTCTGTGGGTCGCTGTCGTACACGCCGTCGACCTTGGTGGCTTTGATCAGCACGTCGGCGCCAATCTCCATTGCCCGCAGGGCAGCGGCGGTGTCGGTAGAGAAGTAGGGGTTGCCGGTGCCGCCGCCGAAGATGACCACCCTCCCTTTTTCAAGGTGGCGGATGGCGCGACGGCGGATGTAAGGCTCGGCTACTGAGCGCATTTCGATCGCCGACTGCACCCGGGTGACCACTTCCATGCTTTCCAGGGCATCCATCAATGCCAGGGCGTTCATGACGGTCGCCAGCATGCCCATATAATCTGCGGTGGCGCGGTCCATCCCCAAGCCGAGACCTTCTCTGCCGCGCCAGAGGTTGCCGGCGCCGATGACGATGGCGACGTCCACTTCCATGGCGCGCACCTCCCGCACCCGTTCGGCGATGCGGATCGCAGCGTGCGGGCTGATCCCGAACCCCTGCGGTCCGGCAAGTGCTTCACCGCTCAGTTTGAGTAAGATTCGGCGGTATTTGGGAGTTTCCATAACGGTCTCCTGATTCTGGATGGTAGCGACGACAATTTTGATTGGGATCGGCGTTGGCACTGCCGTCGTACTTTCCTGTTGTTTTGTTAAATATAACGGTGTCGTCTTGCAGTTGCAACCGCAGGACGACACCAGTTTTGGCATTGCCGTGCACCTGTCGGTGACGATCTTGAAGGTGGCGCAAGGCTTTTCTTTTCACCGAAGAGGAAGGGATAGATCTGGTGTGGCGTGTTGCGGGGTCATTTCGGTAAACGACCGACGCCATTCCAGTCATCTCAGGATATTTCCTCCGTGCTTTCACCCAATGCCCAACGCACAAATCGGCGGATGACGATATTTTCGCCGATGGCGGCGATGTTCTGGTTGAGCAGCTCCTGCACCGTGATCGATTCGTCTCGGATGTAAGGCTGGCGCAGTAAAACCATCTCGTCCTTGAATTTATTGAGATAGCCTTCGACGATTTTGGGGACGATGTTATCCGGTTTGCCTTCCTCGCGCGCCTTGGCGGCAGCGATCTGCTTTTCGTGCTCGAGAATATCCCCCGGAATTTCATCCTCGCTGACGTAGGCTGGAGAAGTGGCGGCGATTTGCAAGGCGATCTCGTGGGCGAAAGTGCGGAAGGCTTGCGAACGCCCGACGAAATCGGTCTCGCAGTTGACTTCGACCATCACCCCGACACGACCGTTGCCGTGGGAATAAAGCTCCAGCATACCCTCGGATGCCTGGCGCTCAGCGCGCTTGGCAGCCATTGCCAAGCCCTTCTCTCGCAGAAAATCCATCGCTTTCTTGAGATCACCGTCCGATGCTTCGAGCGCCTTGCGGCAGTCCAGAATACCGGCGCCGGTAGTTTGGCGTAGTTGTTTGACCAGTTCGGTTGCGATTGCCATTGATTTACCTTTTTCGATGTGTGTTGACCGCAGACAAGTGCCGGGTTTAGGCTGTCTTTTTCTTGCCTCGGGGTTTCTCTTCTTCTTCGCTTTGGCGGGTTTCTTCTGCCGAGGCTTGTTCAGCCGTTGCAGTTTTCTTTACTGCTTTGGGCTTGCTTTGTTTTGCGGCCGCTTCGGTTTTTTCGCTTTCGCTCTGGGCAGTTTCCGGCGCTTCCCCTTTAGCGGTTTCCTTTTCTGCTTTCTCAGTCTTCTTTGCTTTGGCAGGTGCTTCGGTAACTTCTACTGCTGTTACTTCGAGTTCACCTTCAACTTCCGCCAGGTTGAAGTCCTCGTCTACGACGCGTCTGCCGCCCAGCTTGGCGAGTGTGGCTTCACCCAGTAATTCCTCGTCTTCCTTTTCGTCTTCGATTACCAACCGCGCCCGAATTTCGGCGGGGGTGCGTTTTACCTCGTCGACTGGGCCTTCTTTAGCTTCAGGGTAGTCGTCCTTGCGCAGGGATTTGCCTTCCAGCACGGCGTCGGCGATTTTGCCCACCAGCAGTTTGATGGCGCGGATGGCATCGTCGTTGGAGGGGATGACGTAATCGACCCCGCGCGGGTTGCAGTTGGTGTCCACCAGGGCGATGACTGGAATATTCTTAAGATTGGCTTCGTGCACTGCGGTCGCTTCCCTGCTCACATCGATGACGAAGAGCAGGTCGGGGATGGTCTTCATCTTGCGGATACCGCTCAGGCGGGTGAGCAAGCGGTTGATTTCACGCTCGATCAGCAAACCTTCTTTTTTGGTGAGGCGTTGAATTTCCCCGCTGTCGCGCATCTGTTCGAGCCGCTCCAGTTCGAGGATGCGCTGGTGAATGGTGACCCAGTTGGTGATCGTGCCGCCCAGCCAGCGTTCGATAACATAGGGCATGCCGCAACGTTCGGCTTCCTCACGGATGGTTTCCTGCGCCTGGCGCTTGGTACCCACGAACAACACGGTACCGCCTGCCATGACCGTGTCGCGCACGACATTGTAGCTCTGGGATAAGTTCTTTACCGTTTGTTGCAGGTCGATAATGTGGATGCCATTCCGCTCGGTAAAGATATACGGCTTCATGGCGGGGTCCCATTTGTTGGTGCGGTGACCGAAATGGACGCCGCTTTCCAACAGGGCTTTCATGGAAGCGATGGCTGACATGATTTGTTAATCTCCTTTGCGTTTTTCCTCCGCTCTCTTCATCCTCGCCCGCAACCGCTGATTTCAGCGGCACGCCCGGGCGAGTCGGAGAGCGTGTGAGATGGGTTACAAGCGGCTCTAGTATATCACACGTCTGGACGATTCGTCCAGCCGATTTGTAAAGCGGGCAAACATGATATATACTGAATGTGTCGATACAAATTGAAATCATGATGACCGAACGATATCTTTACCAGCAAATTGCCGAGTCGATCCGCCGCGACATCTTGGAGGGCAGGTTGAAGCCGGGGCAGCGCTTGCCCTCGATGCGCCGCTTACGCCAGCAGTGGAATTGCACCCCGGGCACCGTCCAGCGGGCGTACCGGGAACTAGCCCGGCAAGGCTTGCTGGTGAGCCACGCCGGCAGGGGTACGCAGGTCGCCGGCGATCTGCCGCTGGTGCAAACCCGCGCCGCTGGTAGCCTGAGGCGGGCGTCGCTGGTGCACCGCTCGGAGGCGTTCCTGTTGGAGGCGATCACCGCCGGTTATGACTTGACCGATATCCGCCAGGCGTTCGACCTGGCGATGGACCGCTGGCGGGCGATTGAGCGGCAGCCGGAAAAACCTGCCGCGGCGGTGCGTTTCTGCGGCAGTCACGATATGGTCATCAACGCCCTGGCGCAGCGCTTCGAGGCGATCTATCCTAGCGGAACGCTACACATTCGCTACAGCGGCAGCCTGGGCGGGCTGATGGCGCTGGCGGAGGGCAGGGCGGAGTTGGCAGGGTGTCATCTTTGGGACGCCGAGAACGACAGCTACAACCTGCCTTTCGTGCAGCGGCTGCTGCCCGGCAAAAAGACGCGAGTGGTGACGCTGGCGCATCGCTGGTTGGGGTTGATTCTGCCGCCCGGCAACCCGCATGGATTGAATGAACTCGCTAACCTGTTTGGCTCAGGCATCCGCTTTGTCAACCGTCAATCCGGATCGGGTACACGCGTCTGGCTGGATGTGGAATTAAAACGCCGCCGGCTGGACGGCAGCCAGATGCGCGGTTACGACGACGAACGGCTCACCCATTCCGATGTGGCGCGGGCAGTCGCCGAGGGCGAAGCCGACGTTGGTGTGGGGCTGCAAGCCGCCGCTGCTGCTTACGGTTTGGATTTTTCACCGCTGGCGCGCGAGCGCTACGATCTGGTGCTGCTGGAATCGGTCGCCGGGCTGCCACCGCTCACGGCGCTGTTGGACTGGCTGGCATCACCGGAAGCTAAGAGCTTTGTGGCGGAATTTCCTGGCTACGACGCCGAACAGACCGGTTTTGTCCAGTCGAGCTGATTCCGTTCCCCGCCTGTTTCATTGGCGTGGGATGAGGTGGGCGGCAGTGGCTTTGAAGCTCGCCGAGACGGTCATTCCCGTTTCCAAGCCCATCTCGCGCATCGATGCCCGCGTTACCAGCGCCGTTAGTTGAAAACCGCAATCGACCAGGACTTTGGAAAGCGCCCCCTGCGAAACGATACGCCGGATGCGTCCTCGCAGTCGATTGCGGGCGCTGCTGCGTGGGTTCTCGCCCTCCAGTTGCAGGATGATGTCCTCCGGGCGCAGGCAGACGTAAACTCGCTGCCCGCGGCGGGCGGCGCCGACCACCTCCGCCTGGAAGCCGTCCAGAGCAATGCTGACCAAGCCGTCTTCTTCCGCCAGCGTCACGCCGGGCAGGATGTTTTCCACCCCGACGTATGCTGCCACCCCCATATCAGCGGGGGCGGCAAAGATCTCATCGGGTCTACCCACCTGGCGCAATTCACCTTCGATGAGCACCGCCACGCGGTTGCCGAGCATGACTGCCTCTTCTAAATCGTGGGTGACGAATACCGCCGTCTGGTGCGTTTCGGCGATCAGGCGCTGGAAATCGATTTGGAGGGCGGTGCGGCTGGGGGCATCCAGCGCGCTAAACGGCTCATCCAACAGGAGTAGATCTGCCTGCAACGCAAATGACCGCGCCAGGTTGGCGCGCTGCGCTTCGCCACCGGAAATGGCACGCGCCGGTCGCTTCGCCAGGTGGCGTATGTTTAGACGTTCCAGCCAGTCGTTCACCCGCCGTTTGACTTCGGCTTTGGCTATCCCGCGAAAACGCAGCCCAGCCGCAACGTTGTTGAAGACGCTGTCAGAAAGCAGGAGCGGTTCTTGAAAGACCAGCCCGATCTGGCGGCGGTATTGCAATTGCCAGCGGCGGTTGAGCGCCCTGCCGTTGAAGATCACCTCACCCGCGGCTGGTTGCAGCAGCGCTGCCATCGTCAGCAGTAGGGTGCTCTTACCGGCGCCGTTTGGACCGATGATGGTCAATGCCTCTCCTCGCATGACCTCCAGCCAGGGGACATTCAGCACCTCTCGCTCGCCGCGCTGCACCTTGAGGTTGCGGAGTTGAAGAATAGCTTGGGTATTGGATTCAGGTAAGGTGCGCATCTCATTCATGGCGCTGCTGAAGCCAGGTCAGCGCGAGGTTGACCAGGTAGGCAATCCATAGCAGGATCAGGCTGAGGGCAATGGCGATTGCAAACATGCCTCGACTGGTTTCGAGGACGATGGCGGTGGTCAGCACGCGGGTTTCACCGCGCAGGTTGCCACCCACCATCATCGAAGCGCCCACTTCGGAGATCACGCTGCCGAAACCCGCCATCAATGCCGCCAGCAGTGGCAGGCGGGCTTCTTTCCACAAGACGACGATCATCTGCGCCGTCGATGCACCCATGCCGAGCAATTGCAAACGCAGGCGGGGGTTGAGTTGCTGCAGGGCAGAGATGGTCAAACCGGTGACTACCGGGGCGGCGATGATCACCTGGGCGATGATGATGGCGGTGGGGGTGTACATCCACCCCAGCCTGCCCAGTGGACCGCTGCGCCAGAGGAAGATCGAAACGCCCAGTCCGACCACGACCGGCGGTAGCGCCATGCCGGTGTTGATCACGCTGATCCAGAACCGGCGGGTGGGGAATTCGCCCAGCGCCAGCAGGGTCCCCAGCGGCAGACCGATCAACAGGCTAATCAGGGTAGCAACGCCAGACACTTGCAATGAAAGGCGGGTGATGGCGAAGACCTCGTCATCACCAGAAATTAAAAGTTGAATCGCTTTGTGGATGCCTTCCCAGATTAATTCCAAAGCTTAACTCCCCAGTTGATCGACAGACTTTCCGGCGTCGGGGAAGAACAGCGGTTGTCCGAACTGCTCGACGCCGAATTCTTCGATCAGGTTTTGCGTTTCGGCAGCCACCATGAATTCGGCAAAGGCTTTGGCGCCATCATAGTTGACCGCCGGGTGCTGTTCAGGGTTAATGGTCATCACGTGGTAGATGTTAAGCAGGGCGCGGTCGCCGTGGTAGAGAATATCCAGTTCAAGCGTGTCGCGCAATGCCAGGTAAGTGCCGCGGTCGGTGAGGGTATAGCCCTGTTTTTCCGAGGCGATGCGCAAGGTATCGCCCATGCCCTGCCCGGTATCCAGATACCAATTGCCTTGCGGATCAGGCAAACCGGCTTCTTTCCATAGGTTGATCTCCATTTTGTGAGTGCCCGAGTCGTCGCCGCGCGAAACAAAGACGCCGCCGCTGGCAATTTTTGTAAAAGCGTCCACAACATCGCTGGCGGCAGTAATCCCGGCCGGGTCATCTGCGGGTCCGACCAGCACAAAATCGTTGTGCATGACCAGCAGGCGGTCTTTCCCAATCCCTTTTTCCATCAAGACCATCTCCGCGGCTGGGGCGTGCGCCAGAATGACATCGGCGTTGCCCTCCTCGCCCAGCGCCAGTGCCTGACCCGTCCCGACAGCGATCATCTTCACCTTGTAACCAGTTTGTGCCTCAAAGCGCGGGATCAATTCGTCCAGCAGTCCTGAATCTCTGGTGCTGGTGGTCGTCGCCAGGATCAATTCCGGTTTTTCCGCTTGGTCAGGGCTGCCTGCCGGGACGGCTGCTGGTGTGCAGGCTGCCAACAGGGCAGCAATTGCGATGATGATAAGTCCTAAATTCAGGGTGCTTCGCAGCATTGTCTTTGGCTCCCTTTTGAGTGGGATAATCAAATGTTATTATTGTAACGATACAAATATTATAATCGAGGGGGATCACCTGTCAATGGTTGTGATCGCCCCCTGCTTGAGGGGACATTTATAAAACAGTTTTATGCTATAGACAAACGCGAAAAATGCGCGATAATAAGCCAACGTGTTTCACCGGTCTTGTTGTTCAACGCAGTGGAGGTCGATCATGAAGCGGAAACTCTCGAAAATCGTTCTTTACACTTTGGTGATTGTGGCGCTGGCTTCTTGCAACCTGCCTGGTTACAGCGGCGGGTTCGATGAGGCTGAAATGGCGGAGCGGCTCCAGACGGTTGTGCTGCAAACGCTGACTGCGGCGGGGATGATCTTCCAGTTTACGCCCACCCCCACCGCCCCGCCGATCATCATCACCGCCACCCCCGAGCCGGATGATGCCGCGGCGCAGGACGAGACCGCTTCGCCCACACCGGAGAGCCCAGCCAAATCTGCCACGGTCACCCCCCCACCCACGCTGACGCCGGGATACCGGGCTGTGACGCCGCTGCCAACCACGCCGCCGTTATGCGATCATGCCCAGTTTGTCTCCGATGTCACCATCCAGGATAACACCCGCCTAGCGCCGGGCGCGAGCTTCACCAAGACCTGGCGGTTGCGCAACATCGGCTCCTGCACCTGGACGACCAGTTACAAGCTGGTGTTCGTCAGTGGCGATCAGATGAACGGATCTTCGGTCAATCTGCCCAAATCGGTGGCGCCGGGGCAGACCGTCGATGTCTCGGTGCAACTCAAGGCACCCTCAACCCCCAAGACCTATCAGGGTTTCTGGAAACTACAAAATGCCTCTGGCAAGAACTTTGGCATTGGCTACAAAGCCGCGACGTCCTTCTGGGTCAAGATCGTGGTCTCGGGAACGCCGGCGCCTTCGAAAGCC
>JBBIKU010000106.1:0-8114 GCA_037445245.1 Anaerolineaceae bacterium
ATGGCGGCTTTAATCTGGGCAGCTTTAGCCACCCCAACGCCGCGCTGACTTTGAACCTCCGCCAGCGAAGCACGGTGAATGCCGGCTAACCCGCCGAATTGCTGCAACAGGCGTTGACCGAGCTGCACCGCGTTCTCGCCCTCAATACCCACCCGTAGCAGGATCGCCAGCAATTCGGCGTTGCTGAGTGCTGCCGCTCCCAATTCCGCCAGCCGTTCGCGTGGACGCTCGCTCGCCGCCAGATCGGTGATGCGATAGAAAGCCAACCCTTCTTTTTCCATGATCAGCCCTCACCAGGGACAGCGGACTGCCCGCCCGCCAGACTCGGATCGTTGGTTCTGTTATACATCAGAGCACCCCACAAAACAAGTTGCCACCTTCAATAACATTTGCAGCGGCGCCGACGACGTGATCGGAGGCGTTTCTTTTACACCGGCAACCATGCTATAATTCCACAACCGGAGGACAGTCATGATCCTAGACCCATCGCTCCTCAGTACGCTGGTGCTTCTATCCACCGCTGTGGCGGCTGGCTTCACAGCCGCTTTGTGGTTGAGCCTGATCATGTGGACTTACCGAGATATGCGCAGCAGAACCCGCGATCCCTTGCTGCGTATCCTGGCGGCGCTGGTGGTGGCGGTGCTCTTCCTGCCGGGGATCATCATCTACCTGATCCTGCGCCCACCCCGCACCATTGACGAGGAATACCAACAATCGCTGGAAGAGGAGGCTCTGCTGCAGGCGATTGAAGATAATCCGCTCTGTCCTGGTTGCGGACGGCGCGTCCGGCATGATTGGGTCGCCTGCCCCAATTGCCACACCCGCATCAAAAAATTGTGCCACCAGTGCAATCAGTTAATGGAGCTTCCCTGGAACCTGTGCCCCTATTGTGGAACACCCACACCCGGTGTGCGGCGCGAAGATGCCAGCCTGGAAGAAGTCCTGCACAGCCTGCCCGGTGAACTGCGCGAATAATGTTGGATCATCTTACCGAATAGAGAGAATAAAACCAACGCATGCAAACCTTGAAACCCATCGAACCTATTGACTATCTGGTAATTGGACACGTAACCGAAGACATCACCCCCGAAGGACCGATGCCGGGCGGCACTGCGTCTTACGCAGCCCTGACCGCCAGAGCGCTTGGTTTGCGGGTCGGTATCATCACCTCTTTCGCCTCCGGTCGCGAAATACCACAACTGGACGGGATTCCAATACTCTGTCACCCTTCCGAGGTCTCAACGACTTTTGAAAATATTCATACCCCCGATGGACGTATTCAGATCATTCATCATGTTGCGCCCAGCCTGAATCTCAGCATGGTGCCAGAAACCTGGCGTACCACCCCCATCGTCCATCTCGGACCGATTGCCCGCGAGACCGACATCAAACTGGTTCGCTCCTTTCCGGACTCGCTGGTCGGCTTGACGTTGCAGGGCTGGTTGCGCCAGTGGGATGCCAGCGGACGGGTTTATTTCAGTCAGTTGCCTGAAACCGCCTTCCTCCTGCAAAATTCTTCGGTCGCTATCCTGAGCATCGAAGATGTTGCCGGAGATGAAAGGTATATCGAAGAAATGGCATCGGCGGCGCCGGTTTTGGTTGTCACCGAAGGCGCCCAAGGCGCCCGGGTTTACTGGAACGGCGACGTCCGTCGCTTCCGACCACCGCGGGTGCAAGAAATCGATCCGGTAGGCGCCGGCGACATTTTTGCTGCGGCGTATTTTGTACACTACCATACCACCCGTGACCCCTGGGAGGCGGCGCGGGTTGCCAACCAGTTGGCTGCCCAGTCCGTAACCCGTCGCAGCATTCAGGGTGTTCCCACCACCGAAGAAGCGCGGGCTGCCTTGATCGAGATCATTCAAAAACCCTGACCATGGCGCGCGTGTACACACTTGTCAACCAGAAAGGCGGCGTCGGGAAAACCACCTCGGCGATCAGCCTGGGGGCTTACCTGGGTTACTTCGGGCAAAAGGTGCTGCTGGTCGACCTGGATGCCCAGGCAAACGCCACCTCCTCACTGGGAGTCGACAAGCACACCATAAAGACCGGCACCTACGAGGTGCTTATCGGTTCAGCGCCAATTGCGCCCAACATCCTGCACAACCCGCGTTTCAAGATCTCCCTGCTGCCTTCTTCGCCGGCACTGGCAGGGGCCGAAGTAGAATTGATCGAAATGCCACAGCGCCAGTCCTGTCTCAAACAGGCGCTTCAACCGCTTCTGGATCGCTACGACTACATCCTGATCGATTGCCCACCCTCGCTCAGCCTATTGACGGTGAACGGACTGATTGCCGCCAAAGACGGCGTGCTGATTCCGGTGCAGTGCGAGTACTTGCCCCTCGAAGGGCTTGGACAGCTCACACAAACTCTCTCCCGTGTGCGCTCCTCGCTCTTTCCGGGTTTGAAGGTGCGCGGCGTAATCCTGACCATGTTTGACAGTCGCACTCGCCTGGCGCTGGATGTGGTCAACGAGGTGCGGCGCTATTTCCCCGATCAGGTCTTCCGCAGCATCGTGCCGCGCAGCATTCGTTTAGCTGAGGCTCCCTCGCACGGGCAGCCGATTTCCATCTACGCTCCCGAATCGAACGCCGCCCGAGCTTATTGCGCGCTAACCAGGGAGCTCCTTGAGCAGGACGGTGTACACATACCGATCTTTCAGGAATAATCAGAGGGAACAACATGGCTCGCAAAAGCGGTTTAGGCAAGGGACTGGACGCACTCATACCGGGGAACGTCTCCCTAGAAGCCCAAACGGGAGCGGCTTACATCGAGATCGCCAAGATCAAACCCAACCCCCGCCAGCCGCGCCACCATATCCTGGATGAAGACCTGGAAGAGCTGGCAGCCTCGATCCTAGAGCATGGCATCCTGCAACCGCTGATCGTCGCCCGCGACGAAGAAAATGACCGCTACCTCCTGATTGCTGGCGAGCGACGCATGGAAGCAGCGCGCAAAGCCGGCATGCGCAGTGTACCGGTGCTCATCCGCCAGGTCAGCGATCAGCAAATGCTGGAGCTGGCGCTGATCGAAAACTTACAGCGTGCCGACCTCACCCCGCTAGAAACAGCCAACGCATACCGTCACCTCCATGAGGAATTTAAACTGTCCCATGACGAGATCGCCGCACGCGTGAGCAAAAGCCGCGTTTCCGTCACCAACACGCTGCGGCTGCTCAACCTGCCCGAGGCAGTGCAGAAAGCGCTTGCCGAGGGCGCGATCAGCGAGGGGCACGCCCGCGCCCTGCTGGGACTCAACAATCCTCAGGCTCAAATCGCCGCCCTCAATTCGATCATCAAGAACGAGATGACTGTGCGCCAGACCGAGGAATTGGTTCGCCGGTTGGGCGGCGCAAAAATGCCCCACAAAAATACCCCGCCGCAGTCGCCCGAGATCCGCTCGCTGGAAGAACGGCTGCGTTCAGCGCTGGGTACCCGCGTCAAGCTGCGGCATAGCGGCAAGAGCGGCAGCCTGACGCTGTATTATTACTCTGAAGAGGAACTCAACGCCCTGGTCGAGCGTATCCTGCAGGATTGATTAATGAAAATATTAGCCAACGCCCGCATCCGCACTCTCGATCCCAGGCTGCCCCAAGCATCTGCGCTGGCGATCGAAAACGGGCGGATCAGGCTGGTCGGCAGCCTGGAACAGGTGCAGCAGGCGGCAAATCCGGGCACCGAATGGATCGATATGGGGGGCAAATCCATTCTCCCCGGCTTGACCGATTCTCATCTTCATCTGGAACATTACGCTTTGGGCTTGCAACGGGTTGACTGTGAAACGCCCTCCCGCCTGGAATGCCAGCAGCGGGTGCAGCAAAAGGTGGATCGCACCCTTCACGGGGCGTGGGTGCGCGGGCATGGCTGGAATCAGAATCAATGGGGTGGGGATTTCGGCAGCGCCGCCGACCTGGACGACGTTGCGCCCGAAAATCCGGTTTACCTGACGGCGAAATCGCTGCACGCGGCGTGGGTGAACAGCCGCGCCCTGATGCTGGCTGGCATCAGCGCCGCCACACCCGATCCACCGGGCGGGAAGATCGCTCGCGATCACCACGGCAAACCTACCGGCATCCTCTTCGAAGCTGCCATGCAGTTGGTTGAAAGCGTCATCCCCGCAGCAAATGAGACCCAGGTCAGCGCCGCCATTCTGGAAGCGCAGAACAAGCTGTTTCGGTTTGGCGTCACGGGAGTCCACGATTTCGACCAGCGCCTTTGCTTCGCCGTCTTGCAAAAGCTACACGCCGAAGGCAACTTGAGAATGCGGGTGGTCAAGAGCGTGCCACTGCCGCACCTGGAACACGCCCTGGCACTGGGTGTGAGGACCGGATTTGGCGACGACACCCTGCGCCTTGGTTCGGTCAAGATATTTTCCGATGGCGCCCTTGGTCCACGCACCGCTGCCATGCTAGAAGCTTACGAGAACAGCCCGGCTGAAGAACGGGGAATGCTGCTCGAAAGCCGCGACCACATCATCGAGATCGGACAGACAGCTATCCGTAACGGTTTGAGCCTGGCGATTCACGCTATCGGCGATCGCGCCAACCGCGAGGTACTTGACGCCTTTGAACAATTGCGGGCTTTCGAACAAAAAGAAAGGTTACCGCCCCTGCGTCATCGCATCGAACACGTCCAGGTGCTGCACCCGGATGATCTCCACCGCTTGGCGCAGCTCAACCTAATCGCTTCGGTGCAGCCCATCCATGCCACATCGGATATGGAGATGGCAGAAAAACACTGGGGCAAGCGCGCCGCTTTTGCTTACGCATTCAAGAGCCTGTTGAAGCATGGCACCCTGCTGATCTTCGGCTCGGATGCCCCAGTCGAATCGCCCAATCCCTTTTGGGGGATTCACGCTGCGGTAACCCGGCAGCGGCACGACGGCACTCCCCACGAAGAGGGTTGGAATCCGGCGCAACGCCTGACGTTGCCAGAAGCGTTGTTCGCTTTCACCACCGCTCCGGCAATCGCCGCGGGGGTTGAGCAGCATCTGGGCAGGCTTTCGGTTGGCTGTTACGCGGATCTGATTGTGCTCGAACAAGACCTGTTCGAGATCACCGCACATGAGATCAAGGACGTTCGCCCGCTCGCCACTATGGTAGGCGGCGAGTGGGTCTGGCAATCCTGAAACCGATCCGAGAACCCCATGAACACAAACACCCGTCTCGCTCCCGAAATGCTGGTTTCCCGCTTGGGAGATTATCTGGTCGAAAAAGGCATGATCTCCAAGCAAGACCTCCAGCGCGCCCTGGTGTTCCAGCAATCGCAGCGCGATTCACAGCAGCAAGAATTGCTCGGTAAGATCTTGGTCGATATGGGTATTCTCTCCCGCGAAGATCTCGACCAGGCAGTAACCGAACAGATCTTGCAACTGCGCACCGCCCTGGAGGAAGCCAACCGCAGCCTCGAACAGCGGGTGAAAAAACGCACCCTTGAATTACAACTGGCGCTCGAAAAACTCTCCGAGTTAAATCAGCTCAAATCGAATTTTGTCGCCAACATCTCGCACGAGTTGCGCACCCCGCTGACGCATCTCAACGGTTATCTGGAGCTGATGATCGCATCCGATTTGGGTCCGTTGACCGAAGACCAAATGCGGGCGCTAAATACAATGAAGCGCGCTGCCGTTCGCCTTGAGCGCTTGATCGAGGACATGATTCAGTTCTCAACCATGGAACAGGGTACGATCAGCCTCAAGTTGAAACCCTTTCACATCTCGAGTGTGTGTTTAAACGTTCTCGCCCAACACCAACCGCGCGCCAGGGAACGTAAGTTGACCCTTCACTACCAGCCGGTTAAATATCTTCAACCGGTGATCGGTGATGAGGAAAAAATCACCTGGGTCATCTCCCAATTGGTCGACAATGCGATAAAATTTACACCAGAAGGTGGCACAATCCACATTACTACCCAACAGGGTGATAAGATCACGCTGGTTTCGATCCAGGATACAGGGATCGGGATCAGCGAGAAAAAACTGGGTGAAATTTTTGAACCTTTTCACCAACTCGACAGTTCCTCCACCCGTCGTTACGGTGGCACCGGCTTGGGGTTGTCGCTAGCCCGCAAGATTATCGAAGCCCATGGCTCCGCCATCCGCGCTAGATCGCAACCGCAAAGCGGGAGTGTGTTTGAATTTACATTGAAAACGGTCGATTCGTCGCCTGGCGTGGCGCATAGTGGCGGAAAAACTGTGGCTTTTGGTGAACAAACACTATCATCATAAGGCGAACATGCAGCAGCCGATCACTGAATCTGACTTGCAGAACACGCTCTATCAGATCAACCAGGTGGTGGTTGAGTCTTCGGAAGGAAAACGCACCCTCGACAAAGTAATCAAGCTGGCGCGCTCGATTTTCATTTTCGACAATTTGGTCGTGTATCTCGCCGAACCGGAGACCCAAAACCTGGAAGTCATGTACGCCAAGGCGGTCGGGCGAGGACGTTCGGTTGGGGCAGACATCACTTGGGGAGAATTTCTCGCCAGCCGCATCTCGGAAACCCGACAAACAATACTGGAAGAGCCCGAACTGAATTCGGGAACGGACCGCCTTAAGCTACTGCACAAGCTCGGCTTACCCATGCTCGTCAACAATCAATATCTGGGAGCAATCATCCTGATTCGTTTTGGCGGTCCGCGGTACACGCCCGATGACATCCAGTTGGCGAAATTCATTGCCAACCAGATCGCCCTGATTGTGGAACGGAAAAATCTGCTCAACAAAAATCGCACCCTCGAAATCCAGCAACGACAATTCCAGTTACAGGACGACTTTATTTCCACCATCACCCATGAATTGCGCAGCCCGCTGGGTTTCATCAAAGGCTATGCCACCACATTATTGAGGGATGACACCACTTGGGACCAAAAAACCCAACAGGAATTTTTATCGATCATCGATCGAGAAACTGATCACCTCCAAGATTTGATCGAGAATCTGCTGGATTCCGCCCGCCTCCAATCCGGGCAACTGGATATGAAATTTCAACCGGTTCGCCTGGACGCCCTCATCAATGATGTGGTCATGCGTGCACGCCTCAACCATCCCAGCCTGGTGATCCATATTGAGGTGCCCCCAAAACTTAACTCCATCCAGGCAAACCCCCGGCGCATCTCGCAGGTACTCGAAAACCTGCTGAGCAATGCCGTCAAGTATGCCCCAAACTCTGACGTTTGGATCAAAGTCGAACAGGATGCCGAGAACGCCTACCTTACCGTCAAGGATAACGGTCCGGGCATCGAAAAGGACTACCTCGAATCCATTTTTCAACGCTTTTTCCGCAACCCCCACCAGCCGCCAACCATTCATGGCTCCGGCTTGGGGTTGTATATCTGCAAGCAGATCGTTCAAGCTCACGGGGGAGATATTGTCGCCCATTCCAATCCCGGGGAAGGTATGGCATTCAAAATTACTCTCCCCTGTCACAGTGCTGACAACAGTGCGAATTCACAATGAGGCAGAATATGGCAGGTAGACGAATGTTAACAATTTTCATAGTCAGGAGATTCGGGTCATGACATTAATACTCGCAGTTGATGACGAGACGCTCTACCAGCACCTGCTGAAGGTGAACCTCGAGAAAGAGGGTTACGAGGTGATTGCTGCCAGCAATGGCGAAGACGCCCTTGAAATGGTCTCGAATCGAGTGCCCGACCTTGTCATTCTGGACATCATGATGCCCAAATTGGACGGCATCAAAACCTGCGAGCGCATCCGGCAGTTCTCATCCGTTCCTATCATCATGTTAACCGCCCGCGGTGAAGAGCAGGATCGCGTCCTGGGGCTGAACGCCGGTGCCGATGATTACGTGGTCAAACCCTTCTCAGCCACCGAATTGGTGGCGCGCGTGCGCGCTGTGTTGCGCCGCGCCCACACGACCGAACAGGTTACCCAAAACCGCTACTTTATCCACGGCACGCTCAAAATCGATTTCGCGCGCGCCGAAGTCTGGCGGGATAACAAGCCAGTCTTTCTTTCGGCGACCGAATACCGCCTGTTGATCCAGTTTGCCCAACATGTTGGTGAGGTACTCTCCGCAGAAGATCTGCTGGTAGCGATCTGGGGCCCACAATATCGCGAGGACAAGGAAATTCTATGGGTCAGTATTGCCCGG
>JBBIKU010000107.1:0-7359 GCA_037445245.1 Anaerolineaceae bacterium
CACGATCACGGGCAGCGACGATTGCGCCTCGATAAATGCCGTCACCAGGTCGCCGCCGATGGCAGAACCACCCATGCCGGCGATGACGATGTTCTGTACACCCTGCATCTCCGGTAGTTCAAACCGCTTGCCAAGCTCCCACGCCTTTTGCAACTGGTCGGGCAGGGATCCGATGTGCCCATACATATCCTCAACATCCAAGCTGCGAAATTGCTCTCGGTCGTCCAGATTCATGTGGTAACCTCGTTGTAGGGTCTCAGGGCACTGCCCAGGTCGTATATTTGAAACGGATCGTGTTTGCTTCCAAGTTGATCAAGGTCAAACGCACAAAGCCGATTAGCCCCTGCGTCGAGCGGAAGCAAAAATAATCACCCTCATTAACCTGACGGAGGTCGGTGGGATCTGATTCCAGGTTCAAGGTTTTACATTCGTTCAGCGAAGGTTGCCGGATGCCAAAATATCCCAATCGAGCGCTTTCCAGCGGCGCCAATGTCGGGACTTCGGCAGCGCTCATTTGATAAGCCAGATCAACCTCGGTTGCGTTCATCTCCCCAGGCTGACCGCGTTCCAGATCAAATCGTTCGCCGAGGCGCAATAAAATTTCCCCTTCCACGAAAACCACCGATGTGGGGGTGACGGTGGGGGTGGGCAGCGGGGTCGCCGTGGCAGTGTCGCTGACAACCTCGATGCGTACCCAGAACGGCGCCTCGCCGGTGGGTCCGATCCCAAACAGCGCTCCGTCTGGATCGCGCAATTTCCAGTTGCTCTGGTAAACGCCGGGCTTGGCGGACGCGATCATGTCCACCATGATGTCCACCGTCTGACCCGCCATGACCACGCTGCGTAGATACTGCACCCGGTTCAAGCCCAGCGGCTCGCCGGAAAACCATACCACGGCGTAGTCCTCCGTCCAGGGACAGCTACCGGCGTTGACCAACCGCCAGGTCTTGCTGAAGGACTGTCCCGGACGCAGACGGGTGCCATCCGGGATGGTGATATCGATGGGCAGCCCGGGTGCAGCGAGATTGCACTGACCGGCAGCCGGGTCGACTGCCTGTGGTGTCTCCAAGCCAGGCTGCGGCGATGCGGCTGTCGGCGTGGGGGTTGTGTCCGCTTCCATCGCATCGGCGGTCTCTGTCCTTTGCGATGGCAACAGGGTTGCCATTAATCGGAAGGCTTCCGTGGCGTTCGTCGGCAGGGCGGGGATGCGATCACAACCGCTCAGTCCAAGCAGCGCCACCAGCAGCCAAATGAACCATGAATAACGTCTTGCGGTCATCCAATTATTACCCGGGGTTGATTCTACCGCATTTTTTATGGTAAATAATCGGCAAGCCGATGATCCACGGCTTGCCGAAATATACGAGAGATAAACGAGGCTGCTGGCTGCCCGCCCTGTGGAGATCTCAGTCGCTCAACACAAAGCGAAGTTGATCAATTGCTTCCGCCGGGTAGCGCACGAACCAGTTCAAGGAATTCATCCCACTCTTCTTGGAAAAAGTGCACCGTGACGTTGTTCATTTCAACGTGATAGGTGGTTTCGCCATCAGGTTCTTCTGCCATCCAGGCCATGTAACTGTCCGTCTCAGCCAGGGTTTTCGTCTTGGGTTCTTTCGGATCGTTCATGAGCTTCTCCTTGGAAGAGGGTGATGAATGGGATTATCCGGGTTATCAGCAGGCGCCAGGCATAAAGATATTGAACAACCATCCAAATAGCCAGCACCACGAATCGGTAACATCAATGGCGAATAACACCGCCACACAGAGGCACAGGAATAACAGCACCGCGGCGACGATGATGAGCACCAATGAAGGCTTCTTTTTGGCACCCGGCTGTTCGCCTGTGTCCATCGGACGCGCATATTGCGAGGGTGGCGGGGGATAGGACGGCACCGGCGGCGGTTGGGGAGCAGGTTGCACCGGAGGTGTCGCTCGTGCTACCGGCGCACGCGACGAAGCCACAGTCGCAGCCGCTTCGGGCTGTAGTGTCTCGAACACCATCGACAGATTCTCGCCAAAAATTATGATGTCACCCGGACGCAAGGCATACGGCCCCACCAGTCTTTGACCGCTAACCGTGGTACCGTTGGTCGAGCCCAGGTCTTCAATTAAATAACTGTTTCCTTGCAAAAAGATGCGGGCGTGGCGACGGGACATCTCCGGGTCATTGATCACAATATCATTGCCCAAATCTCTTCCGATGAACACCTCGCTCTTTTCGATCGGAAACGCTTTTCCAGACATCGGTCCGGAATGCATAACCAGGCGATGCGTCGGTAACATAATTACCTCCTCCAGTGTAGGATTGCAACTATAGTGTAGCCATTTTCAAAGACAAAGTCAATCAGGACAATCATAATTAATTGTATCGCAAATCGGCGAATGGGATATTGGGCGGGCGCTTGCCGCCCAAAACCAACCACTTGAGGACGCTGCAGGAAATTTTCTAATTTTGAAATGGTACAATGATAGCCTGCCAGGAGGCAGCATGCCGATTACGATCATTTACCAGAAACAAGAATTACAGATGGAAGGCAAACCTACCGTCAGGCAACTTCTGGAACATCTGGGGCTATCACCCGAATCCCATCTGGTTGTGCGCAGTGAGGTGCTGCTCACCGATGACCAGAGGCTTCAGGACGGAGACGTGGTAAAGCTGATAGCGGTTATTTCTGGGGGGCATGCATGAAATGCCGCAAATGCCAGGATAACGCCGTCATCAACATGCGGCAGCATCACCTGGCACTTTGCAAAGCGCACTATCTGGAATGGTTCGAAGCCCAAACCCTGCGGTTTATTGAAAAATATAAAATGATCGCCCCGCAGGAACAAGTGCTGGTGGCAGTGTCGGGCGGCAAGGACTCGCTGGCACTATGGGACGTTCTGCAACGGCTGGAATTCGCCGCCGATGGCATCTACATCCATCTGGGTATTCAAACCGAGATCGAATATTCGCGGCAGTCCCTGCGCTGCACTGAGGAATTTTCGCGCCAACGTGGGTTGACCTTGCACATGATCAATCTCCCTGAATCCTACGGCGAGTCAATTCCGGAGATCACTCAACGCACCCGGCGCGGCAAAGATCGCCCCTGTTCGGTGTGCGGATCGGTCAAACGCTACCTCATGAACCGGGTCGCCGCCGAAAAAGGCTATGATGTGCTGGTGACCGGGCACAATCTAGATGACGAAGTGGCGGTTCTCTTCGGCAACACCATCAATTGGGAAACGGAAATGAGGCGCCGGCAATCGCCAGTTCTACCCGCCGCCCCCGGTTTTGCCCGCAAAGCCAAACCGTTCTGCCGTTTCTACGAACGAGAGACCGCCGCTTACGCCCTGCTGCGCAGCATCGATTACGTCCTGGATGAATGCCCCTTCTCGACCGGCAGCAAGTCGTTGTACTACAAAGAACTGCTCAACCGGCTTGAAGCAGACAGCCCCGGCGCCAAACTGCGCTTCTACCTGGGTTTTCTCAAAGCCCGCAAAAACGGGTTGATGGCGGACCAAGCCGGCGCAGAAGAAGCTCACTACGATCTGCGCTGCCCGCAGTGCGGACAACTGACATCCACCCCGGGGTTGTGCGCGTTCTGCCGCCTGTTCAAGACCTAGGCAGTCTCAAGATAAGACGCCAGTTCCCAATCCATCACCTGAATGCGGTACGATTCCCATTCCTCCAGTTTAGCCCGGCGGAACGCATCGTAGATCGTCTCGCCCAGCGTGGTTCGGATCACCTCATCCCGTTCCAATTCGTCCAACGCCTCAATCAACGAACCCGGAAGCTGTTCGATGCCCAACTTCTGCCGGTCATCTTCGCTTAGGTGATAAACATTGACGTTGGTGAGCGGCTTGGCTGGAATGAGATTGTTTTCGATTCCATCCATAGCGGCGGCTAACATGGCGTTGAAAGCCAGGTATGGGTTACAGGACGGGTCCGGACAGCGCAGCTCGGCGCGGGTGGCAACATCATGCCCTTCATTATGCCGTGGAATGCGGATCAGCGCCGAACGGTTGGTTTGCGCCCAACCCACATAAACCGGCGCCTCATAACCGGGGACGAGCCGTTTATATGAGTTCACCGTCGGGGCAACCACCGCCGAGAGAGCGCGCGCATGTTTCAACTGTCCGGCGATGAACCCGTAGGCAAGCGGTGAGAGGTGAAATGGATCGTCTTTGGCGAAAAACAAGTTTTGTCCTCCTTTATCCGAAATCGACTGGTGAACATGCATACCCGACCCATTGATACCGAAGATCGGTTTGGGCATGAATGATGCCACCAATCCGTGCTGGGCGGCGATGGCTTTGACTGTGTATTTCAGCGTCAAGACATTGTCTGCAGTTCGCAGCGCCTCCGCAAAGTGAAAATCGATCTCGTGCTGCCCGAGCGCCACTTCGTGGTGTCCCACCTCGACCTCCAAGCCCATAGCGTTCAGGGCTGCCATCAATTCAGTGCGCACCCGTACGGCATCGTCGTTGGGTGAGAAATCAAAGTACCCGCCGACATCGTGGGGCACCGGGCGGATATTGGTTTCACCGTTGCGACGGAAGAGGAAGAACTCCGGTTCGGGGCCCACAAAATAGGTCCAGCCCCGTTTCTCCAACCGTTCGAGAGATCGTTTCAGCATCCCGCGCGGGTCACCGGGGAAAGGTTTACCATCCGGCTGGTAAATATCACAAAAAAAGCGGGCGCGTCGCATCTCTGGCGGGCTCCAGGGAAGCACGGCGTAGGTATCGGTGTCTACCCGCAAATGCATATCGCTCTCTTGAATACGGGCAAAACCCTCAACCGACGAACCGTCGAACCAGATGCCGTTCTCCAGCGCCGCCTCAAGCTGGCGCACCGGCATATCCAAGCTTTTGACCGAGCCGGTTACATCGCTGAACTGGAAAGAGATAAACTGTACCTCATCCTCTTTCACCCGTGATAACAATGTTTTCTTGTCCATAACGCCTCCTGTCTACCGGATAAAAATAATTAAGGCATGCCTGGGCATGCCTGTACGATCTTGTATAATTTCAACGGCATCCCTTCCTCAACCTGCAAGGAGAACCTGAATGGCTCACCCTGATCACTGTGTTTTCCTTATGCCAGTCGTCGCCGCCTGGTTTTCGGTACGCACTCGTTTTGGAAGGGAAAAAGAAGCCTGTGATCGGGCTTCAGAGGCACCCGCTGATCGTTCGATTTTCCTCCGGCAATCCCGCCGGGGTTAGCGCTCTCTTCGCAGAGAGGAACCTCCTCCTCGTAATCTCACCCGCAAGCGAGACTCAGCCGCTATCTTCCCATTATTCACTTGTCGCTACAGCCCGCCTGTAAAGAATGACCGATCCTATCACAGGAAAGGAAATTAAGTCAAGCCTTTTGGGTGCACAATCTGCGATTCGATTTCCGGTTTCTTTGGTCTTGATTAATTGAACGAATGTACTATAATACCATTAAGATCATTTGCGCTATCTTCGTATATAATCGTAATGGACAATCCCACAGGAGAATACCATGCCCCGCAAACCCTCCCCACCCATGCAACCCCTCTCCAACGAACAATCACCCAGATCGGATGATGCCCGCCGGGCAGTCCTGGAACGGGCGCTTGGCGACATCGTCAAGCGTTACGGCGAAGGCGCCATCATGCGCATGGGCGAAGCCAAGCACTTGGCGGTCGAAGCCATTCCCACCGGCTCGCTATCGCTCGATATGGCACTGGGTGTCGGCGGAATCCCCCGGGCACGCATCACCGAAATCTTCGGACCCGAATCCTCCGGAAAAACCACGCTCTGTCTGCACATCGTGGCTGAAACCCAAAAGATGGGCGGCACCGCCGCTTTCATTGACATGGAACATGCTCTCGACCCAGCCTATGCCGCCCGTCTGGGCGTCAACGTGGAAAATCTGCTCATATCCCAGCCCGATACCGGCGAACAAGCGTTGGAGATTGCCGAGACGCTGGTGCGATCCGGGGCAGTTGACGTGGTTTTGATCGACTCGGTGGCGGCGCTGGTGCCTCGCTCGGAAATCGAAGGTGATATGGGCGCCGCCACCATGGGGATGCAGGCGCGCCTGATGTCGCAGGCGCTGCGCAAGCTTTCCGGCGCCATCAACCAGACCCGCACCGCCGTCGTCTTTACCAATCAGTTGCGTCAGAAGATCGGGGTGATGTTCGGCAACCCCGAAACTACCACCGGTGGACTGGCGCTCAAGTTTTACGCCTCGGTGCGGCTGGACATGCGCCGCATCCAATCGATCAAGATGGGCGCCGAGATCATCGGCAACCGGGTGCGGGTGCGGGTGGTGAAGAACAAGGTGGCAGCGCCCTTCCGCACCGCCGAATTCGACATCATGTACAACGAAGGCATTTCCAAGGTCGGCGATATCATCGACCTCGCCTCCGGGCTGGATATCGTCGTCAAACGCGGGGCGTTCTATTCCTTCGGCGACATCCGTCTCGGTCAGGGACGCGAGAACGCCAAGGAATTTCTGCGGCAAAACGCCGATCTGTGCCAGGAGATCGAAGATCTGGTGCGCGAGCGGGCATTGGGAGGCAACCTGCCCATCGCTTTCTCCGTTCCGGATGAGGAAGAAGATTTACCGGAAGATTAGACGCTTTGGTCGGCGCGCTTCGTTTTTGGGGTTGTGTTTTGGCAAGGCTTTTTCTGGTTGCCATTACCGGCGGCTGTGTTCTGACGCAACCGACGTCCATTAAAGACATGTCCGAGCAACCCTTCCGTCCGCCCACCGCTATAGCGTCGCCGGCGACCAGTGCGCCAGAAGAACCCACCGCCAAACCCACCCCGCCGACGGATTGCACCGATCAACTTACCTTCATTGCCGATGTGACCATCCCCGATGGTACAAGTGTTGCACCCGAATCGACGCTGGACAAACGCTGGGAGGTTGAAAACCGCGGCACCTGCAACTGGGACGAGCGCTACCAGATGCGCCTGATCGCCGGTTCTCATCTGGGCGCATCGCCCGATCAGGCGCTTTTCCCGGCTCGCAGCGGCAGCCGGGCGGTGATCCGCATCCAGTTCACCGCCCCTGCCGAAACAGGTGTGTATCGCAGCGCCTGGCAAGCGGTCAATCCGGCAGGACAGCCCTTCGGCGATCCAATCTACATCGAGATCATTGTAACAGCCCCTTGACGGCATTGAAATGCCAAGGAAGGTGAGGGCATAACGGCATGAATTTGCGGATCATCCGTCGACTGGTTTACGGCGCGGTTTTGATCGTCACGGCGCTGGTCTTGCTGCTGGCAGGGGCTTTCTTGATTCTGCAGGTAGTTGCCCAACCAGCAGCGTGGTTCGCGCCGCGCCCGGTGGCTGCGGCGGAAGAGACCCCTTTGCGCCACCGCACCCTGCCAGCCACCCCTA
>JBBIKU010000107.1:7466-8072 GCA_037445245.1 Anaerolineaceae bacterium
CACTGCCGAGCAACACCCCTCCCCCACGCACGGATGATGGCTTTTCACCCGCCAGCGCTTCCGTTACAGGCGTTATCGGCTATCCGCAGCAATTCACCCTGGATTGCGAATCGCGCTCGGCGGTCGACCTGGCTGCTTTCTTCGGCATCCAGATCGACCAAATGGACTTTCAAGCCAACCTGCCTCTCTCGGACGACCCCGAGGAGGGCTTCGTCGGCAGTTATCGCGGAGCGCAGGGGCAGCTTCCCCCCAATTCATACGGCGTACACGCCGCCCCGGTGGCTGCACTGTTGCGCAGTTACGGCTTGAACGCTACCGCTGTAAAAAGCTTGAACTGGGATGACCTGCGCAGCGAGATTGCATCCGGAAGACCGGTGATGGTATGGGTGATCTATTACACCTATCCGGGCACCCCCGTCCAATACACCGCTTCCAACGGCAATACCACCACTGTCGCCCGTTTCGAACATACCGCCATCCTCGTCGGATACACCCCCACCGAGGTGACCCTCGTCGACGGCGGCATGACTTACCGTCGCACCGTCGACCAATTCCTCGAATCCTGGGCGGTTTTGGGCAACATGGCAATCACCGTCGCCAAGTAGA
>JBBIKU010000108.1:0-5803 GCA_037445245.1 Anaerolineaceae bacterium
AGAGCAAATCCCATCCTAATTCACGAACGACTTGCTGGCGCAGACTGTAAAAGGCTTCGTCGGCGGCGTCGTGGAGGAGAGCGTAAGGGGCGGTGACGTCTTCCAAGGGGACGACGCCGAAACGTCCCGAGGGCGGCATGGGGTTGGCGTGCAGGGCGGGGGTTGAGAGGGGTGGGCGCGGTTCGCTGGCGTTGCGCGGGCGCGGCAGAGCGAGATAAAGCTCGACGAAGCGCCCGGCTCGCCAGTCGGCACCCAACAGGCTGCCCGGCAGGCGGGCAACGGGGTAGAGCAATTGCCGGTCGGCGAGAGCGTAGACGGTCAAGCCGGTGTGGTTGGGAGAGCGAATCTCTGCCAGCAGCAGGTTGCCCTGGGGGTTCCAAACCGGACGGCTGCCGTGAGCGATGCGATGGGGGGGAGCATCCGGCTTTTGGCGATCGCACACCATCAGTTCGCTCACACCGTTACTCTCCGCTGCCCAGGCGAGGTACCTGCCGTCCGGCGACCAGGCGGGGTGACTTTCGCGGTGATCACGGTTGCGGCTGAGATTGCTGTAGCGACCGTCCACCTCGTCCAGGCGCGCCAGCCATACTTCGGGTTCGCCGCTGCGGGTGGAGATGAAAGCGATCTCGCGTCCCAGCGGCGACCATGCCGGCGAAGTGTTGTTGCCTTCACCCCCGGTCAGGCGGATTGGCGGCTGCGCCGGATCGACGCTTGAAATCACGAAGATGTCCAGATTGCCTTCTGTGTATCCCTCGTACGCCAGCCATTGACCGTCGGGCGACCAAGACGGCTCGCCGGCGTATTCAGGGGTGTCGGTAAGCTGTTGCAGTCCGCCGCTGAGCAGATCGAGGACGTACAGGTTCCAGTAACCGTTGCGGCGCGAATTGAATGCCACCCGGGTGGCATCCGGGCTGATTGCCGGGGCGAGATTGTCCCACGGGTCGTCGGTGATGCGGGTGAGCGGCAGATAGAGGGGGTGGTAGGCAAACAGGTTGGCGTGATTGCCGTCGCGCAGGGAGAGGAGGATCAAACCGTCCTGCGCCAGACCTTCTTTGCTGGTGGAGGCTTGCGGAGGCAGGTAAGGCGGCAGGTCCAGATCAGTCCGGGCGGATTCGGACATGGCGTTTGGCTCTGCTGCGGTTGTCTGTTCCGGCGTCTTGGTGGCGCTGATGTTCAACAGCGACCAACCGCCTGAGTGGGCGAGGGGCACCCCAACCACCACCAGCAGGACGATATTGGCAAGCAGCAGAACGGTGAGCAGGGGGATCAGGAGGCGTTTTCGAACTTTGGAAGAATTATTCATTCAGAATGACCGTTGCCTGCGGACTTTATTTTACCAAATACCGCCGGTTTGGTTCTGGCAAGGGGTTTGCAGTTTTAACCGGTGGCTGGGGTGGGGTCAGGGGCGGAAGTCAAGCAGTTGCATGGGGTTGAACTTCTGGAAGGCGCCGCTGATGCGCCAAGTGCAGTAATTACGCATTTCTTCTTCGGTGGCGTTGTTGACGTGGTGCGCCATGCTGAAGAAGCGGGCGTCGGCGGGGCCGACACGCGTCTCGAAATGAAGATGTTCGTTATAAGAATTGCCGGTATTGCCCACTTCGCCGATCTGCTGCCCGCATTGCACTGTCTCACCGGGTTGGAAGGCGGGTGGATTCTGCAGATGGGCGTAAAGGGTGTAAAGCGAGCGGCGGGATTCATCCCAGCCGGGGTTTTCCAACGGATCGGGGCAGGTGAGCGGCGAGACCGGCACCAGCGTGGGGGCTGGGGTGGGAACGCCGATTTCAGACAACCAGGAGGGGGGAAAATCAGGGGGGTCTCGATGATAAGGGTGTTGCCGTAGGGGAAGCGGTCGTGCACTACACCTGCCACCACCCCCGGCACAACTGCGTACACCGGCAAGCCGAGCATCCCGATGCGGTCACGGTAACGGTAGTAGGCGAAATCCACGCCGTGATGCGGTTCGTCGAAGCCGGGGCGGGGCGGGTTGTAAGGGTTGGAGAGGATGTCATGCAAATCGTCGAGGGTCAAGCCCTCCAGCGGCGAGCAAATGGCGGAAACCGCTGACGGGGTTGGTTCGGGAGGCAGGGGGGTCGAACTGGGTGCAGGGGTGTGGGTGGGAGCAGCGGTGGCGGTTGGTAACGGATCGAGATCGAGCGGTAGGGCAGCCACCGTCGGACTTGGCGCCGGCGGGGCGCTGCAAGCAGCGCATGCCAGCAGCAACACGACCGGCATGAGAAAGCGGTGAAAGGTCATTAACTAACCCTCATTACCCCAAAGGTCATCCCGGCGCTTCTGTAATGCGCCGCGCCTCGACGTAGAAACGCTTTTCGATGGCTTCGCCCATCGAGAAGGTCTTGCGCGGCAGAACGCCGTCCAGAATGACGGTTTTGAAAAGTTCGGTTTTGGGCATCGGCGGCAGATAGAAACCCAGGTTGCCCGCCTGGCTACCCAGACGCGTCACTACGTCTTCGCCGTGGACGTAGTCGATTCGCTCGGCGTTACCGGATTGCAACCAATCGTCCAGGAAAGGCTGAAGTGTGCCCACCGGCAGATTCGACTGCGGCTGGGCGATGCTGAAAGTGCCGCAGCCCTGCGGGGAAACAAAGCCGATGGTGTGCCCGCGCTTTGCACCCTGGTTGAGCACCTGCTGTACCATTTCGGTTGGGTTGGCGCACTCATTCACTCGGCAGCGACTGCCAAAGTAACGCTGTAATGCCGGCTGCAACTCTTGCCGGACTTCGAACAGCACGCGGTGGATCGGCTCGAACGCCAATCCATCGTCATGGATGTTTTCGATCTCGACCAGGGCGTAGCGGGCGGGATGATCCGCTCTAACCGAGCAGCGGATTTGATCCCAGATTGCTTTAGCGGTGGCAAAGGAATGATTGCCATCTCCCATGGCGAACAGCAACACGCTCTTGTCATCGTTGACGCCGTAACGTTGGGCAAAACGGCGGGGCTGCGCCAGCGCAGCCAGCGAACGCCGTACCTGTTCCCAGCTTTGTTCATCTTGGATCAGGTGTGCGCGCAGCCTACCGCTGCCCAGCATCAGTTCGAAATCGTAGAGTGGCTGTTTGCCTGCCATCGCCTGTACCAGCGGTTCGATAACGGTGCGCTCTGGATCATCGATCAGCACCAGGATGTGTGGCAGTTCGAGGGGAGCATTCTGCCGGATGCGGATGCGCGGCGGCAGCCGTTCGAGAATGGTACCCTCGGTGGCTCGAATCAGGCTCTGTGATCCTTGCTGGTAATCGTAACGTTCCAGATCGAGCGCCAGCAGCATGCCGTGGCGGGTGTTGTTGTTGACGCTGCGCTCCACCAGCAGGATGCCCTGATAACTTTGCAGGATTTGCCGGTCGAGATAATTCTGCATGCTGGCATGGATGCGCGGGATGCGCACTTCCACGTCCGGCGATTCGAGGTAAATTTCGGGCAGGATCAGATGCAGGGTGGAGGGAGCATCACCCACCAGTGCCTCAACCTGCCGCCAGTATTCTGGCTGCGAGGTGAATTGGTCGCAGGCAATCACCGCCCATTTGGTGAGATCGATTTTTGATTTGGGGAGGAGGATCTCAGGGATTTGCACGCCGATTTCGGGGTAATTTTTCATAGCATCCTTGGACAGGTAAGATTTCAGCTTTTCACATCGCGGTTCAGGATATGCTGAATTTTATCATGGCAAAAAAAGCCCGGCGCTCGATTTTTGTGCATCGTCGCCGGGCTGGTGTTTTCTGTTTGCAGTGGTGCGAGGGTTAGATTCCGCTGGCAAAGGCAGCGCCGACCGTTCCAGGACCGGCGTGGGTGCCCAGCACCGGGCTGATATCGCTGTGAAAGGTTTCGATGATATCGTTTGTATTCAGCCTGGCGCTCAGTTTTTCCAACAAGAGCTGCGATTCGTGGGGGGCGTTGGCGTTCAGTACTGCCAGGCGGATGGAACGCTTTCCTTCCAAGCCTTTCGCGCAGTAATCAACCAGCCGGTCGAGGGCTTTTCCCATGGTGCGGACGCGTTCGACCGCCTCAACTTTTCCATCTCGCAGCGCCAGGATGGGTTTGAGATTGAGGGCAGTGCCGAGGAAGGCTGCCGCGCCGCCGATGCGCCCGCCGCGGTGCAGAAACTCGAGTGTGCTGACCGCAAAATAGACGTTGGTGTTGGCGCGCACCTGCTCTGCTTGGGCGGTGCATTCCTTCAACGAGGCGCCTTCCTTGGCAGCCCGGGCAGCTGCCAGAACCTGAAAGCCCATTGCCATTGAGGTCATCAAAGAGTCAAAGAGCTCGATGTTGCCTTTTCCTAGGGCGGTTTTTGCCTGGGTGGCAGAGTCGAGTGTGCCGGAAAGTTTGGAGGAGATATGAATGCTGAGAATATCGTAGCCTTCGTCCAGAAGCCGGCTGTAAAGCTCCTTGACCGCTTCGGGCGTGACCTGGGATGTGGTCGGCATTACTTTTGCGCTTGCCAGGCGTTCGTAGAATGCTTGTGGCTGGATATCCACTCTGTCTTTCAGAATCTCTTCACCCCAGATCACCTGCAACGGCAGGGTGTGGATCGGCAAACTGCGGCTAAACTCGCTGGGAAGGTCAGAGGTGCTATCGGTTACGATTGCGACTTTCGACATCATAATTTCTCCTTTTTTCGAATTTATGACTTTGACGATAACGGAAATACTCTAAAAATTATAACCCCGAATGAAGTGTACCGTCGCGGTTTTACTGGTTGGAGAGAAGTATTGGTGCACGCTCATTCCGCTGCTCGATATTACCGCCCTGTTTCTACGTAGAAATCCGTAGTCCAAATACCGTGATCTACGGATTGACCAACGGTTGGCGGATGGTTAGTATATCTATACTATAAGGATAATATATATCCTAATAATATTAATAACGATGCTTTATCAACCACATTCTGGGGAGCGATGAACCAGGCGAGATTTGGTCGCTGTGCCCGTCTCAATTTGGGCAACTGTCTGGGGAGCGAATGGCGAAACCGGCCCACAATCAAACCAAACGGAGGATCGTATGCTGAACCACAATTTTTGGTTGTCGGCGCGCAAGCTGACCAAATTCGCTTACGTCATCGGTGTAGTGTTGCTGCTTGCCGGTTTGCTGCTCTCTCAAGTCAGTCAGCCGGTGCTGGCGGAGGAACCTGAACCGGAAATGGAGGTAACCGAAGAAACCGAAGAAGAAGTGTTCGAGGAGCCACCTGCAGAAGAAGCACTGGAGGAAGAGTCTGAGAGTGATTTTGAAGAAGAACTCGATGAGGAATTAGAAGAGGAAGAGCCCCAGTTCGGTTTTGGGATTATGTCGGCGGTAGGACCCAGTGACCCAACTGATGATGAAAAAGATGACGTAGGTTGGGAAAGCCCGGGCGGTTCCGCCTGTGGGCAGGCTCCGAATTGCATTAAAGCCGGCTCAGGTGAAAACGATCCCGGCGATATCGATCAAGACGTCTCTGACGGCGGAACATTTACAGATTTCAGCTTTTTAGGCGGCACCCCGCAAGTTGTGGTCATCAAAACCGGTGGTCAGGGGGAACAAAAATTTTTCTATAATAAGGATAGCGGGGTTTCTTGTGATGCGAATGACCATTATTGTGTCACCTGGAATGAAGATGGCTCGATCACTGTGACCCGTAATACAGTCACCGAATGTGAAATTAATCGTGGAGGTAATGAGGTCTGTCGCGATGTGGTAAAGGATATTTCTCACATTCAGTTCTGGAGTTTTGGTGGGGAAGACCCTGAGGATCCTGAAGACCCTGAAGATCCTGAGGATCCCGAAGACCCTGAAGACCCTGAAGATCCTGAGTATC
>JBBIKU010000108.1:5875-7900 GCA_037445245.1 Anaerolineaceae bacterium
AAGATCCCGGAGATCCTGAAGACCCTGAAGACCCTGAAGATCCTGGTGCCCCGGGTGATCCCGGCGACCCGGTGACGGTCGCTGCCATCCCCGTGACGGGTGAGCCGGCGCTGCCGCTGCCTGCCGCCGGTGGTCAGGTGCTCATCCCGGTGACCGGCGTCGACCTGAGCCAGGGCGTCGATTTCGGAATTGGGTTTGTGCATAAACTGTTGACCAACCTGGGGTTGGTCTTCCTGGGTCTGGCGCTGGCGATGCACGGCGCCGGGAGCAAGTTTGGCAAGAAATAAAGGCTGAGCCTGAACATCCGTAATAAACGGGTGGGGTTGTCCTGTGAGTAGGATCCGCAGGGCAACCCCTTTCAGAACCTCACCTGGAATGAAAGGCAGGGTGTAGCCATGGACATGATCGAAACTGTTGCCCCAGCGATACGGTCAATGCCCAATGAAGGGGTGGACCTCGATCAGGTGGTCGAGGAACGCCGCCGGATTTTGGTGGTGGAGGACGAACCAGACACGGTGTTTCTGTTGAAGCAGATCTTACGCATTGCCGGCTTCAATGTTTTGAGCGCCTACAATGGCAATGAGGCGTTGAAAAAAGTCGCCGAACACAAACCGGACGCGGTACTGCTGGATATCATGATGCCGGAGATGGACGGTTGGCAGACCCTCAAATATCTCAGACAAATGACCCATGCACCGGTGGTGGTCGTATCAGCGCTTGCTGAGAAAGAAGCGGTGGTGGAAGGCTTGCAAAGGGGGGTCGACGATTACATCACCAAGCCGTTTTACAACGCCGAGGTGGTGGCGCGGGTTGAATCGGTGTTGCGGCGGGCAAACCGCCCGCAGGAGATCAGCCGGCTGGTATTTCCGGAGATATCGCTGGCGATCGACCTGTTGTCGCAATCGGTCAATCTGGGTGGCAAAGAAATACAGTTAACCCCTAAAGAATTCGGGCTGTTGACGGCGCTGGCAAAGCACGCCCCAGCAATCGCGTCTTACAGCGCCATTGGCAACGCCATCTGGGGCGAGGATAACCCTGATGTGCGCAAGCGCACCAAATATCTGGTATATTTATTGCGGCGTAAGCTCGATCTGCTGACAAAGGGTCGTGAATTGATCGTGAACGTGGGCAGGTACGGCTACAGGCTGCAAACAGAAGCTTGAGCCCGGGCAGTTAAAGAATATGGACGCGTACCGATCAGAGTACTTGGGGGTGCCCCACAGCCTCCGGAGGTTGATGGCTTGGATGAAGCAGGGTGAATTGAAAATCTGGTTGATGATCGTCATGGGCGCCTTGCTGTTGCTGTGGGGGATGGGCAGCACGGTGGCGGCGTTCATCGGCGTGCTGGATGCTTCGTCCAACGACGAAGAAGAAGTGGCAGTGGAAGGTTTTGTGCCCTATGTGGTGCCGGTGGAGGCGGAAACGCTGGCGAGCGGTGACTACGGCGGGGGCGCAACGCTCAGACAGATCAATCCGATGCTGGACAGCGAAACGCTGGCTGCATTGGTGGAGCGCAGCGAGCAGCCGCCAACAGCGGCAGAAGTGCCAATCCGACTGGTAATCGATTCGATTGGGTTGAATGCGCCGGTGGTCGATGCGCAGATGCGGCTGGTGTGGCTGGAGGCGCAGCAGTACGAGCAATGGTTGGCGCCGGAGGAGAAAGCGGTGGGCTGGCACACTCGTTCGGCGCGTCTAGGGGAGATCGGCAACACCGTCTTGAACGGACACCACAATGCTTACGGGGAGGTGTTCCGGCGACTGGAAGATGTGCAACTTGGCGATGTGGTGATGGTATCCGGTCGCAATCAGGTCTACCATTATATTGTGGTCAATCGAATGATCTTGCCGGAACGAAAGCGTGGGGCGGCAGAGCGACTGGAAAACGCCCGCTGGATATCGCCATCGGAGGACGAACGTCTGACCCTGGTTACCTGCTATCCCTACGAGAGCAATACCAGTCGTTTGATTCTGGTGGCGCGCCGGCTATATTAGCATCGCCCTTCCCTGTTCGCCCATTCCCCTTGA
>JBBIKU010000109.1:0-7814 GCA_037445245.1 Anaerolineaceae bacterium
GTGGTTTTCGTCGGCAATGATATCAACGATGTGGATTGTTTTCCGCTGGTAGCTTGTGCGGTGGTCGTTGCGGATGCGCAACCTCAGGCGATTCGCCAGGCGGATATCGTCTTAAGCCGCAAGGGCGGTTGCGGAGCGGTGCGAGAGTTGTGTGACATGATTGTGCAAAAAATATCTGATGGGAGTGGTGAACATGGTGAATGAATCAGAGCGAGTGGTGAAGATCGGTGATCGGTGGGTGGGTGACAATCAGCCCACCTATATGGTGGCTGAGATCGGCATCAATCACAACGGCGACTTAGGGATTGCCAAGGAGCTGATCCGGGCGGCGAAAGAAGCCGGCGTGGATGCGGTTAAGTTTCAGAAGCGCACCCCCGAATTGTGTGTGCCACCCGATCAACGCGATCAAAAACGGGATACGCCGTGGGGATATATCACCTATCTGGAGTATCGCTATAAAGTTGAATTCGACGCCGATGGCTACCGTCAGGTTGATGATTATTGTAAAGCGATGGGCATTCCCTGGTTCGCCTCGGTTTGGGATGAACCATCGGTGGACTTTCTGGAGGCATTCAACCCCCTTTGTTACAAGGTGCCTTCTGCTGCTCTTACCGATCACAGCCTGCTGCGCAGACTGCGCTCCACTAAAAGAGCGGTGATTCTCTCGACCGGCATGTCGACCATGGAGCAAATCCGGGCATCCGTTGACGTGCTGGGCGCGCAGGACCTAATTATCACCCATGCCACCAGTACCTATCCTTGCGATCCCGAAGAACTTAACCTAAAAATGATCGGATCGCTGCGAAAGGAATTCCCCTGTCCGATTGGTTATTCGGGGCACGAAGTGGGGCTGATCCCCTCGGTGGTGGCGGTGGCGCTGGGCGCTTGCATGGTCGAACGACACATCACCCTCGACCGGGCGATGTGGGGTAGTGATCAGGCAGCCTCGGTGGAACCCGGCGGTTTTGAACGGCTGGTGAAGTATGTGCGCGTTACCGAATTGTCGATGGGTGACGGGGTCAAAAAAGTGTATGACAGCGAATTGTCTTCACTGAGAAAGTTGCGCCGCGTTCAAAATTGATAGCCATCCGGGTGAGCACTTTGAAGGAGATTTTTCTAATCGTTTCCTGGGGCGCGCCGAGGAAGATATTCCTGCTTTAAAATAAAATGGAGCGTCTCCCGGGTGTAAAAGAAGTAGATCGCGATTATTGATGCTACCGCTCAAAGTGGAAATGTTGAAGAAGAGACCGCCGATCATCAAGAGAATCAAGCGGGTTGTGAGCCACCGCCTGATTGACCTGCGCGCCCGCAACATGGCACGGCAGATCCTGGCGCGGGCAACCCTGGCATGGGGTCAAAAACCGGTGATCGTTTTCAATGCCTCAACCAGGCTGGAAGCGATGAGTCTGAACGCTGGTTTCTCTCTGGTGACAGCTTGGGCGCTGCGTATGGCAGGCGTGCCGGTGATACATTTTGTGTGCCAGAAGGGATTGCGTCCCTGTGTGTTGGGTACACAGCGCACCAAGCCTGAAGCGCTGCCGCCCTGCCGTGCCTGCATGGCGCAATCCAAAGTGTTTTTCCCCGAGGAGACCACGGTTGCCATGGCGTATTGCAGAGACGAAGCACTCGAACGGGCAACCCGCTCATTGGCTCTTGCCAGCTTGATGGATTTTTCATACAGGGGGTTGGCTTTAGGGGAACTGGTGTTGCCATCGTTGCGCTGGATCTTGCGCCGCCACAATTTGCAAGATGATGAAAGTACCCGCTATTTATTTCGTCAGTACATCTTGTCAGCCTGGAGTCTGGCTCAGCAGGTTGAAAAGTTGCTGGAAAAGTACGAGCCGCAAGCGGTGGTAGTGTTCAACGGCATGTTCTACCCCGAAGCGACTGTCCGTTGGTTGGCACAACGCCGCGGAGTTCGGGTGATCAGTCACGAGGTGGCGCTGAGACCTCTTACCGCCTTTTTCACCGCCGGCGAGGCAACCGCCTATCCCATCGACGTACCGGATGATTTTGAATTGAATGGGGAGAGGGAGGCGCGCCTGACTGCTTACCTTGAACAGCGCTTTCAGGGCAGATTCAGTATGGCTGGCATACACTTCTGGCGCGATATTCATCAGCTTGGCGCCTCATATTGGGAACGAGCAACTTCTTTCAAACAAGTTGTACCGGTTTTTACCAATGTGGTGTTCGATACCAGCCAGAGTCACGCCAATCAGGTTTTCCCGGACATGTTCGCCTGGCTCGACCGGGTATTGGGGGTAATTCGCAGACATCCGGAGACGCTTTTTGTGATCCGGGCGCACCCGGATGAAGCCCGACCTGGCAAGGAGAGCAATGAGAGCGTGGCGATGTGGGCTGAAAGAAACAGAATCAATGAACTTGAAAATGTACTTTTCATCAATTCTGAAGAATACCTCAGTTCGTATGAGTTGATCCAACGATCCAAGTTTGTCATCGTTTATAATTCAACCATCGGGCTGGAGGCATCAATCATGGGGGCCGCGGTACTCTGCGGCGGGCGGGCGCGTTTTACCCAGTTGCCGACAGTGATTTTTCCAGCCAGCCCAGAAGCCTTCGAGAAAGAAATGGAAACAATGCTGACAGCAGAAACAATCCGCGTACCCGAAGCCTACCAACGAAACGCCCGTCGCTTTCTGTATTATCAGTTGTACAAGATGGCATTATCCTTTAAACCCTTTCTGAAGGAAGACCCTTGCTGGCAGGGTTACGTATTGCTCAAACCATTTTCTTGGCGTGCCCTGTTGCCGGAGAACAACCCGGTTATCGGCACGCTCCTGAGAGGGATTTTGGAAGGGGCGCCGTTCGTGGTGGACGCATGACGCTCAAGTGCTCTATCGTCATTCGGGCGTACAATGAGGAAGCCCACATTGGGCGCTTGTTGTCTGGAATCTGGCAGCAAACCGTCCGAGAAGTTCAAACGATTGTGGTAGATTCGGGATCGACCGATGCCACGGCGTCGATTGCCCACAGCTTTGGCGCCGAAGTTTTGCACATTCGCCCTGAGGATTTCACCTTCGGCAGATCCTTGAATGCGGGTATTCGGCAGGCGCGCGCAGATCTGGTAGTCATTGCCAGCGCTCATGTTTACCCGGTTTATCCCGACTGGCTGGAGAAGCTGCTGGCGCCATTCTCAGGTGACAAGGTGGTACTCACTTATGGCAAGCAGCGCGGATCGAGCGAATCACAATTCTCGGAGCAGCAGATCTTTCTGCACTGGTATCCCGCACACTCCCAAACCAGTCAAAATCATCCCTTCTGTAACAATGCCAACGCCGCCATTCGAGTCAGTGCTTGGAAGGAAAATCCTTACGATGAAGCCATTCCGGCGTTGGAGGATCTGGCGTGGGCAAAATGGGCGATGGAAGCGGGTTATGCGCTCTCTTATGTCGCTGAAGCGGAAGTGATCCATGTTCACAACGAGAGCTGGCAAGGGATTGCCAACCGTTACCGGCGAGAGGGGATGGCATTTAAGCGCATCTACCCGCATGAAAAGTTCAACCTGTTTGATTTGGTTCGGTTGTGGCTGGCAAATGTTGCCAACGATTTTTCGGCAGCCGTCCAACAACGTGTGTTGTGGCGACAATGGAGCAAAATTATGCGCTTTCGGTGGATGCAATTCTGGGGCACCTATCAAGGCTACCATCAGTCGGGTTTGTTGACCTGGAACTTGCGGCGGGCATTTTATTACCCCAACCGCGCCCTCAACAATCATAAAGATCCGCCAAGAGCCGTCCCACCGATTCAATATCCTCACATGGTTGAACCTGCCATCGGCGAAGTTAACTTTTCGAGAAGGGAGGAAGGCACGTGAAGACCCCCAACGTTGTGGCTTTGGTCCCCATGCGACATTATTCAGAGCGGGTTGCGGGCAAAAACTATCGCCCCTTGGCGGGCAAACCGTTGTATGCGCATATCATCACCACGTTGCTGAATTGCCCTGAGATCCATCAGATCGTGGTAGATACTGACAGCCCGGTGGTGATGGAGGGGTTGAAAGTGTCATTTCCGCAGGTGACCGTGCTGCAACGCCCGCCTCATCTGCGCGACGGTTCCATCCCGATGAACGAAATTTTGTTGCACGATACCGCCCAGGTGAAGGCAGATTTTTACCTGCAAACGCACAGCACCAACCCACTGCTAAGGTCTGAGACGATTTCAGGTGCGATACAAACCCTGCTGGCGAATTACCCGTTTTATGATTCGTTGTTCTCGGTGACCCGCGTGCAAACGCGCCTGTGGGACCAGCTTGGGAGGGCGATCAATCATAACCCGGCGATTTTATTGCGAACCCAAGACCTGCCGCCTGTTTTTGCCGAAAACTCGTGCATTTACATTTTCACCCGGCAGACGCTTGAAACCCGGCGCAGCCGGCTGGGTGACCGTACTTATCTTTACGAAATTGACCCGGCTGAAGCATGGGATATCGACGACGAACTGGCATTTCTGGTCGCCGATTTGCTCTTGCAACACCGCAACCATAGGTGAGGGCTTTAATCCTGGCGAATATGGAGGTATCGATGCAAACCGTTTTACTATCTGCGCCATATATGGTGCCGTTTCAGGTTCGATTTGTGCCGGTGTTGGAGCATTATCGCTTAAAGGTGATCGTTGCGCAGGTGGAAGAGCGGTTATCTGAGGCTGAACTGCTGAAATACGCTGGAACATTCGACGGCGCAATTTGCGGTGATGATTACTATACCGAAACGGTGTTGAGAAAATGTCTGCCGCGGCTTAAGGTGATCTCCAAATGGGGGACGGGGATCGATGCCATCGACCGCCAGGCTGCCGAACGGTTGGGTATTCGGGTGTGTAACACGCCGAATGCCTTCACGTTGCCGGTTTCTGATTCTGTGCTGGGGTACATTTTGGCGTTTGCCCGCCGCCAGCCGTGGATGGATCGCTTCGTCAAGCAGGGCGGTTGGGCAAAGCTGATGGCAAGATCGTTGAGTGAGTGTACGCTGGGGGTTGTTGGGGTGGGCAATATTGGCAAAGCAGTTTTACGGCGGGCGCGCGGCTTTGGCATGCGCCTGTTGGGGAACGATATTGTTCCCATCGCTCCCGATTTCCTGCTAGAGAATGGGATAACCATGACGGGACTGAGGGAGTTGCTGCAGCAAGCGGATTTTGTCAGCCTGAATTGTGACCTGAATCCGACCAGTTATCACCTGATCGATGCGAAAAAAATTGGCTGGATGAAACCTGAGGTGGTGCTGATCAACACCGCGCGCGGTCCAATTATCAAGGAAGCCGATCTAGTGCAGGCTTTGCGGGAGGATCGAATTGCTGGCGCGGCATTGGATGTATTTGAACATGAACCCCTCCCGCTGGACTCCCCCTTGCGTCAGATGGACCAGGTGATGCTGGCGGCGCATAATTCGAACTCCAGCCCAACGGCATGGCAACGGGTGCATGTGAATACAATCCGGAATTTGCTTGAAGGGCTGGGGATCGATTCGAGCGATCTCGAAACTGTGATGGATCAGATGCAGCGCTGAGAACCAGGGTGTTGTTTCCTGCTTTGGTTTATCGCTCATTTTTCGGGTCGTAAATGATCATGCCAGAAAAAATTCGCCGACTCTTACAGAACGAATTGCTCATCTCGGTCGTTTTGTTGACAGCGGTGTCCGCCTTGACGTATCTTCCGCTGACAAACCAGCTTGGGTATTATCGTGACGACTGGCACGTCGTGTGGGCGGCAAATGGGCGGGGCTTGATGCAGATTTTCGATCAGCATCTGACCGATCGTCCCTTCATGGGGGCAACTTATGCCCTGACCTACGGTGTGCTGGGCAGCAATCCGCTGGTGTGGCAGCTTTACGCATTTTGCCTGCGCCTGGTGGGGGGGCTGGGGTTTTTGTGGCTGATGCGCCAGCTCTGGCGCAACAAACCCGTGGCTACGACAGCCATGGCGCTGCTGTTTTTGATTTACCCTGGTTTCTTGCAACAACCCAATGCCAATGCCTACCAAAATCATTTGTTCGCTTTGACCCTGGGTGTGTTCTCGTTGGCTTTGACGGTATACGCCAGGCAGTCTAAACGGGGCATCAGGCGAAGTGTGGCGCTCCTGTTTTCTGCTGGATTGGGGTTGGGATGCTACCTGATCATGGAATGGATGGTTGGGATCGAGGCGATACGGTTGGTGATGCTGGGGGCGTTAGCGTGGCGTGAAAGCGAAAGACGGGCTGGGGCAGTCGCCCGCCGGGTAGTTTTGTGGTGGTTGCCAACATTGATTGCACTGGGGGCGTTTCTGGTCTGGCGGCTCTTCCTCTTTCGCAGTGCTCGAATTGTGACCGATGTCGGGGTGATTGGCGGTATGTATCTATCCAATCCGGGGGAGATGCTGCTACGTTTCGTCATCGAAAGCAGCCGGGATTTTGTCGAAACGGTGTTTCTGGCGTGGGGGGTGCCGTTTTATAAGCTGGTTTCAAACGCCGCCTACATCGATTTGGTCGTGTCGCTGGCGCTGGCGGCAATCGGCGTCGGCTTGTTGGTTGCTTATTGGCGCAGCCGCTCGGATTCCATGTCGACGCCTATCGACGCTGCTGCGAGCGATGAGCTGGATTGGCGCCGCGAGGCTGTACTCATCGGTCTGGCAAGTGCACTGGTGGCTCTACAGCCGGTGGTGCTGGCAAACCGCCAGGTCTCTTTTGAAGATACATTCGATCGATATACCCTGGTGGCTGCGATGGGCGTTGCCATGAGCGTCGTGGGGGGGCTGTTCTGGCTGTTCGAAAAGCCGCTCCTCCGCCTGGTTTTCCTGGCATTCCTGACCGCTTTTTCGATGATCACCCATTATCACAATGCAATCTATTTCCGGGAATTCTGGGAGCAACAACGTCAACTTTGGTGGCAACTGTCCTGGCGGGCGCCTGACCTGAAAGATGGGGCGCTGTTATTGCCCTTACTGCCGCCGGGCTTTCGTTTGGCGGAAGGCTATGAAACGTGGGGCCCGGCAAATCTGATCTATTCACCTGGCTCGCCTGATATTCGTCTGTCGGGTGAAACGTTGAATAATGAAACGCTCTTGCAACTGAAGCGCGGCGATAAATTCGGAAAATATTTTCGACGATTAACCTTTATCCTCAATTTTGAGAACAGTCTGATCGTCAGCTTGCCAGGAAGAGGCGCCTGCCTGCATGTACATGACAACACCCGGGCTGAATTATCCGAGAATGAAGAACCGATGACTTATTTAATTGCCGGCTATTCTAATATTCATTTGATCGATATCGACCTTCCGCCGAAAAGCCCACCGCAGCATATCTTTGGTTCAGAACCAGAACGAGGCTGGTGCTACTATTATCAGAAAGCCAGCCTGGCGCGGCAGCGCGCCGATTGGGACGAAGTAGTGCGGTTGGGAGATGAAGCTATGCAAAAGAATCTCTCGCCGCTGGACACCTCGGAATGGATGCCGTTCTATGAGGGTTACGCTCGCCAGCAGCAGATGGACGAAGCCAATCGACTGGGTGGAATTCTTCGTGCCAATCCAACCCTGGTCTGGTCATTTTGCAGCCAGTTTGATCCGCAGGAAGAGGGCGTTGCGGAGGATTCGCGTGAGGCTTTCTGGATCATTAATCTTTGTCCGCACCTAGCGGATAAAGGGGATTAAAGCGATGGAGATACATTCTTCTAAAGTGGTGTTGATCACCGGCGTGGCGGGCGGGATCGGACGGGCGACTGTGGCTGTCTTTTCCCAAGCTGGCTGGCGGGTGATCGGCGTCGACCGCGCCGATTTTGGCGAACCATTTGTGCAGGGAGGGCTGTTTATTTGCGCCGATATTTCTGAAGCG
>JBBIKU010000110.1:0-7784 GCA_037445245.1 Anaerolineaceae bacterium
GGATTTATGCTCGGGATTGCCCGCGCCTCCGGCGAAACCGCGCCGCTGCTCTTCACCGCCTTGGGCAACGAACGCTACGACATCAGCATGATCATACGCAGCGGCATCGCCGCAAATCAGAGCTTCCCCACCATTATCGGGCGCATCATCAACCAGCCGGTCGATTCACTGCCGTTGACCTTATGGAAATACGCCCAGCAGCCCTTTCCAGAACGGGTGGCGCAGGCTTGGGCGGTGGCGCTGATCTTGATGGCATTTGTCTTGCTCATCAATATTACAACAAGATTGTGGATTTTGAGCCGAACTGATAAAATAAAAAGGTAACTTATGGAACAAACCCAAATCCCTCCCTTCGAAGAAGAAAAGTCCTTCGTCAGCGTTCAGGCGGTCAAAAAACACGCCTACGCCGACCTTGAGGAGCATCGAGAAGCGCTGCCGATCAAGGTGCGCGTCGATGATCTGACCCTGTTCTATGGAAACTTCAAAGCGATCTCCGATGTCTCGTTTGATGTGCCCGCCAACAGGGTCACCGCCATCATTGGTCCTTCGGGGTGCGGCAAATCCACACTGATCCGCTGTTTCAACCGCATGAACGACCTGACCCCCAACGTGCGGGTATACGGCAGGGTGCTGCTGGATGACATCAACATCTACGATAATACGATCGATGTGGTCGATATTCGACGCCGCATCGGGATGGTCTTTCAGAGACCCAACCCTTTCCCCAAGAGCATCTACGACAACGTGGCTTACGGTCCACGTCTTTACGGCATCCGTAAACGCGGTGTGATTGATGAAATCGTCGAACATAGCCTGACCCAGGCTGCTGTGTGGGAGGAAGTTAAAGATAAACTGAACCAAAGCGCTTATGCTCTCTCAGGCGGGCAACAGCAGCGTTTGTGCATCGCCCGCGCCCTGGCGGTGGAACCGGAAATCATTCTGATGGACGAACCGGCTTCGGCGCTTGATCCCATCGCCACTTACTGCATTGAAGAGCTGATTCGGGACCTTGTCAAAGATGTTACAATAATCATAGTAACGCATAACATGCAGCAGGCAGCGCGGGTTTCCGATTTCACTGCCTTTATGATGACAGACGAGAGCCGAACCGGTCATCTGGCTGAGTATGGGTCGACCAACCAGATCTTTCTCAAGCCGAAAAACAAAGAGACAGAAGATTACATTAGTGGACGTTTCGGCTAAACCGGATTACCGAATGGAGAGATTCCCGATGCCCCGCGAGACGTTGGATCGCCAGATCCACCATTTGCAAGATGAAATCCTTTTGCTGGGGAGCATGGTCGAACAAGCCATGCTGAACGCGGTGGAGGCGCTCAAACGACGCGACCTCGAAGCTGCAACGCAAATCTACGAAGACGATGTGCTGATCAATGAAAAACGCTTCGCCATTGAAAACGCCATCCTGATCCTCATCGCCACCCAGCAGCCTATCGCCAAAGATCTGCGGATGCTGGCAGCTATGCTCGAGGTCATCACCGAACTCGAGCGCATGGGAGATTATGCCAAGGGAGTTGCCAAAATCACCAACAAGATCGGCGATGCCGTCCTCCCCCTGCCAATGCGTGAGATCGCTAAAATGGGTGAACTCGCCGTCAACATGCTCCATCGCGCCCTCACCGCCTTCATCAATGAGAACCCGAGCCAAGCCTGCCTGATCCCGCTGGAGGATGACGAGGTCGATAAGCTATACAATCAGGTCTATCACAGCGTCGTCCGATCCATGATCGCCAACCCTGAGATCATCGACCAAACGAACTTAATGCTGTGGGTTGCGCATAATCTCGAGCGGATGGCAGATCGGGTGACCAATATCTGCGAACGGACGGTGTTCATCGCCACCGGTGAATTACTGGAAATGGAATCCTCGGATGACGAAGACACCGAATAATTCCTGCGCCAACATCGCCATCACCAGCATATAGAAAGCTGAGGCAAAGGTGCTCCACAAGGGAGAATACAAAGGGAAATTGATCATCGTCGAGGGCATCGATGGGAGCGGAAAATCAACCCAGATCGATCTGCTTTACAAATGGCTGCTCGCGCAGGGAAAATCGGTCTACTTCTCCGAATGGAATTCTTCAAATCTGGTCAAAAGCACCACCAAGCTGGCAAAAAAGCAAAAGATCTTCACCCCCACCACCTTCAGTTTGCTGCAGGCGACGGATTTCGCCGACCGTTGGCAGAACTACATGCTGCCAATGCTCAAAGCCGGCGTTATTGTCCTGGCTGACCGGTATGCATTCACCGCCTTCGCCAGGGACGTCGCCCGTGGTGTGGATCGTGAATGGGTGCGCAATCTGTATTCATTCTCGGTGCAACCCGATCTGGCATTTTATTTCCAGGTGCCGTTGGATGTCGCCGTCGATCGCATCATGGAAGGCAGAGCCAAATTAAAGTATTACGAGGCAGGCATGGACCTGGGGCTTTCGGAAAACCGCGTCACCAGTTTCCGCCTCTTCCAGCAAAGGATTATAAACGAATATGACCGCATGACGGATGAATTTAGTTTCAAGGTCATCGATGGCACCCTTCCGGTCAAACAACAACAGCGCCAAGTCCGGCAACACCTCCGAAAAATTCTGCAGGGATGGCGCGGCTTGCCCAACCCGCTCCGCACAACCCGGCACACCTACCACAAGCCGGTGGAACAGATTGCCGGCAGCCAGCAGGCGGGAAAGGCATGAAAGAAGTCAAATTTTACGGAGCGGGTTTTCCTTACCGACCGATCAAGGAATTGCCCGGCAAATTGATCGTGTTAGAAGGCACCGATGGCGTCGGGCGCTCGACGCAAATCCAATTGCTGCGCGCCTGGCTTGAGGGGGAGGGCTACGCCGTTTCGGATACCGGTTTGCGGCGCTCGACCCTCACCCAAAGCGGACTGGACGCCGCTAAACAGGGACACACGCTCAGCCCGCTGACCATGAGCCTCTTTTACGCCACCGATTTTGCCGACCGGCTCGAAAATCAAATCATCCCCGCTCTCAAGGCTGGCTTCATCGTACTTTCCGACCGATATTTCTACTCCGTGATTGCCCGCGACGTGGTGCGCGGCGCCAACCGGGCATGGTCGCGCAAAGTCTACGGGTTTGCCCTCATCCCCAACATGATCCTCTATCTCAAAGCCAGTATTCCAACTCTGATCTCCCGTATCGTTCACGGGCGAGGCTTCAATCACTGGGAAGCCGGCATGGACATTCGCTGCGCTGACAACCTCTACGATAGTTTCTGCGTCTACCAAGCTGCTCTGATCGAACAATTCGACGAAATGGCGAAGGAATTCGGCTTCATCACCATTGACGCCAACCGCTCGATCACGCACGTCAACGAACAACTGCGGCAGCACATCAGCAAATTATTCGAAGAAGACCAGTAACTCTGATCCAATAACCGGTTGGGAAAACGCCTTCTCCGTTCCCGACCTGCCTAGCCCTCGGAGAGGAGTCTGTACATGAAATCCACGCCTGACAAGAGCACCTGTCTCTTTGGTGCCGGTGTTATCTACCGGCATCTAAAATCTCTCAGGCAGGAAATCAATGGTGTTCGACAGGCAAAAGACATCGAACACATTCACCGCATGCGGGTGGCAACCCGCCGGTTGCGCGCCACCTTGCCTCTTTTCGAGAGCTGCTACCCCCGCAAGCAGGTCACAACCTGGCAAACCGAAATCAAACGTATCACTGGCGCCCTAAGTTCGGCGCGGGATACCGACGTCCAGATCGACCGAATCGGGCAAATCGCCCACGAGATCACCGAAACCAGCGCCAGAGCGGGCATTCACCGGCTGATGCTGCGATTGAAACAAAAACGGGAACAACAACAAAACAAGGTTATTAAAGCCCTGGCAAAGCTGGAAGACTCCGGCATTGTGGAAGAAATGCAAGCCATCATCACGCCACTGGCGAAAGCAGCGGGAGAGAATTACCCCTATTCCGATCAGCTCTACCGGCTCGCATACGATAACGTCCATCGCTGCCTCGAAGCGATGCTTGCTTTCAGTGAATTTGTCCCACAACCAGAGCGGATCGATGAACTGCATGCCATGCGCATCGAAGCCAAACGGCTGCGCTACACCCTCGAGACCTTCGCCCCCCTCTATCCCGATCAATTCCAGGAAATCATCAACATTGTGCGTTCTATCCAGGAAATGCTCGGCGACATCCACGACTGCGATGTCTGGGTTGAATTTCTGCCCCAGTTCATCGAGGAGGAACGCCAGCGTACGCTTGCGTTTTACGGAAGTGACCGTCCTCTACGCTCTTTGATTCCCGGCATCATTTACCTTAAAGAAAACCGCCAGTCGATGCGAAATCGGCTCTACCTGCGCTTCGTTCAACAGTGGGAAGCCTGGCAGCAACAAAACATCTGGGAAAAGTTGAACGACATCATCCAGCTCCCCCTCACACTGTACGAGAACGTTTTTCCACCTCCCGTCGAAGGCACACCCGGCGAAAGCGCCGCCCAAGAGGATGACGGCACATGAAAATCGCCCTGATTGGCGACATCCACGCCAACCTGCCCGCGCTGGAAGCCGTTTTGGCGCACGCCGACGCCCAGTCTGCCTCGCTGATGTGGAATGTGGGCGACACCGTCGGCTACGGCGCCTACCCCGATCAGGTCGTTAAACTGATCCAAAAACGGAAAATCGTGAGCATCCTCGGCAACTATGATCGTAAAGTATTAATGGTAGAACACAAACGAAAAAAATGGTCGCGCAACAAAACGCCGGAAAAATGGCTGGCTTTTCGCTGGGCTTACGAGCACCTCTCCCCCCGCAACCGCAAATATCTGCAATCGTTGCCAGAACAGCGGCGTATCAAGGTCGCCGGACGACGCATTTTACTCACTCACGGCAGCCCCGCCTCATGCGAGGAACACCTTACCCCTGAGACCCCGGATGAACGACTGCGCGAACTCAGCCAGCTCACCCGTGCCGACATCATCGTGGTGGGGCATTCCCATGTGCCGTTCGTGCGTTGCGTTAACGGGGTCTGGTTCATCAACACGGGCAGCGTCGGCAGAGCGGATGACGGTGACCCCCGCACCTCTTATGCTTTATTGAAGCTGAAGAAAGATACCACCGAGGTGGAACACTTCCGCCTAAAATACGACGTCAAACGCGCCGCCAAAGCGATCCGCCGGAAAGGGCTTCCGGAAGATTTTGCCAGAATGATCCTCGAAGGACGCAATCTGGATGCCGTTCAGATGAAAAGTGAGCCATGATGCCGACGGCCAAAGGCAGCGCTTCCTTCCAACGACCGATCAATCCTCGTTGAATTGCAGTGATGACGGATGCCGGCATGGATTGGAGCGCCTCTCTCGATCCAGAACAAAACCCTGAGCTCAAAGCCGTCTTCGAACTGGCAAAAACCTGCGGCTATGAAGCCTCACACTGCAACCACGTAACCCAGCTTGCCTTGCAGTTGTTCGATCAACTGCAAGAAATCCACCATTTGGGAGATCAGGAACGCTTCTGGTTGACCTGCGCCGGAATTTTGCACGACATCGGGTGGATCGAAGGTTGGCAGTCGCATCACAAGACCGGATTGCAGATCATTCTCAGCACGCCGATTTTACCCTTCAACAACCGCGACCGCCTGATGGTGGGCTCCATCGTGCGATACCACCGCAAGGCGCTGCCCAGCACCCGCCACGATCACTTTGCAGCGCTGGAGGAAACCGAACGCCGCACAGTGAAAATTCTGGCAGCCATTTTGAGATTTGCCAACGACCTGGATCGTTCGCACCAGCTGGTCGTCCAGCACATTCGCTGCAAAATATCTCCTCGGCGGATTGCAATTACCTGCTACACTGACGATGCCGCGCCGGAAGCGGAACGGGCAACCCAGCAAAAACTCGACCTGCTCGCCAAAACATTTAAACGCAGATGCGTCCTTAAATTCAAAACGGGTTTGCCACCTCTCAGCCGAGTTTCCCCATCGCCTGATTCACCAGAATCGCAGCCAGTCTAAGATCTTCGACCCCCCGTATGCAAAAAGCAACATCTTGAGCATCTTGCCCAGCCAGCACCAGATAAGAAAACGATGCATGGGCATCTTTAACGCCCCGGCGGATAGGCCTGCCATGTCAAACGCCGGGTTGGGGATGAACGCCAGCACCAGAATGGTAATCTCGCCGTATTTTTTCATCCATTCTTCAAGCCGAACATGCCAATCGACGCGTTCGACGATCGCCTGCCCGCTGAAGCCCGCCAAATAGCCCGACAACTCGCCCAGCGCCGCGCAGCAACGCGCCTCGTCCGGCGCGGAGCCGCTGGCTGAAGTAACGATCACGCTGGGCATGGGAACGATGATGGTAGCATTTGCCAGCAGGGAAAAGAGGAAGATGCCCGGATAACCATAAACACCCAGATGGGCAATGTCACCCCGAATCAGAAATAAATATAAGGACAAACCAACAACAAATAAAAAGGTGAGCAGGCGCATCCATTGCAGGCGCTGGCCGCGTTTCTTCTGCATTAACCCCCTTCCTGCAGCAGCGACTCGATTCGGGCGATCACCATATCCAGGGCAACGGCATTCATGCCGCCTTCAGGAATGATGACATCGGCATAGCGCTTGGATTGCTCCACAAACTCCAAATGCATCGGTCGTACCGTGTTCAGATATTGCGCAATCACCGATTCTACCGATCGTCCTCGCTCGCTGAGGTCGCGTTGCAAGCGGCGGATAAACCGGATATCGGTGTCGGTGTCAACAAAGATTTTGACATCGAACGATTCCCGCAAACGGGGTTCGGCAAAGATCAAAATCCCCTCAACAACGATCACCCGCTGTGGCTTCACCAGGATGTACTTATCGGTGCGAAGGTGATGGGTAAAATCGTAAATCGGCATTTTCACCGGTTGCCAGTTCTTCAATTGCTGGATGTGATGGATCATCAAATCGGTTTCCAGCGAGTCAGGATGATCGAAATTCATCTGGGCGCGCTTGTCGAGCGGCAGATCGCGTAAATCGCGGTAGTACGAATCATGCGAGAGAAAAGCGATACGGTTGGCGCCAACCCGGCGGAGAATGGATTGCGCCACCGTCGTCTTTCCAGACCCGGAACCGCCGGCAATGCCAATGACGAGGGGTGTTGGTTTGTTTTTCATGGGGTGTGCGTCTGACTGCTTCCCGCAAATCGAGCGACGAGCTGTCTTGAAAAAATTATACTCCAGAAACGACGACGGGCTTTAAAATTGAGGCGATAAATGTGTTAAAATCGTTTGGTAGGCACTCTGATTCAAAATCCAACTTAGGGAGAATAACATGGCACAGGATCGAACACGAAAAATCGCCGTGGCGGGGGTGATGGGCGCCATTGCCGCCCTGTTGGGCTGGACGCACTGGGGCTTCATCCCCTGGTTCGGCGGCGTATCACTGACCATCATGCACGTGCCGGTGATCATTGGGGCTATCCTCGAAGGTCCGATCGTCGGGGTGGCGATCGGTCTCATCTTCGGACTTTTCAGCATGCTGCAAGCCGCCATCGCCCCCACCGGACCGGCGGACGTGTGGTTCACCAACCCTTTGCTTTCGGTGTTGCCGCGCCTGTTCATCGGACCACTTGCCTGGTTGGTATGGACCGGGCTCAAGCGCACCCCTGCCGTCGGGCTGGCGGTAGCCGGGATTGCCGGCAGCCTCACCAACACCCTGCTGGTTTTGGGCATGATCGGTGTGCTCGGCTACCTGCCCTGGGCAGCGCTGGGACCCATCGTCGCCATCAACGGGTTGCCTGAAGCCGCTGCCTCAGCGGTCATCACC
>JBBIKU010000111.1:0-3040 GCA_037445245.1 Anaerolineaceae bacterium
GCCCCAGCATGAGGTAAAACCCGAACAGGAACACCCCTTTGCCGGGTTCGGCAGTGTAAGGGAGGGTGAAAGTAACTGACCCACCCCATCCCTGCATCATTTTTGCCAGGTAGGAATTGCCATCGATGGGGTTGAGCAAAAAGCCGCCAAAAACATGCGTTGCACCCCCCGCCGCAGCCGCCCATATGTACGGAAGACTGACTGCCATAACCAATAGAGCCGCGATAAGCCCATACTTCCACGCCGACATCCCACCCTCCATAAGAATTCGGCAATTGAAACCGGTGAAATCCTCGCTTTATTTTAATCTAGAGTAAAATAAAAAGGTGCACCTTACAAAGCTGTTCACTGCTTGCCGAATGCCGTAACCAACCCTATAATCTTAACCATGAATCAATCCACCCAGTTATACCAATTGCAGAAAATCGACAGCGAAATCGATCAGATCGACGCCCGCCTGAGCAAGATCGAAGCCGAAGTCAAAGCCGATCAAAGTGTGCTCGCTGCGCAACAGACCCTCGCCAAGGCAGAAAAAGCACAGGTAGCCGCGGTCAAAGCCCTGCGCCAAGCGGAAGAAGCCGTGCAAGCGCTTCAAGAGAAAATTTCCACCATTGAAGCCACACTCTATAACGGCTCCATTCATAACCCCAAAGAGCTGCAAGGGCTTCAGGAAGAGGCTGCCTCTTTAAAACGGCGTCTTGCCACGCTGGAAGACCAGCAACTGGAAGCCATGCTCGAACTCGAAAAAGCTGATGAGACACTTAGCGGCTGTCAAAAGGCGCTCGAAGCTAGCCGGGCAGACTTCACCGAACGGCAGGCTGGACTGCTGGGCGAGAAGGATCAGTTGTTAAAAAATAGTCAACGTTTGAAAGCAGAACGGCACGCAAAGGTTGGATCGATTTTACCCGAATACCTTGAAATATACGAAAGCCTGCGCGGGCAAAAACGGGGGCTGGCGGTGGCATTGATCGAAGATCACGCCTGTCTCGCCTGCGGCGCAAGTGTGCGCCCAGCTCAAACGCAGGCAGCGCGCGCCCCCAACCAGATCGCCTATTGCACCTCTTGCGGACGAATTCTATACGCTGATTGATCGACATGCCCAATCTGCCGCCCATCGATCGTATTTCATTCATTGCAGGATTCATCGCGGCTTCGCTTTTCTGGTGGCTCATCAAGCGGGCAAAAGCCCGCCTGCCTCACCTGCACGCATTTTTCAAACAGCAAAGCCAGACTGCCCGCCAGCGCAACCAGGCGGGGATCTCGATTTTTCTGCGCGAAGACACCCTGCGCCGGGCACAGGCAATGCACCTTGCCAAAGAATTGTTCGCTCTGGATGAGATCCTGATCCAGCCCCAATTAATCGCTCCACCCAGCCACATCGCCTCGCCCGACGCACCGACCGCCATCGAAGCGATTGCTAACCTGATCGTCCCCTACACACCCGATTGCCCCGAACTAAGCAGTTCGATCCATGCAATCCGCCTGGCGCCAGTACAGGCGCTCGAAAACAACCTCAACGTGGTCATCCTAGGACAGGCAGGAAGCGGAAAAACCATTACCCTGGCGCACCTCGCCACGCTGATCGCCCGCGCTGACCCGCAAGCGGGGACGCTGGCGGATTGCCTCCCGCTGCTGTTGCACGTTCTCGATCTTGAGCTTAGCCTTGCCGAAAAAGACGACCCCATTACGCCCCTGGTCAAAGCCCTATCGAAAAAGATCCCCTTCCCGTACGCCTCTCGCCTAGCGGGGTTCATCAAACACACTTGCAAGGATGGAAAGACAATGCTGCTTCTAGACGGCATGGACGAGCTGCCGCCACCCGACTGCAAAGAAGCGACAAATTACCTGCGCTGCCTGCTGGAACACTATCCCCGCTTGCGGGTGATGGCCACTGCCTCGACACAATATCTGGACGGCTTATTGGAACTGGGCTTTTTTCCGCTGGGTGTGGCTGCCTGGACGAACCGAGAACGCAAACAGTTCATCGAGCGTTGGAGCAGCCACTGGCAGGAAAACATCATGGATGCAAAACGGCATTCAGAAGAGGCGCGCGACACCATCACACGCCTGATCGCCGGCTGGCTTTCGGCTGACTACGCCGTGCACACCCCGCTTGAGTGGACACTCAAAACCTGGGCGGCTTTCGCCAACGACAGCCGCGGCCCCACTGTCAATGCAGCCATCGAGGCATACCTGGAACGGCACACCCATCGCATCGCTCCCCTTGCGGCGCTACAGGGAATGGCAAACGAGTTTCTGGTCCACCGGGCGGCAAGTCTTTCCTACACACAACTCAAAAAATTCTTTTCCAACTACAACCTGCCCACACCCGATGAAGAGGAAGGCAAGTTGCCCGAAGCGAGCGACCACGAATTGCCACCCCTCCAAAAAAGCAAGCGGAAACGGGTGAAGAAACAAAGGCTTTCATCCGCTGATCGCATCCTTAGGGCATGGTTAAATAACGGATTGATCATCGAGCACGCCCGGGAGCGAATTCGTTTCTGCCACCCCCTCTTCGCCGCTTATCTGGCTGCATCCGTTGCGGACGCCGAAACCACCGCCGCGAACCTGACCAACGCTCAAACCTGGTCACTCACGCACCTGACCTGCCGCTTCCTGGCTTGGCAAGGCAAGCTGGATCAATGGATCACAGCCGCCATCTTACAGACGGATGACCCCTTTTACTCGTTGATTTTAACGATCGGGCGCTGGCTGAGTTACGCCCCGTTAAACGCCGGCTGGCGGTCACCGGTGATGCGACAACTGCTGAACCTGCTGCACACTGAGTCGATCCCTATCGGCATACGCGCCCGCTTTGTAGCTGCCCTCGTTGTCACCAATGATCCTGCCATGCCGCGACTCTTCAAACAACTGTTGCTCTCGCCGTCACCGGTCATCAGGCAGTTGAGTGGACTAGCATACAGCGCCGCCGCTGACCGGCACGCCATCAACGATCTACTTGAAGTTTATGCCGATCCAGCCGGCGAAGTACGCCTGGCAGCCTGCCTGGCAATCGGGTCGATGGACAACCCCAGGGCAC
>JBBIKU010000111.1:3050-7704 GCA_037445245.1 Anaerolineaceae bacterium
ATCATCCAAAGCACCCTGCTGGAAGGCGATGAGAACCAACGCCAGGCTGCCGCTGAGATCCTCGCTTACCACCAGCCAGAGGGTCACGAAATTCTCAAGGAAGCAGCCACCTCGACCGACCTGCTGACCCGCCGGGCAGCCGTGCTGGGACTTTCACATATCCGCGAGCCGTGGACGATCGCCCTCTTCGAAAAGATCAGCGTTGAAGATGGGCAATGGGTTGTCCGCAATGTTGCTGCTCAGGCACTCGAAGCGATAAAAGGGAACATATCAGGGGCGCCCAAACCGTTGACACCCCTGCATGAAGCAGCCTGGCTGATTGAGTTCGCCAGCCAGCGTGGGCGTAGCGTTGCCCCCGATCCATCGCCAATCGATCTGCTGTTGGATGCGCTGAGAACAGGAACGGCTGAAGAAAAGCTGTGCGCGCTGCAACACCTGCAAAAAACCTCACACGCCGACGAAGGGGTCGTTCGCGCCATCTTCGAGCAAATGTACCGCGAGTCAGGGAAATTACAGGATGCCGCCAGCTACGCGGCTTGGCTGCTAGCGATCAGCGGTGCAGCAATACCCTCCCCCTCCAAATACGGTTACGGTTGATCGATCTCTTTCAATGCGTGCACTTACCGCATGTGGGCGATAATGCGTTCCTGGACACTCGCTGAATCCATGCCAATAACCGTCACCAGTTTATCCCTGCCCGAGCGCCCGCTGATGATTTCCAATTGTGAAGGGGGTACGCCCAGAACATCTGCCATAAAATTGAGTAAAGCCTGGTTCGCTTTGCCTTCCACCGGCGGCGCGGTGAGGCAGACCTTCAGTGTTCCATCATCCATGACCGTCAATATCTCGTTGCGGCTAGAACGCGGCGTGACCCGAACCGCAATCGCGGCGCCTTTTCTTCCATCATGCAATCGAAATTTGCGACCGCCACCCATGCGATCACCTCAATGTCAATATCAGACTTACCAGAATAAACTCGATGACCTGGATCAGAATGATCAATATCAAGGGGCTGAAGTCGATCATCTGAATCGGCGGGACGACCCGGCGGATCGGCAGTAACAACGGTTCAACAATGCGAGCCAGATAGACTCGAATTGAATGGTAAGGAGGCAGAAAATATCCCAGGATGACATATGCTATCACCAGGATGGACAGCACCCGCCCCAACAAACGAATAACATCGATGAGCAGCATCACCACCATAAACGCCTCCCATTATAACTGGATAAGGGTTCGCCCGAGCTTACATTTTTATCGGTCGAGCGCCCAAAATTGCCTGACCGATCCGCACCAGCGTTGCCCCTTCCCGGATTGCCGCCTCGTAATCGCCGCTGGTGCCCATCGAAAGCGCATCCCAACGGGCATTCGGGAAACACCCCGCCAGGTAATCACGCAAACGCCTCAACCGAACAAAATAGGGATGGGTCTGTTGGGCATCTGTCAACAATGGCGGCATCGTCATCAACCCCTGAACACCCAAATGCGGCAAAGCGAGAATTTTTTCAATCTCCGGCAGTATTGCCGCCCAGCGATCTTCCTCCATTGCTTTCCATCCATATTTGGAAGACTCGCCCCCCACGTTGAATTCCAGTAAAACCGGCAGGGTTTTATCCGCCTGTGCCAGCAGACGCTCCAGCCGTTCGGCAATACGCCAGCTATCCAGCGAGTGCATCATCTGAAAATGTTCGACTACCAGCTTCGCCTTGCGGCTTTGCAGATGACCGATCATGTGCCACTCCGGCAACTCAGCCTGCTTCAACGCCATTATTTTTTCAGTCGCTTCTTCGGGATAATTCTCGCCCAGGCAGGTCGCTCCGGCGGCAATCGCGGCTTCGACAACTTCGACTGGTTGTGATTTGGTCACCACCACGAGGCGCACCGAAGCTGGATCGCGCCCGCTCTCCTTTGCGGCGCGCTCAATATTTAACTGAACCCGTTCAAGATTACGTCGGATGGTCTCCGCTAAACGCAGCCTGAATGCGTTCTCCACTGCTCACCCCCGCAAAGCCAGAATTGCACCGAAGCGACCGGTTTTGCCCATCTCGCCGCGGTGCGAATACCAGTCGTCCTGGTTGCAGGCGGTGCAAACGCCGGCGGTCTCAACTTTTCGCACGCCCGCTGTTTGCAGACTGAGGCGATTGGCAGCCCACAGATCCAGGTGCATCTTGCCATCCCTTTCCATCAAAAGTTGATTTACCTGCTCGCCAAAGACGGCGTTCGTGGCAGCGATCACATCCTGCCCCACCAGGTAATGATCGACACCTATCGAAGGTCCAATTCCAGCCCGGATATCGGTTGGGCAACAGCCGTAGCGTCTTGCCATTGTCCGCACAACCTGCTCTGCAATGCGCTTGATCGTTCCTACCCAGCCAGCATGGGCAATGCCGATCACCCGTTTGACCGGATCGTAAAAAAAGATCGGCACGCAATCGGCAAAACGCATGAATAACGTGATGCGCGGGTCGTTGGTCAAGATGGCATCCGCCTGGATGGGTTGACTTTCCAGTGGTCGCGGTTGGTCAACACACACCACCCGGTCACTGTGTACCTGCCAGGTATCGAAAATCGATTCCACCGGTCGCTGCATCAAGTCAAAGATGCGCCGGCGATTCTCGATCACATTCGTCCGTGTATCGCCCACCGTTCCACCCAGATTGAGCGAACGCCACGGATGCGGGCTTACTCCACCTCGTCGGGTAAATATACCCTGCACGATGTCTGGTTGCATCAGCAGCTCAAACTGAAATAGCTTGAGTTCACCGCGTTGAATGAATGGCATGCACGTCCTGCTAAGGTGAGTTGCGGGCTTGATCGACGATCGCCATCTTGCGGGCTATCATTTGCCGGGTTTCTTTCATCGATTCTTCAATCAGGGGATAAACGTACCACGCCGTCATCCAACCGAACATCCCGCCGGTGATCGATCGCAACAGCGGCGTGCTTTCGCGAATGGGAAACCAGGCTGGCGCCAGGCTGCCCATCAGGCTGGGAAGCTGAGAAGCGCCATCCAGCCCGATTGGACCCAATCCCAGCACCAGCCAGAAATACCAGGGGATGATTTTAATCCGCCGTCCGCTAATCCAAAAAATGATCCCGAACAAAAAGATGGCGCCGTAAATTGCCACATCGCGCTGGCAGAGCGCCACTTTGTAGCCAAGGCGGGGATTGCCGATGAAACTGCGGGCGTCCAGCAGATCTGCCTGTTCCCTCCCCGCCAGTTCCTCATAGGTGAGCACGCCGGGGATTTGAGCCAGGGCACGCGGGTAGTAGGGCTGCTCGCCAAAAATAAACCAGGAACGAAAAGCCAATTGATGACATAATGGGCTGTAGATGGTATAGATGACTCTCGCCGGCGCCTGCAGGTCGGCTTTCATCATGAGCGGGGCAAAAAACGGCAAGCCAACATACAAAAACGCCAGCAAATTGAACAGAGCGATGTAATATGTGCTGAACCAGTAAGTAAAGCGGTCGGCGCCGCTGATTTTCTTGCCGCGTTCTACCCGCTCTTTATAGGCGGGGTCGGTGGCATCCAGATGACGGGCACGGTCACGGGCTGCCCCTAGCGCCACCTGCAAATCGGTTTTGGTGATCGGGCTACGCAGCCGGTACGGGCCCACCTCAACCAGCGCAGCCTGATGAGCAAAAGCTTCTCGCAGTAGCGGATCCGATTCGATGTCGATCTGCACGAGCCGGTGGGGAACGAGGTGCTGCAATTCCTCGAGGTACGCCAGCACCTGCTGGCTGTCCTCATCGCTGCTGCGATGGTACAGTGTGACGGTGATCATGGCTCGACTCCCAATAATTCCAGATAGCCCCTCATCAATTCTTCATTAAGCTCGCCAATATGTTGCGCTTGCAGCACGCCATCGGCATCAAGAAAAAAAGTGGTTGGCAGGGCGCGCACCAGATAGAGCGATTGCACCGCCCCTTTAGCGTCCATCAACACCGGGAAAGTGATCTCAAACTCATCCACGAACCGGCTGACCACTTGCTCCCCTTCCGAGGCGTTCACACCCAGCACCACCAGCCGGGGGGCATGCTTGGCGTGCACGTGCTGCAACAACGGCATTTCTGTCTGGCATGGCGTACACCACGTCGCCCAAAAATTGAGCACCACCGCTGCACCCCGATACTGCTCCAGGCTTATCGTCTCTCCCAGCAAGGTCGGCAATTCGAAACCGGCAATGGGCACGCCAGACGCCGGCGGCTGGCTGCGCACTCCCCGCCCCGTGCCAGCCTCACTCGGGGAACCGTCCCAGGCGATGATGAACCCCATCGCTCCCCCGAACAGCAACCCTGCCAATAAAAGCGCCAAGCCCTTTAACTTAAATTGCATTTACAAACCAAAATCGATGAAAAAACTAAATTGAGCCAGTCGTTCAAAGGTGCCCAAAAACAGCAGAATTCCCACAATAATCACCAAGCCACCCATGGCGATCTCGAGGATGTGCATCGCCTTGCCATAGCGCTGCAGTACCCTGCTTACCCAGCCCAATCCCAACGCAGCCGCCAGGAACGGAACGGCAAGACCCGCCGAGTAGGCGCTCAACAACTGCACCCCCACCGCCACCGAGCCACCGCTCAATGCCATGGTCAGAATCGCACCCAGCACCGGACCGACGCATGGCGACCACCCCGCCTTAATGGCGGA
>JBBIKU010000112.1:0-7631 GCA_037445245.1 Anaerolineaceae bacterium
AGTAACCCAGCACGGCGCTGACCATCACGGTGATCACCGCCAGCACCGACAGGCGCAGCGACACCGAGCGGCGGAACTCGATCCACGCCGGCGCCACAGCCGGGATCAACCAGACGCTGAAGGAAACGAACAGCGTCAGCAGCAGCAGCGGCAGGTTGAATTCATCGGGGAAATCCAGGCGGTTGAACATCATGGCGGTGGCGCTGAAATAGTGCCAATAGGCGGCGCCGAAGATCACCCCGGCGATGGCGTAGACGTTCCAGCGTTTTTTCATGTGCGGCTCCTTTTCGATCAGGGAGAGGGTTTCTCTCCAGGTTGACGCCTGCTCCGGGTGCGAAGCGGGCTTGCCAACAGTATCGGTAATTGCCGCCAGGGCGTCAACTGTGGATTTCCACGGTAGGGCGACGAAGCCGCCGCCTGCGGGATCCCGCAGCTTCAATATCAGCTCGACGCGGGACGAGACGCCCAGCTTGACGTAGACGTTGGTGAGGTGGAACTCGACCGTGCGCTCACGCACGCCCAGCGCCAGGGCGATCTGCTGGTTGCTCTTGCCCTGCAAGACCAGGCAGACGACCTCTTGTTCGCGTTGGCTGAGGGGGTGGGTGGTTGGGAGCATTTGAAATTTATTATAAATATTAATCTTTGAATGTCAATAAGTTTTTCCGCATGGTTGATTTTATTGTACCGGACCTCGCCAGGGTTGGCTGAGCCTGCGAAGCCAACCCCAGCAGCCCCTTCCCCTTGCTGAATTGCGCCCGTGACTATAGAATGAGTGGCATGGACGACGACGCCACTCCCATCCGCCAGCAGTACCTCGACATCAAACGCCAGTATCCCGACGCCATCCTGTTCTTCCGCCTGGGCGATTTTTACGAGACCTTCGACGGCGACGCCGAGATCACCTCGCGCGAGCTGGACATCGTGCTGACCTCGCGCAAGGTCGCCAAAGGGGCGCGCGTGCCGATGGCGGGCATTCCCTACCACGCCGTCGAGAATTACCTGGCGCGCCTGATCGAAAAGGGCTACCACGTGGCGATCTGCGAGCAGGTCGGCGAGCAGCCGCGGCGCGGCTTGTTCCCGCGCCAGGTGGTGCGGGTGGTCACGCCGGGGACGGTGGTCGAGCCGGGGCTGCTGCCTTCCGATCGCAACAATTACCTGGCGGGGGTGGTGCTGCAGGACGGCAAAGCCGGCATTGCCTACACCGACATCACCACCGGCGAGTTCGCCGCCGCCGAACTGCAAAACGACGACGCCCTGGCGCTACTGCGGGCTGAGCTGATGCGCCTCAAACCGGCGGAGGTGCTGCATCCAGAAGGGATGGCGCTGCCGGACGATCTACCCGGTCACGCCACGCCGTGGCAGGGCTGGCGCTTCGAGGGTACCCGCTGCCGCGACACCCTCCTGCAGCATTTTGGGGTGGCGACGCTGGATGGCTTCGGTCTGCGCAGTATGCCGCTGGCGGTGCGCGCCGCCGGGGCGCTGGTGCAATATTTGCAGGAGACCCAACCGGCGGTGTTGCCCCTGCTGACCGGGTTGAACAGCTACACGTTGGATGAGTTCATGACCCTGGATGCCGCCACCCGCCGCAACCTGGAACTGACCGAAACCATCCGCCAGGGCGAAACGCAGGGATCGCTGCTGAGCGTGCTGGATCACACCGTCACCCCGATGGGGCAGCGGCAGATGCGCCAGTGGGTCGGTAAACCACTGCAGGATATTGAAGCCATCGAGGCGCGCCAGGCGGGGGTGGCGTATCTGGTGCAGAACGGCATGCTGCGGGCGGAACTGTTCGCCGCTCTCAAACCGCTCACCGATATCGAGCGACTGACCAATCGTATCGTTTCGGGTCACGCCACGCCGCGCGATCTGATCGCCCTGCGCGCCACCCTGCAGCGCCTGCCGAAAATTCATGCTCTGTTCGAGGGCAGGGAATCGCCGCTGGCGCCGATCCTGGCGCAACTGCATACCTGCGGTGACGAACTGGCGCTGCTGCAAGTCGCCATCAGCGAGGACGCGCCCGCCACACTGCAAAACAGCGGGGTGATCCGCACCGGCTATTCTGCTGAGCTGGACCGTGTGCTCGAGTCGTCGCGCCACGCCCGGGAGTGGATCGCCAACCTGGAGAGCAGCGAGCGTCAGCGCACCGGTATCAAATCGCTCAAGGTGGGCTACAACAAGGTTTTTGGCTACTATATTGAGATCACCCGCAGCAATGCCGAGATGGCGCCTCCCGAATACATCCGCAAGCAAACGCTGGTCAACGCTGAACGCTACATCACCCCCGAAATGAAAGAATACGAGGCGCTGGTGCTGAACGCCGAGGAGCGCATTCGCGAGATCGAGACGCGCCTGTTCCGTCAGGTGTGCGCCCAACTGACGGCGTCGCGCCGGCTGCTGATGGAAAGCGCCCGCAGCTTGGCAGAACTGGACGTGCGCGCCTCGCTGGCGGAGGCGGCTGCCCTCAACGGGTACGCCTGCCCGACATTGCACGCCGACGGCAGGCTTGATATCCGCGACGGCAGGCACCCTGTGGTCGAGCGTACCCTGTCGAGCACGCGCTTTGTCCCCAACGATGCCACCTTCGAGCCGGGTGAGATCGTGCGTATCATCACCGGTCCCAACATGAGCGGCAAGAGCACCTTTTTGCGCCAGGTGGCGTTGATTGTGTTGATGGCGCAGATGGGCAGCTTCGTACCGGCTTCGGCGGCGGAGATCGGGCTGGTTGACCGCATCTTCACCCGCATCGGCGCCCAGGACGAGATCCACGCCGGGCAGTCGACCTTCATGGTCGAGATGATCGAGACCGCCAACATCCTCGCCCACGCCAGCGAGCGCAGCCTGCTGATCCTGGACGAGATCGGGCGCGGCACCAGCACCTACGACGGCGTTTCGATTGCCTGGGCGGTGGTGGAATATCTGCACAACCATCCCAGGCTGCGCGGGCGCACGCTGTTTGCCACCCACTACCACGAACTGACACAGTTGAGCGACCTGCTGCCGGGCGTGCGCAATTACAACGTAGCCGTGAGCGAAGCGGATGGACAGGTGGTCTTTTTGCACAAAATCGTTCCGGGCGGAGCGGACCGCTCGTATGGCATCCACGTGGCGCAACTGGCGGGGCTGCCGCGCCCGGTGATCCAGCGGGCGGCAGAGATCATGCAACTGCTGGAAGCCTCTGCCGGCAAAACTACCCGCCTCGACCCCAACGTCCCCCGCCAGGCGGCGCTTTTTCCCGAGACCAGCCCGCTGCTGGAAGAGCTAAAGGGATTGGACATCAACACCCTCTCGCCGATCGAGGCGCTCAACCGGCTTTACGAGTGGCAGCGTAAGTTCATTCAGGATGAAAACTAAAATTCGCCCTCATTCCTGTTCCAGGACGGGGCGATACTGCTCGAGATTCTCTGCGGGGGGCGGAAAGCGCATGTTCAAGCTTTTGAGTGTGCCGACGATGATTTCGGCAATGAGCAGGTTGCGGTACCACTTGCGGTTGGCGGGGACGATGTACCAAGGCGCCCAGTTGGTGCTGGTGCGGTTGAGCATGTCTTGGTAGGCTTGCTGGTAATCGCCCCACAGGGCGCGGTCCTTTAGATCGCCGGGATTGAATTTCCAGTTCTTATCCGGTTGGTCGAGACGGCTCAATAGCCTTTTCTTCTGCTCGTCGCGGCTGATGTGCAGGAAAAACTTGAGGATGGTGGTGCCCTCGTCCGCCAGCAGGCGTTCGAACTCGTTAATGTGTTCATAACGACGCTTCCACACTGTTTTGGGCGCCAACTGGTGCACTCGCACCACCAGCACGTCCTCATAATGAGAGCGGTTGAAGATGACGATCTCGCCGGTGGCGGGCGTCTGGCGGTGCACCCGCCACAGGTAATCGTGCGCCAGTTCGATCGGGGTAGGTACCTTGAAGTTTGCCACCCGCACCCCTTGTGGGTTGACGCCCATGAAGACCCGGCGGATGACACCGTCCTTGCCGCCGGTGTCGGTGGCCTGCAAAATGATCAGCAGTTTGTGTTTGTTCTCGGCGTAGAGCAGTTCCTGCAGGCGGCTCAGTTCCTGGCGCAACGTTGCCAGTTTCTTACGCCCCGCGGCTTTTTTACCGTCCCAGTCGCCAATGGCGGCGGGGTCGAAATCCTGCAAGCGGATACGTTGGTCCTGTTCGACACGGTATGCTTTCATGATGGGGCTCCCTTCCGGCTCAAAGCGGTGCACAATGAGCCTTGCTCGTTCATTGTTGATATAAAAGGTATAATTTGGGTAAATACTGGCGTTGATGGCGGTCAGTCATGGAAAAACTCAGCCGACGGCAAACCGTTGCGATTCGCAAGGGTGTCCTGCCGATGAGCCGGGGCGAGATTGAGGCGCTGCTGGCGCAGGTCGACGGGTGGCAGCTTATCGAGGAAGACGGCGTTGCCCGCTTGCGACGGACGTTCGAATTCAAGAATTTCGCCCAAGCAATGGCGTTTAGCAACAGGGTCGGGCAGATCGCCGAAGAAGCCGACCACCACCCGGTCATTATAACAGAGTGGGGCAGGGTGACGCTCACCTGGTGGACACATGCCGCCAGAGGGCTGCACATGAATGATTTTATCCTGGCGGCGCGCTGCGATGAGCACTACACTGAAACCCATTGGAGCGACGCAGGGTACTCAAGCAACGCCATCGAGCAGCCGCAGTAGTTTTTCGGGCTGGTGGGCGAACGCGTCCACGGCGAGGCTGCCTTCTGTCATTGCCAGTAGAGTCTGATTGAGGAGTTGGTTGACCGGGGTCGCCACCCCAGCCTTAAGTCCGAAGCGCATGACCGCTCCGTTGAGGTAATCGACTTCGCTTTTGCCCCTGCCGCTGTGTAGGTCGATGTGAAAGGAAGGCATTTTTGTGCCGCGCCCGCTGCCGATGGTGCGCATCAACAATAGGCGACTGAGGGCAGGCGGCAGGTGTTGGACGACGAAACCCAGCAACTGCACCGGAGTGCGCGGCAGGTCGACCAGGGGGATGTGCAGGGAGCGCATTACCGCCAATGCTTCACGCAACTGGCGTACTTCCATCGTGTACAGCCCGGGGTGGGTGTAGACCTGCGCCGGAGTCATGTCCAGAATGGCAGAGGAGGCATTTGCCAGCAGGTTGGTGAACATCTTCGACCACTTCATGCCTTCGGCGTGGTCGAACAGGTGGCAATTCAGTCCGGCTTGGTTGAAGGCATTTGCCAGCATGGGGGAGAGAGCATTGCCAGCCGCAACCCCTGTCCCGCGCCGACGCTGCAGGACGATGTCGCCGGCATCGCGCCTGCCGACAGCGCTGGTAACCGTACCGGCGATGACCCGCGTCGCGCCGAGCTGTTCGGCGATCAGGGCTTCGTTCTCGACGCCGTTCTGCAAGCACAGCAATGGAGGCAGGGCGGCGGCGTAGGGTTTGAGTCTCGCCAGCAGGTCGCGGGTGTCGAAGGATTTGGTAGCCAGTATGGCTGCGTCGAAGGGTCCTCTGGTGAGGGCTTCGTCGATCGTATGCACCACCACCGGCTGGCGCACACCCAGTTCCTTGCCCTCCAATTGCAGTCTTAACCCGCGCTGACGCAGGGTGCGGGCGACTTCGGGTTGCTCCAGAAAGACCACTTGGTGTCCGGCTAAGAGCAGGCTGCCACCAATGTAGCTTCCGATGGCGCCGGCGCCGAAACACAAGAAGCGATGCGGGAGGCGGGCTGCGGTGATCAAGGCTGGTTTCCTGTTATTTGCAGATTGCCGGCGCGCCCCATTTGCGCTCGCCGCGCAGGAAATCGATCCCGGACATGACTTTTTTGCCCGCCGATTGCACCTTTTGCAGCACCAGCCAGCCATTGCCGGTGGCGAGGGCGGGCTGATCGTCCAGAATGGCGGTCAAACCCGGGGTAGCGGCGGCACCGCTTTCGACGCGACAGCAGTGTAGCTTGAGCGTTGCCCCTTCTTGCCAAATGACAAAAGCGCCCGGGTGGGGATTGAATGCCCGCACCCGGCGTTCCAGTTCGGCAGCGGGTTGGGTCAAATCCAGTTTGCCGTCCTCCTTTTTGAGCATGGGGGCGTAGGTGGCAAGGCTATCGTCTTGAGGCTGGGGGGTGATCTTGTCTGCCAGATAGTCCGGCAGAGTCTCGATGAGCAATTCGGCGCCGATCTGCGCCAGCCTTTGGGAGAGCGTGGCGGCGGTGTCGTGCGGCAGGATCGGCTCCCGGCGCTGGCTGAGAATGGCGCCGCTGTCGACCCCGCGCTCCATTTTCATGATCGTCACCCCGCTGTGTGCATCGCCGTGCAGTATGGCAGCCTGGATCGGAGCAGCCCCGCGCCAGCGCGGCAACAGTGAGGCGTGCACGTTGAGGCAACCGTGTGTCGGGAGATCGAGCACGTTCTGGCGCAAGATCTGCCCGAAGGCTGCCACCACGATCAAGTCCGGCTGCCAGGATTGCAGTTTTTCGAAAACGCTAGGCTCCTTGAGGCGCGCCGGCTGGATGGTCTCGATGTCCAGTTCGGCTGCCAGCAGTTTTATCGCCGGGGGGGTAAGTTTTCTGCCGCGCCCGGCGGGACGGTCGGGCTGGGTGACGATGCCTACAACTGGATGGTGCTGTGCCAGCAGGCGCAAGGTTGGCAGCGAAAAAATCGGCGATCCCATGAAGACAATGCGGGCGGACATGCCTGCGATTTTAACACAGTTCCGGTTTTCGTTGACAGCCCGCGGTGGGCGTGATAGAATTTGCCTGTTGCTGCCCCCATCGTCTAGTGGACTAGGACGCAGCCCTTTCAAGGCTAAAACCGGAGTTCGAATCTCCGTGGGGGCATCTCTAACCGCCGCCAGGCGGTTTTTTGGTTAGCCCGCTCACACCCGCTGAGGGTGCACGAGGCTACAAGCGGGGTTTGAATCTGCGTGGGGGCATCTCTAACCGCCGCCAGGCGAAACGATCTCCTATTGACCTATTGCCAGGCTCGCGGCGTAAGGGGTGGTTGCAGCCGGGATCGCCGATCCCGGCGCAAAATAATCTCTCTATGGCTCTCCAATCCATGTTTCGGGCTTGGCCTTGATCGCGGTTGCAGCAAGAGCGGGTGTGGCGAAGCGATCAGTAGCGAGATTGCTTCGCTACGCCGCAAAGCAAACAGGTGAGTGGGATTTTTGGCAGCCAGCAAAAAATAAAACATTATACAAAGACTTTGTAATGTTGGATAATTCCACTACAATACCGTCATGAATAGTATACGCAAACGCCGTACTAACATCCCAACTTGTTCCAAAAGGAGATCAAAATGAAAGCCTTAAGTTCGTGTCTTCGCTGGCAGTCCTGTCTTTAGTGTTGGCGGCGTGTGCACCGGCTGCGTCCCCCGCACCACCTCTGCCTCTCGCTCCGACTATCACCCCCATGCCGGAGCCAGAACCCGAGCCGGTGACCATCATTGATCTGGCTGTTGCTGATGGGCGTTTCCAGACCTTGATTGCGGCGGTGCAAGCCGCCGGCTTGGGCGAAACGCTCAGTGGCGAGGGTCCTTTCACCGTCTTCGCGCCCACCGATGAGGCTTTTGCCATGTTGCCTAAAGGAACTGTCGGGGCGTTGCTGGAAGATATTCCCCAGTTGACCAACATTCTGCTCTACCATGTGGTAGCGGGTCGGGTGATGTCGTCAG
>JBBIKU010000113.1:0-7628 GCA_037445245.1 Anaerolineaceae bacterium
AGCGCCCGCACCCTCTGTTTTCCCATCACTTTGTGGGCGATGTCACGCAGCGTGAACGTGATCGGGTAGATCAGGGTGCCGGAGTCGAACGACAGCCCGGCAAAGCGCACGATCTGCAAGCTGGCGATATCCGCCAGCATCTGCGCGCCAATATAAATGACACTGATGATGATGGAAGCCAAATCCGCTATATAACCTTTCTCGAAAAACCTGCCTGATTATAGACGATAATGCGCCTATTTGAACCATGCAAAAAAGCCCCTCTGCTTGGTTGGGCAAAGCAGCATGAACGCTTAGCATTATTCAGCTATACGACGCATGTACACATCTCAACATTGACCGCTGCCAGTGGCGGCGGTAAAATCATCTTCGCAGGAGGCAGTAACAGCATGCCCATTTATGAATACAAATGTGAAGACTGCGGTCACCATTTCGATGCCCTGCGCACCATGCGCGCCGCCGACGACGCCATCGCCTGTAAGGCGTGCGGCAGCGAACGAACGCAGCGGACGCTGTCGGTGTTCTTCGCCCACAGCGAGGGTCGTTCGGTCGTCCATGCCGGCAACAGCGGGTGCGGCAACTGTCGGGGCAGGAATTGCGCCGGCTGCAATCATTGATCGCCAGGAGTAACCGATGCAATCCTTTGCAAACAAATTTGCGCTGATCACGGGTGGGTCGAGCGGCATTGGGTTATCGCTGGGACGTAAACTGGCAGCGCTCGGCGCCGATGTGTGCATCCTTGCGCGACGGGTTGCGCAACTGCAAAGCGCCGCTGAACAAATCAAAGCCTGCCGTCTGAGCCCGGCTCAGAAAGTCATTCCCCTGGCGGCGGATGTATCCCGGCGCGCTGAGGTGAGCGCTGCCCTCGATGATGTGCTCAAAACCACCGGCACGCCCGATCTGCTGGTCAATTCCGCCGGGGTGGTGCACCCGGGACGCTTCGTTGAACTGGAACTTGACCAGTTTGAGTGGATGATCCATGTCAACTATCTCGGAACGGTCTACACCACCCATGCGCTCGTTCCGGCAATGCTGCAACGCCGTTCCGGGCACATTGTCAACGTGTCTTCGGTTGCCGGCTATGTGGGGGTTTACGGATATTCGGCGTATAGCCCTTCTAAATTTGCGGTGCGCGGCTTTTCGGATGTGCTGCGTTCGGAGTTAAAACCGCATGGCATCCGAGTCTCGATCGCCTTCCCGCCCGACACCGACACACCCCAACTCGAATACGAAAAAGTGTACCGCCCGCCGGTGACCAGCGAACTAAGCGGCAACGTGGCAGCAATCAGTGCCGATCAGGTTGCCCAGGCAATCATTCAGGGGGTCAGGCGCAACCGCTACATGATTTTCCCCAATTTTGATAGCGCATTGACCTTTCACCTCTCCAACCTGTTGGGCAATTCTTGGTACACTCTGCTGGATTGGATGGTGGCAAAAGCACTCAAGAAAAATAGAGAAACGCCTTCCCCGCCAGCCTAAAAATCGAAACTGTTCGCTGCCAGAACCCCTCAGGTGATTGGGGAAAACGATGCTGGAGGGGCAGCTATGATATACTTGGCGCGCGGCAAGACATCTCACAAAAACAAGGACGGTTTAACCTATGAAAAAAGACTTCATAGCCATTGCAGACTACAGCTCAGAGGAAATTCACTCCATCCTTGACCGATCCATCCAGCTCAAGCAGGAATGGAAAGCGGGAGGAAATCCTCCCCTGCTGAAGGGCAAAGTGCTGGCAATGATTTTTCAAAAGCCGAGCCTGCGCACCCGTGTCAGCTTCGATATGGCAATGCGCCATCTTGGCGGCGACGCTCTGTACCTATCGCCAAGCGAGATCGGGCTCGGGCAGCGCGAATCCATTGCCGACGTTGCCCGCGTACTTTCTGGGTATGTTGAAGCCATCATGGCGCGTGTCTTTGCCCACGAGCATGTCCTGGAGCTGGCGCGCTGGTCGAGTGTGCCGGTCATCAACGGCTTGAGCGATTACAACCATCCCTGCCAGGCAATGGCGGACACCCTAACCGTTTTGGAGCATTTCGGCAGAGTGAAGGGATTGAATATCGCTTACATCGGCGACGGGAACAACGTCGCCGTTTCTTTGATGCACATCATGGCAAAACTTGCCGCCAATTTCACCATTGCCAGCCCAGAAGGGTATGATCTGCATCCCAAGGCGGTGGAGATCGGCATAAAAATTGCCGCCGAGAGCGGAAGCCGGTTGACCTTCCTGCGCGATCCGCACGAAGCCGTGCGCCAGGCGCATGTCATCTACACCGACACCTGGACCAGCATGGGGCAGGAAGCCGAAGCCAAGAAACGCGAGGCGGTTTTCCCTCCCTACCAGGTCAACGCTCAGTTGGTTTCCGAAGCCGAGCCGGATGTGATCGTCTTGCACTGTTTGCCGGCGCATCGCGGGCACGAGATCACCGACGAGGTGGCAGACGGACCGCACTCGGCGCTCTTCCAGCAGGCTCACAATCGATTGCATGCCCAAAAAGGCATCCTCGTTCATCTTTTCGAGAGGGGTTAAACTATGAAGACAGCGGATTACATTGAACTTGAGAACAAGTACGGCGCTCACAACTACCACCCCTTGGATGTGGTCATCTCGCGCGCCGAAGGCGTATGGGTTTACGACACTGAGGGCAATCGCTACCTGGATTGCCTGAGCGCCTACTCCGCCCTCAACCAGGGGCACGTTCATCCTCGCATTCTGGATACGCTGATTGAGCAGGCAAAGAAAGTAACCCTCACCTCACGCGCCTTTCGAAACGATCAGCTACCGATTCTATACAAAGAAATGTCGGAATTGACCGGGTATGAGATGTCGTTGTTGATGAACAGCGGCGCCGAGGCGGTCGAGACCGCCCTCAAACTTGCCCGCAAGTGGGCATATCTGGTCAAACGCGTGCCGCGGTATCAAGCTGAGATCATCGTCGCCGATGGCAATTTTCACGGGCGCACGATATCGGTCATATCCTTCTCTTCCGAACCCCACTACAAAGACGATTTCGGTCCCTTTACGCCGGGGTTCGTTGCCATTCCATACGGCGACCTGTCGGCAATCGAGAAAGCAATCACGCCCAACACCGCAGCCATCATGATCGAGCCGATTCAAGGCGAAGGTGGTGTCATCATCCCCACCCAGGGCTATCTCAGCGGCATCAGCCGATTGTGCAAGGAACACAGTATTTTGATGATTGCCGACGAGATTCAAACCGGGCTCGGGCGCACTGGCAAATTGTTTGCCTGCGAGCATGAAAATGTCCGCCCGGATATGATGGTCATTGGCAAGGCGCTTTCGGGGGGGTTTTATCCCGTATCAGCGGTGATGGCAGATGCAGACTTGATGGGGCTTTTTCAGCCCGGCGAACATGGTTCCACCTTTGGCGGCAACCCCCTCGGTGCTGCCGTCGCCCGCATGGCGTTGAAAGTGATCGTCGAAGAGGGCTTGATCGAAAACTCGGCTCAACTGGGTGAATACTTCATCGACCAACTCACCGAAATCAACAGCCCACACATCGAAGAAGTGCGCGGCAAAGGCTTACTGATTGGTGTCGAATTGAAAAAAGAAGCCAACGGCGCCCGTCGTTTCTGTGAGGCGTTGAAAGACCGCGGAATTCTGGCAAAAGAGACCCACGAACACGTGATCCGGTTTGCCCCCCCGTTGATTATCGATAAAAAGTCCATCGACTGGGGTCTGGAGCGCATCCGTCAAGTGTTGTCGATGCCTTAAGTGCCCCTGTCAATCCTTACAATGGAGAAGGGATTTTGGATCGCAAAGTCAAGATTGTCGCCACAATCGGTCCCAGTTGCCAGGACGAAAGAACCTTATCCTGCCTGATCGAATCGGGGCTGGATGTTGCCCGTTTGAACTTCTCGCACGGCAACCACGCATCACACGGCGAATCGATCCAACGCATCCGCAAACTGGCGGAACAGCACAACAAACCGATCACCATTCTGCAGGATCTGCAAGGACCTAAGCTGCGCGTCGGCAACTTGCCTCGAGCTGGCATTCACCTGACCGCCGGGCAGACCGTCATCCTGAAGCCAGTTGAAGCCGCCGATGATCTGGATTCGCAGCCAGCGGATAACGCCGGTGTTATCCCGATGGACGTCCCCAACCTGCTTGCCAACGTACAGGCGGGGAAGCGGATGCTGCTGGATGACGGCAACCTGGAGCTTGAAATACTTGAGGTTGGCAAGGCGCATCTGGTCGCCAGCGTCGTTTTGGGCGGCGTGCTCTATTCCAATAAAGGTGTCAACCTGCCCGGCACCTTTCTCGATATCCCGGCTTTCACCGAAAAAGATCGGATCGACCTCGAGTTTGGATTAAAACAAAACGTCGATCTGGTTGCGATATCCTTTGTGCGCACCGCCAGCGATGTTGAGCTGGTTCGTCGCGAAATTAAAAAGCTCTCAAAGTCCCGTCTGAACACACCCATCGTCGCCAAACTCGAACATCCAGAAGCGATCGACAACCTGGATTCAATTCTCCAAGTCGCCGACGGCGTTATGGTCGCCCGGGGAGATCTGGGGGTAGAAACCTCCCCCTCGGTGGTTCCTATCCTGCAAAAAAGGATCATTGAATCTGCCAACCACCGCGCCCGGTTGGTGATTACTGCTACCCAGATGTTGGATTCGATGATCAAGAATCCCCGCCCCACCCGCGCTGAAGCTTCCGACGTCGCCAACGCAGTTTTTGATGGCAGCGATGCGGTGATGCTCTCCGGCGAAACTGCCAGCGGCGATTACCCTGTCGAAAGCCTGCTCATGATGGATAAGATCGTCCGTGAGGCAGAGCGCCATTTCGAGGAGTGGGGCAAATGTCATCAACGCTTTGAAGAACCTACCCAGGATGATGCTCTCGCCCTCACCCGGGCAGCACGCGAGCTGGCGCACGACCGCAATGTGGCAGGCATTGCCGTATTTACCCAAACTGGTAGAACCGCCTTGCTGATGTCCAAAGCCCGGCCGCGGGTGCCGATTTTTGGGTTTACGCCTGAGATCAGCACATTTCGACAAATGGGATTGTACTGGGGCGTGATCCCAGTGCTGGTGCCGTTCGCATCTACCGTGGAGAATATGCTTGCCCATGTCGACAAGACAATCCGCTCTTCCGGCTATATTGAAACCGGACAACAGATTATCATGCTTTCCGGGTTTCCCGTGGGCGCAATGCGCCCACCCAATTTTGCCCTTTTACATACCATCGGCGAATCGGAGTAGGCTTCCACAAAGAACCCAGGAGTTTGCAACAACCGCTTCACAAACCGGTTGAAGCACGCTTGGGGCACGCTGCCGGTTAATCCATCCTGCGCTAAACAATGATGTCCCGAACCAAACCCGCACCTCTCAGCACTATCCTGTCCCGTTTACTGGTGTTTCGGCTGGCTTTGCCAACCCTTGCCGTCGCGCTCGGATTAATCGCAGCTACCCTTTACTTGTACAGCCAGCTCATTCGAGAGGAACAACTGCGCCTGACGCATTCGGTCGTGGAGCAGGTTACCAATCATATCCTAGATGCCCAAGCAATGCTCGGAGGCATTGCGGCGGTAATTAACGAGGATGATATTTCAGTCGCCGCCCAGTACCTGGATGTGGTGATCGCAACCAGCGAGAAATTTCACGCCCTCTTCATCCTTGCCTCCGACGGAAGCATACACGCCATTGCTCCTAGTGACGAGCGATATAATGGTCTGGAAGTACCCAACCCTGACCTCGGCACAATTGAAGCTGGCGGTTGCCGCTTGAGCGAACCGTTTATTTCGCCGACGACCGGTTCGCTCACGGTTTATCTGACCTGCCGGACGCTCACCCAGTTTGCCATAGTAGGGGAAATAGACCTCGAAGTATTGCAGAGCGCCATCGAGGGAAAAACGACGCCTGGAAAAAAAATAGTATTTATTACAGATGCGTATGGTCTCTTGCTGGCGCACCCCGATCCCGGATTGGTCAATCAACGGACACACATTCAATCGATTGCCGGAACCTCATCTGTGCAGAATGAAAGCGGCGAGGTCACCATCCAGGACGGGCAGTTTGTTACCCGCCGGGATATTCTCCTGCCGGGAACACGCTGGATCGTAACATCCCAAATTCCGCTGGTGGACGCCTATGGACCCTATCTGGCTATCATCGTCATCACTTTCTTTGCCTTCATCGGGTACTGGGTGTTTGCCGGGACGCAAATCCGCCGGCAAGCTAGGCGATTAGTGGTCGCTCCCATTCAAAAACTGAGTGAAAATCTGCGTGAATTGGCAAAACTGGGCTATCCCACCCAGCCGATAGCAGTCGACCACCAATCTGCATTTCTCGAAATTGTCGAATTTGCCGACAATTATCGCCAGATGGCGCGGGCAATCAAAAACCGCCAAACCACCATTTTGGAAAGCGAGCAGAGATACCGCTCTCTGATCGAAAACTCAAGTGAAGCCATCTGCCTCGAGGTGAACGGGAAAATCGAAATCGTCAATCACAAATTCTGTGAAGCTTTTGATGTGCCTTGTCAAGCCACTCATTGGTCGGGCAAACGGCTGCTGGATTTCGTGCTGCCCACCGACCAAGCGGCTTTCAAAGCGCAGCGGTCTCGCTTGCTTGGCAAAAAATTGTTTAACCTGCAATTTGAGTTCACAACCGTTGACAGGGATGCCGCAGGGGTCTACTGGCAGGCGTCTTGCTCGGTGTTCCCTTACCAAGGAAAGACCGCTCTGCAAACCATCTTATTGAACACGACCGAGAGCAAGCGCTCTTCGCAGGCAGAGAAGGAACAACGTGCTCTTTCGGATGCTTTGCGCGACACCGCCCAAGCTCTGAACAGTACCCTGAATTTTGATGAGGTGATGGTAAGGATTCTCAACAATGTGGAGAAAGTCGTCCCGCACGATTCTTCCAACATCATGCTCATCGAAGAGGACAGGAAAACCGCCCGCATTGTGGCGTTCAAGGGGTATCTCGAATTGGGGCTGCGTGAATACCCGAAGACGGTCTCCCTGTCGATCGACGAAACTGCCACCCTGTCACAAATGTATCACACCGGAAAGCCTCTGGTCATACCCGATACGGAAACCACGCCGAACTGGATCACGTTGGGCGAAACAGCCTGGATCCGCTCATATGCTGCTGCCCCGATCAAGGTTCAGGAGCAGGTGATTGGATTTTTAAACCTGAACAGCCCAACCGTGAACTTCTACACGGTAGAAATGGCAGAACGGTTGCAGGCTTTTGCCGATCAGGCGGGCACTGCGCTGCAAAACGCACGCTTGCTGCGCGAAGTTCAGGAATCCAATCGCGAGTTGATCAGAGCTTACGAAGCCACCCTGGTTGGTATGTCCAAAGCGCTGGAGTTGCGCGACTACGAGACCGAGGGACACAGCCAGCGTGTGGTTGAACTCAGTCTCAGCCTGGCGGCGCGCATGGGTATTGAAGAACCGCAACTGACCTACCTGCGTTACGGCGCCTTGCTGCATGATATTGGCAAACTCGGCATTCCGGACTCAATTCTTTTCAAGCCGGGACCTTTGAATGAAGAAGAATGGGAGATTATGCGCCGGCATCCTGCATATGCCCGCCAGATGATTGAATCCATCCCTTATCTACACCCAGCAATGGACATACCCTACTATCAC
>JBBIKU010000114.1:0-7590 GCA_037445245.1 Anaerolineaceae bacterium
TGTGGCGATGCGGAAGCGCTGGTATCCCCCACTGCCTTCCGGATTGGCCAGCTTCTGCATCGATCGGCAGCACACATGAGCCAATGGCGCTGGCGCCAACCGCCAAAATCTGCTTTGGATCGATACCCGACTTTTGAAGGAGCGCTTTGACAATCTCGACAAAGTCATGCCACCAAACCCGGTCGGCGTCGTGCTCGAAAAAACCAGGTTTAGGCATATCCATCCTATGGGGGACTGCGTGGGTGGCTACCACCGCACCATCCGCCTTGACCAGCACTCCCTTGGAAGAATACGTGCCGATATCCACCCCAATCAGATAGCCGTTCGACATTCCCGACTCCCTTCTTACAGATTTGGTCTAAAGAAGCATTTTGCCATTTCGAAAGACAAGCTGGCCATCCAAATATATTTCGCTTTCCTGGCGAGTGTCTTTGACAATATCCCAATGGATCGCCGACTGATTGGTGCCACCCACCTGCGGATAGGCCCTGCCAAGCGCGATGTGCACCGTGCCGCCGATCTTTTCATCGAGCAAGATATCCTTGCAGAAATATTTCATCTCAGGGTTGGTACCAATCGCAAACTCGCCGATCAAACCGGCGCCCGCATCGGTATTGACAATCGAATGCAAGAAATCCTGGTTCGTCGAAGAAGTGGCTTCTACCAATTTGCCGCTTTCCCAGCGCAAGCGAATGTCATGCATTAGACGGCCGCCCAATACGCCCGGGAAATCAAAGTAGATCTGGCCATGGATCGTGCTCTCGACCGGGGCCGTGGCAATTTCTCCATCCGGCATGTTCGACTGTCCGGCAGCCACATCCCAGGTGCGCCCCTCGGTAGAAAAGCTCAGATCTGTTTCTTTGCCAACCAGGCGGATGTGCTTCCCCTTGCTGAGCGCCTCTGCCCAGCGCCGCCATTCCTGGCTGACGGCTGGCCAGTCCAGGAAGCAGGCATTGAAGAACATATCGGTAATTGTTTCTTCATCCACATTGGCCTGCTGCGCCAGGGCCGCATTGGGCAGGCGCAAGATGCACCAGCGGGTTTTTTGCCAGCGCAGGGTAGAGACCTTGCCCATTGCCTTGCGCTGAAGCGACAGCTTTTCAGCCGGGACATCCCAAAAAACATCCAGGTTGTGGGCGCCGCGCAGGCCAAAATATACATCAGCCCACTCCATGCCATAGGCTTCGATCTCTGGCACCCACTCAATCTGTTGCGGGCTGCCATATTGGAGCGTCAGGCGGTTGAGTTCATCTGACAGAAACTGAACCTGCGGATACGCCCCTGCCTGGATACAAGAACGGTAAATTGCATGGACGAGAGGATAAGTCTCCAATTCCACAAAGGCGATCATCACCTTTTCGCCTGGTTTAACCGCCGCCGAATAATTTACCAGCAAGTCGCCAAGTTGTCGCCAACGTTTATCCATCTGAATTCACTCCTGAGCAGCTTTTTTTATTCTTGTTTCTGGCGGGCGCGAATGAAGTAGTTGATCACAAAGATCACGATCAACAAAATTCCCCAAGCGAAATCCTTAAAGAAAGAGCTGCCGCGCACCCCGGCAAGCATCATATGAAAACCCGTCGAGAGAATTTGCAGGGTGATCACCGCAATGAAGATATCGATCACTTTGCCAAAACCCGGAATGACGCCGGCCAACACCGAAATGAGGATGGTCAGCAGCACGTAGGTTGTCGTGCCATATTCATAGGCCGCCGACATGGTGCGGCTCATGATCAAGATGCCGGTAATAGCCGATAAAATGCCGCTGATGATATAAGCCCGCATGAGAATGGCTTTATTATCGATGCCAGAGAAGTTGGAGGCGACCGGATTGGTGCCCAGCATACGCGTTTTGAACCCAAACGTAGTCTGGTTTAGCAGTAAATAGGTCAGGATCGTCAGCAGGACAAAGATGATGAACGGGATCGGTATGCCCAGCAGAGATTTGCTGCCGATGATGGCCACCTGGTCGGGGAAGCCGGTTACCGTCGTGCCCTTGGTCAGGCCGGTCGAAATGCCGGTATAGAAAGTGAAGGTAGCCAGAGTTGCCAGGATGGGGGGAACGCCGATATAGCCGATCAGAAAGCCATTGAGCATGCCGCTGAGCAACCCAACCAACAGAGCAATCAGCAGCGCGGCCGCCAGATAGACGCCAATCAGCTCTGGCGCGATCTCTTGTGGCATCAGGCGCGTCAAAAAGAGGCCGGCGGTGACCGCCGCCAAATTAGAGGTGGCGTTTACCGACAGGTTAATCCCGCCGGTCAAAATCGTGATCATCATCGCCAACGACAGGATGCCAATTTCAGGGAGCTGAAAACCCATTGAGGTAATGCTGCGAGCTGCCAGAAACTTCTTCTCTGTAGCCGCAAAGAAAATCGTCAGGGCGATGACAACGCCGAGCAAAAGCAAGGTTTGGCCATCAAGGCGAATAGCCTTGAGGAAGCCCGTCAGACCCTTATTGACAACTTGAGGTTTTGTTTGTTCTTTCATAGTTGCGCCGTATTTGGTAAGGTTATTCGGATTGTGTTAGTTCAGTTGTATGCCCAATCCGCTTTGCGCGCAGGTTTCTCAGGGCGGGGATAGAAGTGAATAGGATCAAGATAACGCCCACAACCAGCCGCTGCCACTCGACCGGGATGCCGGTCAGAATCAGGGCGCGGTTGATCAGTTGGATCACCAGGACTCCCAACGCCGTTCCAATTACCGAACCGCTGCCGCCTGTGATCGCTGCACCGCCCAAGATAATGGCGGCCAAAACATCCAGCGGCTGGGTAATAAAAATCACCGGATTGAAATAGCGGCTCAAAAACGCCTGGGTTACGCCGGCCACCGCCGAGAGCGTCCCCATGATGGCAAAGGTCACCAAGGTGATGCGGGTAACGTTGAAACCCGAGCGAATGGCTACCTCGCGGTTGCCGCCGATAGCAAAGATGCCTCGCCCAATGGTGGTATATTTCAAAAACCACCAGATGAACAAACCAATGACAAGCACATACAGCATCGAAACGTGCAAGCCAGTCTCGCCAACAATTGGGTCCTGGGCTTTGATAATGAAATTCCCATAATACCCAACCGTTCCTTTGGGCAATTGAAAGTTGGCGGTTGCGCCGACAAAGAAGAGGTTGAAGCCATACCACATGGTGAAGGTTGCCAAAGATACATCGAACACCGGAAGCTTGAAGCGCGTGACTAAAAAACCGTTCAGCAGGCCGGCCAGCTGCCCCATGCTGCAGGCAATCACATAGTAGAGAAGGATGCCGCCTTCATACCCCTGCCCGAGCAGAAACATATGGGTGGCGTACGAGGTAACCGCTGCAATGGCGACAAAAGAGATATCAATCCCGCCCGCAATCACGATCGGCAGCAAGCCAAAGGCCATGATGAAATAGACGATGGAGGCGCGCAGGGTATCAAAGACTGTTGAGATCGAATAAAACGCCGGATTGACAACACCAATGGCAAGAGACAAAAAAACCAAGATAAGGAAAATTACAAACTCGTTGGTCCTGATAATCTTCTTGAACATATTGCGTCCTTTTACTTCCGGCTGCCTAAAGCGGCTGTGGCTGCAACCAGCTCGCTATCCAAGATTTGTTCGGTGATCTCTGCGCGCTTGAATTCTTCGACAATACGGCCAGCCCGCATCAACAAGATGCGATGGCAGGTTTGAATGAGCTCGGGGATATCATCCGAGATCAACAAAATTCCAATGCCTTGCTTTGCCAGGCTGCGGATGAGTTCGTGAATTTCAGCCTTCGAGCCAACGTCCACGCCAACTGTGGGGCCATTCAAGATCAAGATCTTCGGGTTGCTGGCCAGCCATTTAGCCAAGACGACCCGCTGTTGATTGCCCCCCGACAGGCTTTTTACCGCCAATTCACCCGAAGGCGTTTTGATATCGAGCTGGTCAATCCAACGATCTCCTACACTTTCTTTTGCTTGATTGTTCACAAAGCGCAGCTTATTAACCAGTTTATCGATGATGCTGATCACAATGTTATTGTGGATCGACTGTTCGAGAAACAAGCCCTGGCGAATGCGGTCATCTGGCACATAACCAATCCCGTGCCGGGCGGCGTCTTTAATGCTTCGAAACGGTGCCTCTTTACCGTTGATAAGAATTCTGCCCGAATCTGCCGGCAGCTCGCCAAACAAAGCCAGCGCCAGTTCGGTGCGCCCCGACCCGAGCAAACCGGTGATCCCCAATACTTCGTTTTGCTTAAGCTCAAAAGAGACATCGAAGAAACCATGAGAGAGGTTCAATTTCTCGACCTGCATCAAGGGCGGCTCAGCTTCTCGAACCTCGCCATATTCGATTGCGCTGGTATCAATTTCATGGCCGGTCATGTAATACTCCATGGCCTTTATGTTCAGCCCCTTGGCGTCTTGATCCATGACCTTTTTACCATTGCGGAAAATGACGGTGCGGTCGGCAATCTCAGTTACTTCGTTCAATTTGTGGCTGACAAAGAGCGTTGAAATGCCCTGGCTCTTCAGGTCATTGATGACTTTGAACAGCGACATGACTTCTTTTTGGGTCAAGGCAGTGGTTGGCTCGTCCATGATGATAATGCGGGCATTGGCCAGAAGCGCCTTGGTAATGGCAATCAATTGCCGGTCAGCCGTGGATAATGTGCTTACGATGGCATCCAGGGGCAGTGAGACATTGATTTTCGCCAATCCCTCTGCGGCAATCTGGTCGATTTGCTTCCAATTGACCAGTTGCTTGCCGCTGGCAAGTTGCTGATTAATGGCGATGTTCTCCGCAACGGTCAGATTCGGGAACAATGAAAAGTCCTGATAAATCACCTGAATGCCCTCACGGATCGATTCCATCGGCGTGAGTTTCTTGTATGAATTGCCATTAATGACAATCTCGCCTTCATCCGGGGTATAAACCCCCGAGATGATTTTGATCATGGTAGATTTTCCAGAACCATTTTCCCCGACCAGACAACAGGTTTCGCCCTTCTGAATGGATAAGCTGACATCATCTAAGGCGATGACCCCGCCGAAGCGCTTGCTGATATGTTCGACACGCAGGATTTCTTCTGGCATAGGCTGTTTACCTTCTTTTATTGCGAGTTTAAGAATGGGCGGCTGGAAAAAGCAGCCGCCCATCGATCGTTGAAACAGACTTAGAACGGATAATCATCCATGTTGTCGGCGTCCATCTTGATCCAGGCAGCGCCATAGATAACGGGTACGCCATTTACACCTTTGACCAGCTTGATCTTCTCGTAACCCGACACGCCCAGGTCCATACCGTCGGTGATCTCCTCACCTTTGAGGACCTTGTAAGCAACCACATTGCAGGCATAGCCAGCGGTGGCCGGATCCCAGGCCATGGCCAGGTCAACCGCTCCGGTCTTCAGCAGCTCGCCAGCATAAGAGGGAATGCTGGTGCCGACGACAGCGGTCTTATCCTGCAGGTTGGTCTCTTCGATGGCGCGCCCTGCGCCAACCACATCACCAGCCGCAGCGCCCATAACGCCCTTGACATCCGGGTAGGTCTTGAGGACGTCTTTCATGGTGTTGTAAGCCACTTCTTGGTCTTCCTTGGATTCGTACTTAGCCACAAACTCGAGTTTGGGATAATTCTTCTCGGCATAGGCTTTGGCGCAGTCCATCCACTCATTGTGCGAGGCGTTGGTCAGTGACCCAACGAACTGGATGTATTGGCCTTCCTCGCCCATGCGGGTGGCCATTTCTTTCAACATTTCCTCGCCGTAAGAGCAGTTATCGAAGGCTTCTACGTCATAATGCAGGGTGCCCTCTTTGGCGGTTGCAGCCTCGTGCCCCACAACGATGATGCCGGCATCCATTGCTTTCTTCTGAACTGGCTCGTTTTCCGGCACGCCATAGGGGACATTGCAAATGGCATCCACACCCTGGGCGATGAGGGATTCGATGATGGCTACCTGGGCAGCCGAGTCCACCTGCGACGGGCCTTCCATGTATGCTTTGACGTTAAAGTCTTCGCCAAAATCCAACACACCGGTCTCTAAGCGCAAAAACCAGTTGAAAGCGATCGATTTGACAACTGTAGCGAAGACCAGTTCTTCTTCCTCAGCAGGAGGCGGCGGGGGCGGTTGCGTAGGTTCGGCGGCAGCCGGCGGTTGCGTCGCGGCCGGCTGCGGGGTGCAGGAGGCAAGCAGCGCAACAATCACAAGAATGGACACAAAAAACAGGTTCTTTTTCATTATTCTCTCCTATTTCATTATAAAGTAAGTGGTTGGATAAAGGAAACGAGCCAAACAGAAATCGGACTTCGATCACCTCCTTTCGATGATTGGCAGAGCGCCCTGGCAAGCAACCAGTTTTCCGTACTGGGATGAAGCAATGTTGCGCTAAAACACGATTTTAGACGACGATCAGCTCGATGCCCGCCTGCTCAATTTTGTTAGCTAGAGCGGGGGAGAGATTCTTATCCGTAATGATCCGGTTCGCCGACGAGAGGGGCGCGATGGCGTTGAGGGCAATCTTGCCAAATTTGCTTGAATCGGCCACAACGGTGATATCTTTGGCGCTGCGAAGCATGGCCTGCTTTACCAGGGTATCTTCCATGTTGAATTCAGTGAAGCCAATGTCCGCGTCGATTCCACCAGCACCCATAAACAGCTTATCAACATTAAAATCTTGGATGGCGCGCTCGGCTAGACGACCAATCAGCGAGAGCTCGCCGCGCCGCAGGATGCCGCCGGTCAATATGAGCCGGATGCCTGGGTGTTCCACTAAAAAAGCCGCGATCTGAAAGCAGGGTGTGATCACGGTTAGATTCTGGCGGTCATACAGGTTATACGCCACTTCGAGCGTTGTCGTACCCACATCCAACATGACCGAATCGCCATTCTGGATCAGGTCAGCCGCCGCCTTACCGATCCGTTTTTTTTCTTCGGTGCATTTGGTGCTGCGCAACATAAAGGGCGGCTCGTAACTGCGCCTGCTGTTGCCAACCGCCCCGCCATGCACCCGGCGCAGCAATCCCTTGCGCTCTAAAACATCCAAATCGCGCCGGATGGTCACCTCGGATACATCAAAGGTTCCAACCAGCTCGGCGACTTGAACCATTTCATTCTTATTGACCAGATCCAGGATAGCCTGGTGACGTTTTATAAAATTCATGGTTTCCAGTCGATTGGATATTTCTACCCTAAAATGATCATATGCTTACAAATAATACAGTAAATATGATTGTTTGTCAACAAACAGAACATTATTGCCGGCTCAATCAAGCCGTTTTCTCAACCAACCCTCTCAAAAGCCTTCTTCCTCCTAGTTAAACCGTTTCGAATTTGCTATACTAAAACTAGTTAGACCACTTACCTGTTGATCTGTGTTTGACCACGAGTTCCCCGCATGAACTGGTCCCCGCCCCAAAAACCCGCTGAATTGACCGAAAGCAGGCTCGTCCAGGCCATCCTCAGGGGACAATTTCCCATTCATTCCAATTTGCCCGCCGAGCGCCAGCTGGCCGCCCTGCTCGGCGTCACCCGCCCCACCCTGCTGTCATTGCCGATGATATAATTCACTAATATTACAGCGCAAGATTGCGAAAAGTCAGACAAGGTAGGCTGAAATCGAAAGGCA
>JBBIKU010000115.1:0-7574 GCA_037445245.1 Anaerolineaceae bacterium
TGTATGGACTGTTCGAGCTGCGACAATTGGATTGGTTTGGCAAAAAAATCGTGAGCACCGTTCTTCATTGCATCCACAGCCATCTCAATGTTGCCAAAACCGGTAAATAAGATAATCGGCGGTTTGACAGGTAAATGAGCTGTTTCATAAAGCAAATTGGGTCCATAGCCGTCAGGCAAAATTACATCCAAAAGAATAACGTCACAATCACCCCGCTGCAGGCATTTACGCGCTTCCTCCAGTGTGCCAGCGCCGATGACTTCATACCCGTTTTCTTTGAGGTAATCTGCGATGAAATCGCGGGCATTCTCCTCGTCATCAACAACCAGAACAGTGAGCGTCATCCAGGTTCTCCATGATTTGCTACCGGCAAGTATACATGAAATACAGTACCACCAGGGAAGCTGTTAACACTGATGCTCCCCTGATGGGCAGTGATGATTTGCTTGGTGATCGCCAGCCCCAAACCGGTGCCACGCGGATTGTTGGTCACGAACGGCTCAAAGATATGTTCGCGAAACTCATCCGGAATTCCCAATCCGTCATCCGATAGCGTGATTTCAACCTGAGGACGATTTGCAATCACATCGTAAGGCGAAGTGCGAATTGCGAGTGTTCCACCTTTTTCTCGCATCGCTTCAACCGCATTGCTGATCAAATTGGTGAAAACCTGCTCCAACGAACGCACATCTCCTAACACCAGCGGTAGTTCTGGATCTGGTTTAAAAAATGGGTTCACGTTCAGGCGCGCCAGACGCGGATGCCAACGATCCAGGATGCGTTGCAAAAATTGATTGATATCTAGCGGTTTGAATGCCGCCTCCAGCGGGCGGGAGTAAGACAGCACCGATTCCATCAACTGATCGAGTCGCGTACAGTCACCCTGCATGCGGCTAATCACATTCTGGTTCGGGTTATCCTCGTCCAAGCGGCTGGCAAGCAATTGCAATCCGGCTGAAATGTTATTGATCGGGTTGCGTACTTCGTGGGCAAACACCGCCGTAAACCCACCCAACACAGCCCGATGCTCTAGTTGTTGGGTTTGCAAGCGGATCTTTTCGTCAGAACTGACGTCCATAATGAAAATGAGCAATGCCGCCAGCGCTTCATCCTGTTGCACCGGAATGATCTGCATGTGGGCGGGGAATGTCTGCCCATCTCGGCGGTGCAGCGAAATCGTCCCCAAATTGTTGGCTGGCACATTCCGGCATACCGCTTCCATCACCGACACCAGATTTTCAGGCCCGATGAGGATATCGGTAATCGGCAACCCCTTGACTTCCCAATCAGTGTAGCCCAGCATCATTTCCGCAGCGGGGTTGACTTCCAGAATTTGGAACTCCGGATCAATCACCAGGATTCCTTCTTGAGCGTTCTCAACGAACGTATCTCGAATCGCCAACAGCCTGCGCAAACTCAAGTTCTCTTCAAGCAAATTCGCCAGTAACATTTTTCGCTGGATGATGTCACTCAACATGGCACCGACGATCCCCAGCGACTTTTGCAACCCTGTCGCAGGAGGCTGCGCCGTGCTGCCAACCACCAGCAAGCCAAACATGCCCTCTTCCTGACCCAGGGGCGTTGAAGCAATGTATGCCAGGTTGGCAACTCTGCCAGCGCGATGTACCTCGGTAAACACGCGCCTGCCTGGCGTCCAAACTGAGGTGCTGGTCAGCCTGCCCAGATCAGCCGAGGTGATCGCATCCGGGAAAACGGGATACGGTTCATCGTAGGCAATCTTTTTTAACGTCGGATACTCGCTCTCTGCCTGGAAAATGCAGCAGAGCTCTGTGTTGAGCAGCGCTTTTGTGATTTCCAGTGATTTGACCAACATTTCTTGCAGTGATGCTGATTCCGAGGTATTGACCATTTTGAAATAAGCATCAAAGAGGTTTTCCAGGTTGATCGCAGAATCTTTTGCAGCCAAAACAGAATCGAAGCTGACCAAAAACCAGCAAGAACCCGGACTGATTTCAATAATCCGCATCGTCACCGGCAACGCCTGCCGGTTTCTGCGTCTCAACTGCACTGGATGCTCGACTCCAATTTGGGCTGGTAGCTTGGCATCATCTTCCAGCAACGCCCCCAACTGGATGCCATTCAAATCCTTCTGGCTGAAGGCGGTCACTTTGAAATAGGCGCTGTTACCCAGCAGCACCTGGTCTCGCCCTTTGTCATGGAGGACACACGCTTCAGGGAGCAGATTGAGCAAGCCGGCAATCTCATTCAAGCTGGGAGTGTTTCCCCGCAGTATGTTGTTGAGAGAGGATACAGAAGGAATTCGTTTCATGCGGCTTGACCGGCAGTCTGACGCAAGTGGGCAGGCAAGATTCCTTCCATCGAGCGATATTTTGCCACTGTTCGCCGGGCAACGGAGAATCCTTGCTTTTTCAGCAAGGCCACCAACTGCGAATCGCTCATCGGCGAGTTTTCTTTGGCAATGATATCCTTCAGAACAGTTCGTACATTCAAACTGCGATCAAAAAAGGAAGCCATCGGAATGATTTTGCGGTTGGGCAATTGAACGGTTTTATTGGCAACCGCTCGCGAAATCGTCGATTCGTGTACTTCCAACTCCTTTGAAATTTGCGCTCGCGTCAGTGGAACAAGATGTTTCTCCCCATTTATGATAAACCGCTTCTGCAAAGCCACCAGGCGTTGAACCAGCCTGTGGATGGTGTGGTTGCGCTGCTGAAGACATTTGACAAACAAAGACGCCCGTTCTAGATCGTTTTTCCACTCTTCTCGTTTCTCGCCGGATGCTTCGGCGACCACGCGTTTAAAAAGCGGGTTGACCCTCAAGGTGCCGCTGAGGGGTAGAATGATCTCAACCACCAGGCGTCCATCCGCATCATCGGAGAGATAATCGATCAGAATATCGGGGTGATGGTAAACCGTGCAATGGCTGTTAGCTGGCTGACGAACATCACCCCAGTGCGAACGAGCCGGGAAAGGATTAAGATTCTCGCTGATAAATGCAACCGCACTTTGAACGGCACGCACACTCACCCCAAACTGACGCGCCAGTTCGGCGTGCTGCCTGCGGCTGACCAGCGCCATACCCTCTTCTACGATCTGCTTCGCCAGTTCGGGCACCACCACCGTTTCCGATAGAACTTCAATTTGCACCCGAAGGGCTTCGTAAGTTGAGGTGGAGCCAACACCCAACGGGTCAGCGCGTTGAATAACCTCTTGTACCGCCTTAAGCATCTCGAGCGGCACATGCAAATAACGCGCCGCTTCGACAAAGGAGACGGTCAACAAGCCATCTTCATCCAGGTTACTAAGCAAAAACGCCGCTACCACTCTTTCCTCGGGCTCCAAATCAGGGGCAACCTGGCGTAAAACATAGGTGGCTAAATCCTCACCGGTAGCCGAAAAATCATCTTCGGGCATCGCATCTGTCCTGCCGTCCCCCATCGGGATAAAATCATCCCTCGGCGAGACAAAAATCACCGCTTCACTTTCTTTTCCCGCTGGCGGACAACTGCAAATTGGGCAGGGTCCGCGCGGAGGAAGAAGGCGGCGGCAGGTCGGGCAGCGGCGTTCCTCCACCAGTTCGAGCGCCGGGTTCGCCGATAGTTCGGCATCGATTTGCTGCCGAAGCTCGCCAACCGTCAAACTAAGCAGAGTCATCGTCTGCGCTAGATGAGCAGTAGCCAGCGGTCGCATGACCGGCTTGGGCATCGGTTTATGAATCTGAAACATGGGATCACCCGTTTGATGGTTAGTATAGTCCTTTCAGCACATTGTTGCAAGTTCCATACCAGCCTTTTTGAGCAGGCGATGGTAGAATAAAAAACAATGGCTAGCCATTTTAGAAGAAAGCATGCAAAACACCTGATCGTTATCGGAGGCGGTCTGGCAGGCGCCGAAGCCGCCTGGCAGGCTGCCATCCGCGGTGTTGAGGCCACCCTTTACGAGATGCGTCCAATCGTGGCAACCGGCGCTCACACCACCGCTTTATTGGCTGAACTGGTATGTTCAAACTCGCTCGGCTCTAAGTTGATCGATCGGGCGAGCGGACTCTTGCAAACAGAAGCGCGGCAGATGGGATCTCTCCTGCTGCAATGCGCTGAAAAGTCCGCCCTGCCCACCGGCAGCGCCCTGGCAGTCGACCGAACCGCCTTCGCCGAACAGGTCACCCACCAAATCGAAAACCACCCGCGTATCCAGATCGTCCGCCAGGAAGCTACCACAATCCCGCAACAGCTCGTCATCATTGCCTCCGGACCACTAACCTCACCCCGGCTTGCCGATTCCATCCGTCGCTTCACCGGACGACAACACCTGTTTTTCTTCGATGCCATTTCGCCCATCGTCAGCGCCGAAACGATTGACATGTCCATCGCTTTTCGGGCTTCGCGCTACGAGCGGGGCGACCACACCCAGGGCGACTACATCAACTGTCCCTTGACAGATGAGGAATACACAAATTTCGTCGAAGCCCTACGCACCGCCGACCGTAATCCCTTGCGCGCCTTCGAAAGCACCATCACCGAGGGTGTGCGCGCTGGTATTTCAGAGCATTTCGAAGGCTGTCTCCCCATCGAAATTTTGGCAAGCCGTCACCCCGCCACCCTGGCATACGGCCCAATGCGCCCGGTGGGGTTGCGAGATCCCAAAACCGGCAAGCGTCCGGCGGCAGTTGTTCAACTGCGGCAGGATAACCAAGCTGGCAATCTGTATAATCTGGTCGGCTTCCAAACCAACCTGACCTATGCGGAGCAACAAAGGGTCTTCCGCATGATCCCTGGCTTAGAAAAGGCGGAATTCACCCGCTTTGGCTCAATGCACCGCAACACCTTTATTGCCTCCCCGCTCTTATTGTCTCCTACGTTGCAAAGCCGCCAGCGTCCAGATCTATTCCTTGCCGGGCAAATCACCGGCGTGGAAGGTTACATGGGAAATATTGCAACCGGTTTGCTGGCAGGCATAAACGCCGCCCACCTGATCGAAGGCAAACCGCTTCTGACCTTTCCACCAACGACCATGTTGGGCGCTTTGTGCCATTATGTTTGTTCAGCCGATCCTGATCATTTCCAACCGATGAAAGCGAATTTCGGCATTCTGCCTCAGTTGGATTCGCCACCCCAAAACAAGAATGAACGATACAATCAATATGTTCAGCGAGCCCTGAGGGATTTGAAGAAGCTGAACCAATCTCACCCAGCGGGCGCACTCGAACCTCTGGCGCCGGAAAGATAGGAATGAAAAACAAACTACCCATTCCATTGCCGTTTATTATCATCTTTGGCACAGTATTTCTCATTGCTATAATTCAATTAATTCTGGCGCTAACCCTCACACCCGAACCGGGCTTCAGTGGCGAAAAGGCGCTGGAAGATATTTCGTACCAATTTCGCTTTGGACCGCGCCTGCCCGGCAGCTCCTCACACACACAAACCGCCCGCTGGATCAATGCTGAGCTACGTCGTCACGCCTGGAACGTCGAAATCCAGCGCGATCATTACAAAGGACAAATCGTGCACAACGTAATCGCCAAACGTGGCGAGGGCAGACCTTGGATCATCCTGGGAACTCATTACGACACCCGCCAGTGGGCAGACCAGGACCCAGACCCCTCCCTGCGAAAAAAACCGGTTGAAGGCGCCAACGATGGCGCCTCCGGTGTCGCCGTTCTGGTTGAGCTGGGAAGATCACTGCCCCCCACATTATCCAAACAAATCTGGTTGGTATTCTTCGATGCCGAAGATCAGGGCGACATTCCCGGCTGGGAATGGATCATGGGATCGCAGTTCTTTGTCGAGCAGCTCGAAGATACCCCCGATGCGGTCATCATCGTGGACATGGTGGGAGACGCCGACCTTCAAATTTACTGGGAACGAAATTCCGATCCAGAACTAATGAGAGAGATTTGGGATGTAGCCGACCAACTAGGTCACCGCGATTCATTCATCCCGGTGTATCGATACCAATTGCTGGACGATCACATTCCCTTCGTCGAAAAAGGGATCCCCACCGCCCTCATCATCGATTTCGATTATCCCTACTGGCACACCACCCACGACACCCTCGACAAAGTTTCCACAGAAAGCCTGCAAAAAGTTGGCGACACGCTTTATTACTGGCTGCTCGAAGATTGGCAAAACAAACAACCTGATGTAAACTAATAGCGATACCAAAACGAATCCTAAATTGAGACAACCAAAGCCGATGAAGTCACGAACGATTGATCTCCAACCCGCCACCCGCATTGCCGATATTAAACCGTACTACTTTACCACCCTTGCCGAGAGAATTCAGGAGCTCAAAGCCCGCAACGTAGATGTGATCCGCCTAGATATGGGCGCGCCGGACCTACCACCCCCAGCTTTCATCACCGAAGCCCTGGTCGAATCGGTGCGCAAGAGCAACACGCACAGCTACACGTCCTCGGGTGGCACGCCGGCATACCGCCAAGCCATTGCAACCTACTACCAGCAACGCTTCAATGTCTCACTCGATCCCCAAACCGAAACGTTGGGTTTAATCGGTTCCAAAGAAGGGCTGTTCAACCTGAATCAGGCACTGCTCAACCCGGGAGATGTGGCGCTCGTGCCCGACCCCGCTTACCCCGTTTACAAAGCCAGCAGCAGGATCGCCGGCGCCGAGGTATTTCCACTACCGTTACTGGGTGCCAATCATTTCCTGCCCGATCTAGGTGCAATTCCCGCAAAAATCGCCCGCAAGGCAAAAGTTTTGTGGTTGAATTATCCCAATAACCCCACCGGCGCAATTGCATCGCTCGATTTTTTTTCCAGAGCCCTTGATTTCGCTGAAAAACACAATATTGTGCTGTGCCACGATAATCCCTATGCAGATGTATGCTTCGAAGATTACCACGCGCCCAGCTTAATGCAGGTTAACGGCGCCAAAGAAATTGCAGTCGAGTTCAACTCGCTGGCAAAGGCATTTAACATGGCGGGCTGGCGTCTGGGGATGGTGGTTGGTAATCCTGACGTCATTCGGGTTCTCAACACCTATAAAAGCCAGGTGGACAACGCCCACTTCGAACCGGTGCTGGCTGGTGGCATCACTGCCCTGACCGGTGAACAGACCTGGCTGTTGGAACGCAATCAGGTCTACTGCCAGCGCCGGGATATCATTGTTTCAACGTTGTGTGAGTTGGGGTTTCACATCGACACCCCGCAGGCGACCATTTACATTTGGGCGCAATTGCCGCAAAACAGCGGCAGCAGCGTTGATTTCTGTGATCGCTTGCTGCGCCAGACCGGTGTGAGCACCGCGCCGGGTGTAGTCTATGGCGAACACGGCGGAGGCTACCTGCGCATTTCGCTTGGCACACCCACCCCCCGCATCCAAGAAGCGATGGATCGCTTGCGAAATTGGATCACCCACCCCGCCTAGCAATTTCAAACTGGCATGCCAAAACGAGCACCTGAACCCACCCAATCACCCCGCCAGCGAGCATTCCTGGTGGGCGTTGCCCTTCGAGACGACCCATCCTTGTTGAACCTTGAAGATTCGCTCGCCGAGCTAGTCCTGCTGGGGCAAACCGCCGGGCTGAACGTGGTTGGTGAAACCAGCCAGCGCCTCGACCACCCTCACAT
>JBBIKU010000116.1:0-7507 GCA_037445245.1 Anaerolineaceae bacterium
CTGCTGAATTGATCTTGCTGGGGCATGGTGAGAATTCGATTTTTGAAACTGTGCTTGAACTTCAGGAGAGTTTTCCTTCATTGCTTGCACGACCGGTAATTGCCGATGTTCGCGACATGCCGAGGATCAAGTCGATATTTCTGCGCCATCGTCCTGAAGTGGTGTTCCACGCCGCGGCGCACAAGCACGTGCCGATGATGGAAATCAACGTTGAAGAGGCGGTTACCAACAATATTGGCGGGACGCGCAACATCGTCGAAGCGTCGCTGGCATACGGAGTTGATCGACTGGTGATGATCTCGACCGACAAAGCCATCCGTCCGGTGAATATGATGGGTGCAACCAAGCGCATCGCCGAAGAGATTGTGCTGGATGCAGCCGGACGATCGGGACGATCATTTTCGGTGGTGCGTTTCGGAAATGTTCTGGGCAGCCGTGGCAGTGTGGTGCCCCTTTTTAAACGCCAGATTGCCCGCGGCGGACCGGTGACAATCACCCACCCGGATATGCAGCGGTATTTTATGACCATCCCAGAGGCAGTCAATCTGGTTCTCCAGGCTGCCAGTATGGGCGAAGGGGGAGAAGCATTTATTCTCAATATGGGTGAACAGGTACGCGTTCTGGATTTGGCAGAAGACTTGATTCGCCTATCGGGGCTCGAACCGGGAAAGGACATCGAAATCATATTTACCGGTATCCGCCCCGGTGAGAAGCTCAGTGAAGACCTGTGGGACAACGGACACATGTTTGAACCCACCCAACATCCGGATATTTATCGTCAGGAAGGGGACGGCAACTTGCAAGGCGAGACGCTGAGGCGGCTTGTGGATGAACTAGTGCATCTGGCGCAGGAAGGTGAAGATTCAGCCATTGTCCGTTTGTTGGATGAAGTAATTCCTGAATCGGCAATCGGCGTGACCCCGCCGCCAGAAATGACGGCGATCGAGTAATGCCTGTTGTATCCTTTGCGGAGTGGGATCGACTCCTGACCCAATATCCCCATTCACATCTATTGCAGACAACGAGCTGGGCTCGTCTGAAGGAAGCATACGGGTGGGAAGCTGTGCCGGTTTGCGCCGGCGACGGCGGTGCGCTGGTGTTGTTCCGCAAATTGCCCCTGGGTTTGCGGGTGGCTTATATCCCAAAGGGTCCGTTGGGCGAGAGGTGGACGCCATTGTGGGACGAGCTCGACCGCGTCTGTAAGCTACGGCGCACGATTTTTCTCAAGGTGGAGCCGGATGTATTCGAACCGGGCGAAGTTGAATCCGCCCGTTTTGGACAGGGTTTTATCCGCTCGGAGGCGGTACAGCCGCGCCGCACGATTTTGATTTCGCTGGAAGGTCAACCGGCAGATTGGCTGGCAGCTATGAAACAAAAATGGCGCTACAACATCCGCCTGGCGAAAAAGAAGGGTGTTGAGGTCAGCCAGAGCGATGATGTGCGGCTTTTTCACCGGCTGATGTTGCAGACCGGTGGACGGGATGGGTTTGGTGTTCACAGCCTGGATTATTATCAGAGAGCGTTCGATCTGTTTGCGAGTGAGGATGCCTGCGTGCTTTTGCTGGCGACCTATTACTCACAGCCGCTGGCGGCTTTGATGGCGTTTCGGCGTGGGAATCGCGCTTGGTATTTTTATGGCGCTTCGAGCGAGATGGAACGACAACGTATGCCAAACCACCTCTTGCAATGGGAAGCCATGAACTGGGCGCGTCGTCATGGCTGCCGAATATATGATCTGTGGGGCGTCCCTGACTTTAATGAAGAGAAACTCGAAACCCGTTGTTTGGAACGGAGCGGAGGACTGTGGTCGGTGTATCGCTTTAAACGCGGTTTTGGCGGTCAGCTCGCGCGTACCATCGGCGCCTGGGATCGTGTTTATCAGCCGGCGCTCTACGCGCTGTATCGTTTGCTGCTGCGCTTTCGCGCAGGCGGAATGGGTTGAGTGCTGTGGATGCCGCAACCTGGAATGGAATTTTACACTCGCTGGGTGACGCTCACGTGCTTCAATCCTGGCAGTGGGGTGAATTCAAACAACGCTTTGGCTGGCAGGTAATGCCGCGGTTGTGGCGCAATGAAAACGGCACGCCGGAAGCGGCTGCGCTGATTTTGAAACGAAATCTGACTTTTAAAAGATCAATTTCACCCTTTTGCGTATTGTATATTCCGCGCGGACCGTTGCTGGACTGGGGACACGAAACCCTGCGCGAGCGTGTTCTGGATGACCTTCAAACCCTTGTCCGTCAGGAGCGAGCGATCCTCCTCAAATTCGATGCTGAAGTCGTCACCGCCACCGGCGTGCCCGGCTCAGCGGAAGATAGCAGCGATCCACTGGGGCAAGAGTTGTTGGCGTGTTTGCAAAAACGCGGCTGGGTCTTCTCCAGGGAGCAGGTGCAATTCCGCAACACGATCTGGTTGGATCTGTCAGCAGGTGAAACGGCTTTGCTGGCAAACATGAAGCAAAAAACGCGTTACAACATTCGGCTGGCGAGGCGCAGGGGGGTACGGGTAAGGGGCGGTACGTTGGCAGATTTGCCGCTGCTACACCGCATGTATGCCGAGACTTCGGTGAGAGATGGCTTTGTGGTTCGCCCGCAGGTGTATTACCAGACGGTTTGGCAGACTTTCATGGAAAATGGCATGGCGGAGGTGTTGATCGCCGAGGTTGCTGGTGAAGCGGTAGCGGGGCTGATATTGTTTCACTTTGGCGGAAGCGCCTGGTATTTTTACGGCATGTCATCCGCTGCCCACCGCGAAAAGATGCCCAATCATTTATTGCAGTGGGAAGCCATCCGGCGGGCGTGCGCACTGGGCTGCCGCCGCTACGATCTGTGGGGCGCGCCGGATGAGTTCAACCAAAAGGATGGCATGTGGGGGGTGTTTCGTTTCAAAGAAGGCTTCAACGGCAGGGTGGTACGAACGATCGGCGCCTGGGACTATCCGACGGATCGGTTGCGCTACGGTTTGTATGCCAGGGTGCTGCCGCTTATATTGGATGTGATGCGCGGCAGAGGTAAAGCCCGCACCCGGCAGCAGTTGGGTCTGTGAAAGGTGATTCGCCGCATTGTCGGTCACGGTCGCCAGACTGGATCAAAATCGTTGGTGGATGTGTCGGTTATTGCGGTCAACATGGCGCCGTTGATCGTCATGCGATAGATGTTTAGCTTACCGTTCTGCAACGCCTGAAGGACCACCCAGTAGCCATCTGGCGAGACCTTGGCATTCAGGGCAGGCGACAGATCCGCTAGGCGCACGACCGGCGCGGCGGGGACGTTGACCTCTCTGGCAGCAATGATCGGATTGCGAGCGCCCAACGAAAAAAGGATGACATCCCCTGCGGGCGTCCAGGTGGGGTAGGAAGCAGCGCCGCTGTCTCTGCCGGTTTGTTCCCGCACAGCTTCGCCGCTTGTGTTCATCGTCCAAATCTGCGAATCGCCAAGGCGGGTGCTCTCGAAAGCGATCCAGTTGCCATCCGGCGACCAGGCGGGTCGTCTCTCGTTGGTGGAGGTTTTGGTGATGCGCTGGGATGTATTACTGCCCAAGTCGTATAGATAAACGTAGGGAATGCTGCCCTGCCGCAGCGAGGTGAAGGCAATGCGGCTGCCATCCGGCGACCAAGCGGGATCGAAATCTCCGCCGGGTTTGGAAACCAGTGGTGTTAAACCGCTGCCATCGTTATGGATCAGAAACAGGCTTGATCCCTCGTAGCTGTCTTTGAATTTCGGGCAGGGTGAGGTGATCACAAGTCGGCTGCTATCTGGGGACCATTCTGGCTGGCATGCACCATCGGGGAGGTTGGTAATTTGGATCGGATTGTTTCCATCACTGTCCATCAGCCAGATTTGGGGGATGCCGGAGCGATCTGAGGCGAAGGCAATCTGACCTGAGCCGCCGCCAATCGGAGTCGCCTGAACGGTTGGAGTGATTTCGGTGGGTGCGGTGATCTCGGGAGCAATGCTGGCGGCAGATGTTTCGGGTTTTGCTGTTTCAACCATTTGGGTTGGGTCGCTGTCGACGAGCGGTGGTGCTGCGGTTGTTGGCGGCGCATCCACGGTGAGCGATACCGCAGCGACTGGCGGGAAGATGGCGTCGCGGAAGAACCAGCCACTTCCGCCGCAAATCGCTAACAAGATGATTGCGCCGCTGATCAAGAGCGCTAGCGGGGCTTTCGATTTTGTTGCCTTTGGAGCAGGTCTGGCGGTGGGTTGGTGAGTCAGCGAAACGGTTGCGCCCAAATCATCTCCCGCTGGGGTAATGCGCGCCGTTCCCATCTGGGCGTACTTACGGCGTACCTGCGTGTTGGCAGTGAGGAGCGCCTCTCGAAAGTGCTCGGCTGAAGCCGGACGTTGCTCCGCGGCGATCGCCAGAGCAGCTTCGATGACCGATGCGACTTTCGGTGATACTGCCGGGTTGTGATCGCGAATGGGGGTCAACTCGGTGCTGTTCATTGCCCGCGCCAGGCTGTCCTCGGGGATGGCGCCGGTCAAGGCGGTGTAAAGGGTGGCAGCCAGCGAGTAGATATCGGAGCGAATCTCGCTGCCGGCGCCGTACTGCTCGGGTGGGGCATAGCCGGGCGTGAGCGCCTGAGCGCCGGTGGTGGTTTGATCGGATTGGGAAATTTTCGCCAGCCCGAAGTCGACTAGGTAGAGCTCGCCGGCAGGGGTGATCTTGATGTTTCCGGGCTTGATGTCGCGGTGGAGAATAACCGGTTGGCGAGAATGCAAATAGGCAAGGGCATCTGCTATCGCCACGCCGATCAGTATAGCTTCTTCTTCGGGGAGGCTACCCAGACGGGATATCCGTTGGCGCAGATCTTCGCCTTCGATGAAATCCATCACCAGGTATTGTCCCCCATCGGTGATTATAAAATGGTCGGTAACGCGGGGCAGATGGGGATGGCGCAAGCCTGCCAAAATGCTTGCTTCTTTGCGGAACTGGCGGGCGGCATCTTCGCTGAAGGTGAGGTTCTCTTTAACAGCAACTTGAATTCCAAGGCTTTCGTCCGTGCCGCGATAGATTGCCCCCATGCCCCCGCGTGCGATCACCGCATCGATGCGGTAACGATTTTTCAATAAGCTACCGATTTCAATACTCATGCTTCTTCTCCCCCATCATTATAGCGGAATTTAATCGTGGGCAGGCAACGGTCGCCAAGCCGGCATGCCGTCGTAGCCGGGATCGGAAGTCAAGCGTTGGCGTTCTTCGCCATTGAAGTCCATCAAATAGACATCGTGATTGCGACCATCGGGCCAGCCGCGAAAGGCAATCCATTGCATGTCCGGCGAGATCCTCGCCTCGGCGATCGGTCCAAATTGCGCCGCCCCTAATGGAGGGATGCGCGTCGTTCGCCCGGTGCTGCGATCTTCGTAGCGCAGACTGAGCAGCCAGGGCAGCAGTGGGGATACCTTGCTGCGGCTGAACACAATGAAGTGACCATCGGGTGACCAGTCGGGCCAAAGATCGGTTACGTTGCCGCTTGAGCTAAAGCGGAACTGGGTGATGCCCTGATCGGACATGATATAAACGTGATGAAAAGTTTCTTTGCGGACGAACGCCAGTTGTTTGCCGTCGATATGCCAGGTGGGATGCATGTCGGCGAAGCGGGTATCGGAAAGTTCGTGCAGCGTTCTGGATTCGAAATCGTAGACGAAGATGTGGGCAGTGCCAGTTCTCAATGACGTGAACGCAATGCGTTTGCCATCCGGCGCCCAGGCAGGATCAAAATCACCTGCTTCGCTGACCGGCAGCATCTGCATCTCGCTGCCATCGGCGTTGATAAAAAAGATCCTGGACTGATCGAAGTAGAAACCTCTTCGAACGCCACAGGGTGAAATGAAAGCGAGTTTTTCGCCATCGGGTGACCAATGGGGCTGACAGGCACCTTCGATGAGGTTGGTGAATTGTTTTTGCTGGCTACCATCGCTGTTCATCTTCCAGACCTGCATCGTACCGGTGCGATCGGAAGCGAAGGCGATCTCACCTCGCCCGCCGCCCGTCGGGGTGGGTAGGATGAGCGGGATTTGTGTTGCGGTGGGCGCAACAATCTCGGTTGGTTTGTCTGTGGGTGTGGTGGAAGGCGTTGGGGTGGTGAGGGGTGGCAGTGCAGCATTTTGGGGGGTGTGCTCAAGCGTGGGCGTGATAGCCTGTCCTAAGAGTTGTGGAAAGAGATTCGCCAGCGCGCGTTGCGAGTTTGGCTGGAGATAGAAGAAGGTGGCAGCGACAGCACCGACTAATAGCAGCAGTGCCGGGATCCAGTTGAACCGTTTGAGGGGTCGGGTGGGGCGTTTGGGAGCTGTGCGCAGCTTGTGCCCACGTAGTGGGGACTTGAACTGTGGCGAGGGTGTTTCATCGCCGGGCATCTCTTTTTTGACGTCACTGGATGCCACTGGGGGCGGAGCGACCAGATAGCGGGGTTGGGTGAAGCCCTCCAGTTTGCCGATCTCGACCAGGGCAATTTTCATTTCCTCGGCGGTCTGGAAGCGATCTTGGGGTTCGACGCTGAGCGCTTTTTCGATGAGGCGAGCCAATTGGCGATTGATGTGGCGTTCCAGTTGGTTAATCGGGGTAAGGTCAGTTTTGCCGGTGGCTCGCGCCAAGCCGTCTTCAGGGATGATGCCGGTAAGGGCAGCGTAAAGCGTGGCGCCCAGGGAATAGATATCCGAACGAGCGTCGGTCGAGCTGCCCCCATATTGTTCGGGGGGAGAATATCCGGGCGTCATGGCGCGGGCGCCGGTAGTGGTCGACTGGCTGTCCACCATGATCTTCGCCAGTCCAAAATCGACCAGAAAGACCTCACCTTCAGGCGTGATCTTGATATTGCCAGGTTTGATGTCGCGATGAATGACCGGAGGGTTTCGGGAATGTAAGAATGCCAAGGCATCACAGATGTAGGCGCCGATGAGAGTGACTTCGGTATCTTTGAGGGCGCCCTTGCGCTCGATGCGTTCCCGCAGGTCTTCGCCCTCGATATAATCCATGATCAGATATTGTCCCTGATCTGCGATGGTGAAGTAATCGCCGACGCGGGGCAGATTGGGATGCCGTAATCCGGCGAGGATGTTGGCTTCCCGGTAAAATTGACGGCTGTATTCTTCGCTGAGGTAGAGGTTTTCTTTGACCGCCACCGTTATCTTGAGATTCTCGTCTTCCGCCAGATATATGGAACCCATCCCCCCGGTCCCCAGGATCGAGAGGATGCGATAGCGCTTGTTTAGCAATGTTCCGGCGCTTAGGGTCATAAGAAATTACCGAAATTCCTCGACGATTCTACTCAAGAGTAAGGTTTTCCGCTATGCGGCGTAGGTCTATGGTAATATAAAAGCTGCTATAATCGAGTTTACAATCCTCTTACACTTTACCGATGAACCTAGATATTCGTACTGGGGTGCTAACCGCGTTTGTTTTGTCGCTTGTGGGGGTGGTATTAAGTCTCTATTTGGGCTATCGTACCATTCAAGCCGGGCAAAAATTGCTATTTTTTCGAAAACGGCGCGAGATGATCGGACGCGGC
>JBBIKU010000117.1:0-7114 GCA_037445245.1 Anaerolineaceae bacterium
CGAGACCGCGGGTTCGAATCCCGTCGCTCCCGCACCGCACAAAAAAGCCTTTCACTTCAGGAAAGGCTTTTTACGTTCTAGTGTTCTGGTATTCGTCAATCCATTTGTTGACCACCCGTAACGTTGATGGCTTGTCCGGTCATATAACTGGCTTGGTCCGAAGCCAGAAAAGTCACCACATTGGTCACGTCATCATATGTACAGCCGCGCTTCAACGGCACCTGATCAATGTACCGCTGGCGCACTTCGGCTTCGCTGATCCCCATATTTTTGGCATATTGCTTGTAGAGCGAATCAACCCACAACGGGGAATCCAGCAAGTTACCCGGGCACACCGCGTTGACCCGCACCCCGAATTCAGCCAGCTCGAGCGCAATGCTCTGGGTAAGCCCCACACCGCCAAACTTTGAGGCAGAATAAGCGGAATTTTTATAGCTGCCTTTCTTGCCAGATTTCGAATTGATTTGAATGATCACACCACTGCGCTGTGCTTTCATCACCCGGGCAGCATGTTTGGCGCACAAAAAATACCCGAACAAATTGACCGTCATCACCATCCGCCACTGTTCAGCCGGGAACTCGGTCAGCTCCCCCGCAATCAGAATTCCTGCGTTGGCAACCAGAATGTCCAACCGTCCAAATTCAGCCACAGTCCGTTTGACCATGGCAGATACCTGATTTTCATCGCTCACATCGACTTTGATCGCAAGTGAACGGCGGTCAGCAATGGCTGCCGCGGTATCCTTGGCGAGCTCTTCTTTAAGATCGGCGACAACCACATGACAACCTACTTCAGCCAGTCGCAGTGAGATCGCTCTGCCCAATCCCTGTGCCCCGCCGGTTACTATGGCAATGCGATCTTGTAATAACTTTTCCATACAAACACACTCCACACAAAATTTAACTAGTGAGATGGATCAAGCCACGCTTACCATTGATCATCCAATCTGGCTCAAACGACGAAAGCCACTCTGCCTGCCCGGGCTGTAACCCCACGATCAATTCCCCCTTGAGCGTTCGCAATACTGCGAATGGTCGAGGGAAGCTCGCCGCGGCGATTTCCAAAGGTGTCGTAGCATCCCAATGGCGGTCATCCAATAGTCGACGGTAATTAACGTCACCCTTGATCAGCGTCAAATCTGACTCAACGAACTCGTCTCGCAGATGCGAGGGCATTTGCCGATACATCCGCCAACCGGTCCAGAACGGATCTGTTTTGAGCACAAGACGGCTATCCGCAAGATGACATTCGAGGCGTTGTGCCAGCTTCGAGGCGGCGCGGCTGTCGGCAGCCAGCAATATCGCCAGGGTTTCACCGACATCCTGCGGCATGACATCCGAGACGAAAAATGGCTGGTTCTTGAGGTGAAGAATCACACGTTGAACCCAGCCATACTCCAGAACATGGTCTGCCAGCGCCAGGTCGAAAAGCAGGTCAAAGCCGACGTTATCACAGATGAAATCCAATCGCCTGACACCAGCGGACAAAATGCTGCGGATTTGCGGGGTGTGATCAATCAGTATCCACCGGCGCTCTTCTTCGGTGGCTGCGCCGCTGGCTGCCGGAACCTGAATAGTGATATTGCTCAAATCGTTGCGGTTTCCCCATAATGCCGAGTGCAACAGAATGTCAAACCTGCCTTCCGGAGCATTCTCGGTGATGCTTTTCCAAAGATGAGCAAATTGCGCACAATCCTGCTCAATTTGTGCACGCTTTTGAACGCCGAACGGATTGATGCCCTGCCAGGCACCGGGCTGGAAATAACAAACCGCCTCAAGCAAACGCCGATAGAAGAATGCTTCCGCGAAATACCAGGGAGCGTCCAGCCAGGGCGCCCCGCCAAGAAAAGCCAGCGCCCGGTTCCAGTCATCAACGTCCGGGGCGTCTTCCTGCAAGAAGTGCATTGGCTGACCAGCAATTTCGATGCGGTACTGCTCCAAAGCCGCAATAATTTCGGTGGGGTAAGCGTTATTTTCCTGAACCTGCCGGATAAGAAAGGGCTTCCGCTCAACAATGGTACTCCGGGCAAAAGAACCCTCTTCCGACGTCATCAACGGAGGGGGCAAGCCGTCGCCATCCAGCGGCGGTGAATTGGGGTTGAACGAATTAATTTTCATGCGGCTATCTTCAGGGCAGTAGAAGGTTTAATAATTCCTGTTCGGCTTCATTGTTCCACTCCCTGCCGTTGTGCAATCTTTCGAATACCGATGACAGGCGCTCCTTCAGATCAGGTAATGCCGTAAGGGGGAAGTCTTTGATATGGGGATAAATGACGACTTTGCCCGGCAGGCTGGCATCTTTGACCGCCTGCAAGCCGTCGCGGGCAGCGCTCAACGAACCAACTGCCGCAACAGACCGGTTGGTCGTCAGTTCACCCGCCTCCACACGCTGGAGCGTTATTTGCATATCACTCATAATCGACCCCGAATGACCGATGACATGCACGCCTTTCAAATAGGCATCGGATAAATCCAGCTCGACCATCGTGCCGCGAGCAACCCCAGCGAACACGTTCACCGTCCCCCCCACCGCGACGTGCGATGCGGCATCAGCAATCACTGCCGCTGCTGGCACCAGCACCACGGCATCATCGAAACCCGTGGCGAAAAAGCGCGCCATCCCCCTTTGGTAGGATTCTTGATTGGTCGGATTCAGGCAAATAAATTCAATACCACGGGCAGCCGCTTCAGCGCTGAATGTGACGCACATTTCTTCCAAACGCATATCACTGATATCGGTGCACACGATCACCGAAGGTGGGTCGGGAAATTGAATCGCGTGTTGAACATGCATCCGCCCAACCGGTCCTCCGGCGCCCACAAACCAAGCGCAACCACCGGGTTTGAGCGCCGAACGCACCGGCTGATCGCTGAAGGCACGCGCAATATCGGCATGCGTACCACCGGTCACAACCCAGCGGTCATAGTGAACGCGCCCCACATCAAGCGAAATCCGGCGCGGCAGCGCTGTTTGAGCAACGATTGCCAGCACCCCGAAAGGTGCAAGATGCGGACAGGCTGCCTCAATTCGCTCAGGGTTGGCGCCTAAAATGACAATATCATCTATTGCCGCGACCGGTGGTCGAGAAAGCTCGACCGCCTCAAACACATTGACGCCCAACCCGCCAGCGCGATTTTTCAGCCATTCGGCAAACGGTGATGGCACATCAGTCAGGAGGAGGTTTTGCGGATGGAAGTTTTCGTCAAAACCTGTGCCCACGGTATAGTCCCGTTGGTCGCCGGTGCCAATAATCCACAGGGTGCCGCCCGGTTTGATCATCGTTCGGTATTCCAAACGGTAAGCAGCCACTACACACGCCCAGGGCTCAATCAAAGCAACCTCGGCGTAGCCCATATCTGGATGCACCGGGATAAGGTTGTTACCCCGGTCGCTGTTCATGATCCGTTGATCAATTACCGCATACTGTGACAATCCGCCCTGAAACACATAACCGTACGCCATCCCGACGCCGTTGACGTAGATATCGGTCTCCAGTGTCAGGCGGTCGCCAATTTTATAGTCATTTTTAAGCTGCTCGCCGACCCCAACCACGGTCATAGCAACTTCATGTCCCAGCACCACGGGCTCTTTCTTCATATCGCGTTGGATGCGGGGATGATTCTCACCCTGTGTGATCACCTTGATATCCGAAAAACACAACCCGCAGGCATCGTGACGGATGAGCAATTGGTCCTGCCCAAATTCAGGCATGGGTTGTTGATTCGGTTTGCCATCTTCTCCCATATTCTCTAAACCGGCGCCGTACAGATTCCATAACCAGTTGTGCTTAGGAAGCGGACTTTGCGCTTTGCGGTAGGTACTCAATTTGTCGTTCATTCATCTCTCCACGGTACACCGATAATATCTGGAATTAACCATTTTTTCAAACTTAGAGCAGCATGGTACAGGGCTGCTCAATCAGCATGGTAACATGCCGCAAAAAAGCGGCTGCGGTGAAACTGTCGATCACCCGCTGGTCATAGGTGAGCGTCAGGTGTACAGTGGGTTTTAGCATCAATTCGCCGTCGAAACCCACCGGGCGTTCTTTGATCGCCCCGACTGCAAGTATACAAGATTGAGGGGGAATAACAGTTGGCTGGTACCGATCGACGCCGAACATTCCCAGGTTGGCAATATGAAGGGCAGCATCCAACGTGTCTTCCACTGCAAGCAAGCCCTGGCTCGCCTCGGTTGCCAACCGCGCCCTCTCGGCAGCGATCTGCGATAAGGTCATCTGCGCCGGGGCGCGCAAAACCATTGTTGCCATTCCTTTGTCAGTGGCGATTGTTAGCCCGATCTTGATCTCAGAGTTTAAGTGTACCTGCTCGTCAAACCAGACGGCGTTCATACCCGGATACGCTTGCAGAGCAGAAGCGGCGATCTTTATCAGGATATCGTCGAAAGCGAGCCGAACCCCGCTTCGATCTCGAACATACCCGCCCAATCTCCGTTTCAGATCGAGCAGGGCATCAGCAATGATCTCTACCGATAAACTAGAAAATTGCATGCTGGTATAACTTTCCGGTTTTTGCTTTTTCCCCAATCGACCGACAGCGGTTAATTTTAATCCACGACCATTCTCCGTCACGCTTCGAGATGTCACTGCCTCCAGGATGTCTTTCTCCACCACTCGCCCACCAGGACCCCTGCCGGGGAAAAGTGAGTCGGCATCGATATCGTGCCGTTTGGCGACGCGGCGCGCTCGCCAGGAAACAGGGACCTTATCATCTTGCTCAGCTTTCGAAGGAGATAACGGCGCAGCCGCCACCGATTGTGCTTGTGGCACATGGCAACCGGGATGATCTCCCTCGAGGGTGATGCGATGTGCCTGTGAACGATTTTCCGCAAGCGCTGGCAAGTCATCCGCTTTAGCTTCTCCATCAGTTGAACGCAGCCGCGCCACAACAGCGCCCACCGGGACGGTCGCCCCTTCTCCGGCAACAATCTCGTACAAAATCCCTGTGGTGGTTGCCTCAACTTCGAGCGTCACCTTATCCGTCTCGACCTCGAATAATGCTTCACCAGCGCGAATCGAGTCGCCCGGGCTTTTAAGCCAACGCACAAGCGTGCCTTCCTCCATCGTTAAGCCCAACTTGGGCATAATCACATCAACTGCCATTCAACACCTGTCAATCCATCAAAAAACCGCCGTTGACATCCAGCACTTCGCCGGTGATGAAGCTAGCTGCATCGGATGCCAGAAACACCGCCGCGGCAGCCACATCGTCCGGCATTCCCAGCCGCCCAATCGGAATGCTCTTCAACAGCGTTTCCCGCTTATCGACTGTCCAACCGCAAGTCATCTCGGTTTCAATTGTGGCAGGCGCGATGGCGTTGACGGTGATGCCATCCGCAGCATACCGGCGTGCCAAACACCAGGTCAACGCCAGCAAACCGGCTTTGGACGCAGCGTAATGAGCGCCAACCATCACACCACCCATTTTTGCCGCAACCGAAGAGATGTTGATGATCCGCCCGTAACGGCGTTCTTTCATGTGCTTGATCACCCCCTGACTGCACAAAAACGCGCCTTTGAGATTAATCGCCATAACCCGCTCCCACTCGGATTCATCAATGTCTTCAAAAGCAGTAAGGGGACAGATGCCGGCATTGTTCACCAGCACATCGATTCGCCCGTAGACTGTCAGAGCCTGATGGAGCATGGCATCAACGCTGTTGGTGTCCGCAACATCCACCCACACCGGCAAACCGCCGCTACCGGTTTCAATCAGCCGTACGGCGGTCTCATTCGCCGCAGCTTCATCCACATCGGCGACAACCACCCGACAACCCAGCCTGGCGAAAGCCCGGCAAATTGCTGCTCCGATCCCCTTTGCGCCGCCAGTGACAATGACCACTCGTTCGGCATCTGGCATGAACCACCTCTCAGTAGACTACCGATTTTACCGCCACGATGATATCTTCTTCTTTTGGCAGCGCCTCCAGCTCCAGCTCCCCGGCGTAAGGAATGGGTACATCCTCGGTAGTGACGCGTTGGATAGGGGCATCCAGAAAATCATACGCCGCTTCTTGAATCTGTGCCGCTACTTCAGAAGCAAAACCGCCAGTGCGCACCCCCTCGCTGACCACGATCAACCTGCCCGTTTTTTTAACCGATTCCACAATCGTAGTCACATCCAACGGTTTGATGGTGCGAGGATCGATCACCTCAGCTTCAATACCGTCCAACGCCAGTTTTTCAGCCGCTGCCAACGCAAAGTGAACCATCCGAGAATTGGCAACGATGGTGGCATCCCCGCCATGTCGCTTTACTTCCGCGGCACCGATTGGGATTAGGTACTCCTCCTCGGGAACTTTTCCCTTTACACCGTATAAAAGTTTATGCTCGATGAAAACTACCGGATTGTCGTTTCGGATTGCCGATTTAAGCAACCCTTTAGCATCATACGGATCGGAGGGCTGCACCACCAACAAACCGGGCACGTGGGCAAACCACATTTCAAGGCTCTGTGAATGCTGAGCAGCGTTGCCACGTCCGCCGCCCCCCTGGGTTCGAAGCACCATCGGAACACTGGCTTTGCCGCCAAACATGTAGCGTAATTTGGCAGCCTGGTTGACCATCTGATCCATGACCAGTGTGGCAAAATCGATATATAAAATTTCTACCACCGGTCTTAAACCGGTCAATGCAGCGCCGACGCCAATGCCTGTAAAACCCGCTTCCGCAATAGGCGTATCACGCACTCGCATTTCTCCAAATCTTTCGTACAAACCCCGCGTCACTTGAAAAGGACCGCCGTACTGCCCAACATCTTCACCCAATACAAATACACTCGGATCGCGTTCCATTTCTTCGTGCAGAGCTTCGTTCAAAGCATCCCGATAGGTCAGCTCACGCACCATCATCCCTCCACGTAGACGTCTTTCCAGAGTTCCTCGACAGCCGGCGCCGCGCTATTCTTTGCATACTCGACTGCATCCAGAATTTCCTTTTTAGCGGATGCTGCCACAGAATCGATTTCCGGCTCGCTTAAAATGCCCTCCCCCACCAGCACTTGCCTGAATCGTTGAATCGGTTCAAGCTTCCACCAGCTTTCCGTTTCGCCTTCCGGACGGTAGGCGTCAGCGTGCAGACGGTGTTCGTCGTGGGCC
>JBBIKU010000117.1:7180-7429 GCA_037445245.1 Anaerolineaceae bacterium
GCCCGTTCAATCACCTCATGCAGAGTTTGATATACCGCTAGAATATCGTTACCATCTACCGACACACCGGGCATCCCGAAGGAAGCCGCCCGCAGTGTGAGATCGTCGATCGGCAAAGTATTGCGACTGATGGAAAACTCGGCGTATTGATTCTCCTCACACAGATAGACCACCGGCAATTTCCAGAGCGCTGCCATGTTGGCGGCTTCGTAAAAAGTACCCTGGTTAATAGCCCCATCACCAAAAAAA
>JBBIKU010000118.1:0-7418 GCA_037445245.1 Anaerolineaceae bacterium
ATCTCGTCTGCAAAGGTATAATCATGTGGGTGAGTCATTTCAGCCTCCTGTTTGGGTGTGATGACCTTTAGGATACTCCTGACTCACCTCTTTTGTTAAGGTTCACAATTTTACAGAAAGTATGTTACACCAGCGTCCAATTCCTGCTTGCCTTTCTTAAGTGTTTCGCTATAATGCTTTTACAGCGATGGGAATTTGTGCGCCTGCACGGAAATGGCTCAGCATAAATTCAAAGGATTGCAATGCAAAGCTGGTTAAAGAGTCTCAAAGGCGATCCACTTTCCTGGCTGCTCAGCCCTGAAAACCCATCGGTGCGCTACTGGACGTTGATCGATCTTCTCGATCGCCCCGCTGAAGACGCCGAGGTTCAGCAAGCCAGAGCCGCCATTGCCCGCCAACCGCTGGTGATGCAATTGTTCACCCTGCAACACCCTGAGGGGTATTGGGGCGACGATGAAACCAAACCGTACACCGCCCAGGGCGCCGTCACTGCACTCACCCTGCTGTATATGCTGGGGGTTGTTCCCGACCAGCGCACCGCTGCCGGCTGTGATTCCTTCCTGAAATTCTGCCAACACCTCAGCGGCGGCTTTTCATTGACGAGGAAGCTGAAAAGCGGAATATTTCCCTGCACCACGGGCGAGCATCTTCCCTTTCTGATCTATTTCGGTTTGGGGAATGATCCGCGTGTGCGGGCTGCGTTTAGTTTCGTCATCGAGGACATGGCGACCGATGATGCGCTCGATTGCGGTCGCTACCAGCATCGCCACTGCCTGTGGGGGGCAATCGCGGCGCTTAATGGTCTGGCTGTGCTCCCTGCAGCGATGCGATCGGCGCGCTCCAAAAGCACGGTAGACCGTCTGGCGAACGTCCTGCTGAATGCCGGCTATGATTTCGACGGTGAGCATAAACGCTGGCTCACTTTTGGCGTACCGCGTGTCTGGGACCTGCTCAGCGCCCTTAAAGCGCTTGCTGTTCACGGCTATGCCACGGAGTCGCGGTTCGCGCTTTTGTTGGAACGAGTGCTGAACCGCCAGGATGAACAGGGAAGATGGCGGTGTGGTTCCGTCTCTCGCACCTGGCTTATCGAAAAAAGAAACCAGCCCAGCAAATGGGTCACCCTGGATGCGCTGCGGGTGCTCAAACGGGCAGCAGGCTCATAAGTGCGTCCCATGGAAAATGTGAGCGACCTCGCTCTATCCTAGGTGGTGAGTGCCGGTAACGCCAATGAAACCTGGCGAATCGTCTTCTGCCGCAATTGTCTCACTAAATTCATCTCGGGTGGTTAGCTGGCGAAAGTAACCCTAAATGCTGGCGCAATTTTTCGAGCAATGGAAACAAAGAGCCGCGCAACTCAAGGTAGAGGTCTACGCGCTTTGCCTCGCGTATCGTGATCCCAGAGTGCCCTGGTATGCAAAAGTCTTTGCGGCTGGAGTGGTGGGATACGCCTTCAGTCCGATTGATCTAATACCAGACCCAATTCCGGTTCTCGGCTATTTGGATGACCTTGTGATCATCCCTTTGGGAGCCAAAGTGGCGCTGTCGCTGATCCCCGCCGAGGTGATGAGCGATGGCAGGGAAAGGGCGCAGGAAGTTGTCCATCGAGGCAAACCGGTTAATCGAGTCGCCGCGGTGGTCATCATCATCATTTGGCTTTTTCTGGCAGCGTTGGTAATCGCCTTGCTGTTGCGCTTGTTCGAGCGATAATCTTTGAAATCGTGACTTGAAAAATGTGTGCGCCCTGCACCCATCGAAATCGACAGGAAATCGATATGGAAAAACGAACCTTGAACATAAGCCGGCTTGCCGCCCTGGCAGGTATGACCGGCGCTCTCCTTTTTGTGGCGGTCTTTACGCTTGAAGGCTGGCTGCGCCCTGCTTATGACCCGCGTGCGATGTATGTCAGTGCATTGTCGTTGGGTCAGCGCGGCTGGATCCAGATCGCCAACTTCATCTTTTTCGGCGTGCTGCTGTTCGTGTTCACCCGCGGCGTGGCTGTCGAGTTCCCGAGCGGCAAAGCTTCCCGCGGCGGCTTGACCCTTCTCACCCTTATCGCCTTCTGCTACCTGCTTTCGGGACCCTTTGTCATGGATCCGATGGGGACGCCTGCCGGGCAGACAACACTTACCGGCGCCATCCACGGCATTCTCGGCGCAATTGCCTTTATATTGATGCCGATCAGCTGTTTCGTCTATCTGCGCAGATTTAACGTCGACCCGAACTGGCGGTCTTTGCGCGGCTGGACGCTCGTATTGGGGACGGTCAGCGCAGCGGCGGTTGTACTTCTGAGCGTTGTAAGCAAAATCCCGCAATTTGAGTCCGCCTTTGCCGATTGGCTCGGATTGATCCAGCGGGCGCTCATTATTCCGTTCATGACCTGGGTGCTTCTCTTTGGGCGCAGGCTCTACCAGCGCAGTAAAACTGCTTGAGCGCGCCGGAAAGCGTGTCTCATTGGTTAGAGTCAATTCGGTTTGGTGGCGTTTTTTTTGGGCTCTTTTTGTAAGCTGTCCAGATAATGTTGCAGGGTCAAAAGCGGGTGTCGGAAGAGCATGCGTGGACCGGCGAAGCGCATTACCCCTTTGATCTTGGCGCGCATTCGGGGTTGATAGCAATGAATCGGACATTTTGCGCAGGTGGTCTTGCCCTGCTGAAAGGGACAATTTCTGAGCCGGTTCAAAGCGTAAGCTTGCAACTCCCGGCACCCTTGGCATAACGCATCACGACTGCCGTGCAGCCCGCGGCAGTACAACACGAACATGGCTTGCAGCGTTCGTGCTTCGCGCTCGAGTCGATCTGCTGAAAACATGCCGCTGATTATATAATAATTCGCAGGACGGGTTGAGTTTATCAGTGGCTTCGCTTGGGCAAAATCTTGCGCCCAGCTCTCCTGCAAACCTGCTTCGTTAGGATATTCCAATATGCCCAACAATACAAACCGCACCCTCGCTACCTGAGTTGATGAGGACAACCAGCCGGTGTCAGCCTATCCGTTTACCTTAACCCTCCAAAGAGATAAAATCGGGGTGATTTATGATATTATGGATCGGTAGGCAGACCTAAACGAAAAGGTGAGTACGACTCGATCAGCTCAGGAGGAAACCGTCATGCAAAAGATCATCCCCTGTCTGTGGTTCGACGACAACGCCGAAGAGGCGGTCAAATTCTATACCTCTATTCTAAAAAATTCCAGCATCGGAACGATCACCCGTTACGGCGAGGAAGGTCCCGGTGAAAAGGGAACGGTGATGACCATTACCTTTAACCTCGAAGGTCAGGAATTCATGGCGCTGAATGGCGGACCGGTGTTCAATTTCACCCCGGCGATCTCGTTCTTCGTCAACTGCGAGACCCAGGCAGAGGTCGACGAGTTGTGGGAGAAGCTCTCAGCGGGCGGAGAAACAGAACAATGCGGTTGGCTAAAGGACAAATTTGGCGTCTCCTGGCAGATCGTTCCCATTGTGCTGGAAGAGATGTTGAAAGATTCGGATGCCCAAAAAGTCAGCCGGGTCACCAAGGCAGTTCTTCAAATGGAAAAACTCGACATCGAAGCGTTAAAGGAAGCCTACGAAAAGGCGCCAGAAGATTAGGGAGAATATGTCATGTGCATCGTGCATCTACGAGATTTCTTTCTGTGGTGTGCCATCATCAATTATGGCGTGCTGTTTGTGTGGTTCATCGGGTTCATGATTGGACGCGACTGGATGCAAAGGTTTCACGGGCGTTGGTTTCGTCTACCGGTTGAAAAATTTGATGCCATTCATTACGCCGCCATGGCGGTTTACAAGATCGGCATTCTTCTGTTCAATCTCGTTCCCTACATCGTGTTGCGTATCGTCGGGTGAGAACCTGCCGGCTAGCTCGTGCCGGTGAATTCGCCCGCTTCCCCGGCTGTACTACGAGGAGGCGTTATAGTAAAGGTGCTCGTGAGCGCTCTGGTGGGGGCGGTTGTCTCTGCTGCCCTCAGCGCGGCAACGTTTACGCTGGGTGCGCTCCTTGATGGCATCCGCGCCGGGGAGGCGTTGGCATACGGCTTGATGGCCGCCTTGATCGGCGGGTTTGCCGGCGCGTCTGTTTTCGCTGCGCTACCCCAATCATCCCACCGACCACATCATGACCAAAACCACCTATCTGGATGATCCGGAAGGCAACACCATCGAACTTTACTGTGAATCAGCGGAGGATGGGATCTTTTTAATGGAGGGTGGAGCGTTTCACGCCCGCCGCGCCGATGGGACGCCCAGCGATGGGCGCGAGCCGCTCGATCTGGACGCTCTGTTCTCTCACCTGAGCGAAGACGACCGCCTCGATCTTCCCGTGCCGCCCGAAACACGCATCGGGCACTATCACTTCTATGTATCTAGCCTGGAACAAAGCCAGCACTTCTATCATAACGTGCTGGGCTTTGACGACATGGGAACCGGGCGTCTCTTTCGCATGGGCACCGTCTCAGCGGGAGGGTATCACCATCACATCGGCTACAACACCTGGCAAGGTGAGGGTGCGCCGCCTGCGCCGCCCGATAGCCTTGGCATCTTTTATTGCACCTTCAATCAGCCCAACCCGACGGAATTGGAACGCCTGGCAGAACGTCTGCAAGCGGAAGGGGTGGCATTTGAACGGCGTCAGGAAGGGTTGTTTGTGCGCGACCCCTCGCAAATCGGCATATTGTTTACTTGCTGAACGTTCCCATCAACTCGGTTTGCGCCAGGATGTGCCCTTGCATGGCGTCGAGCAGTTCTTGTTTTGTCGCTCCGGCAGGCAGGTTGATGGTGGTATCCAGTGCATATAGCTTGAAGAAGTAACGGTGTGTGCCCGAGGGCGGGCAGGGCCCGCCGTAGGCAGCGCGTTTCCATGAGTTGCTACCAACCGAGATTGTGCCGGAGTCTTGCTTTTGGGCTGTGATGAGCAGGTTTTCTTCCAAGCTGCGCTGGTCGGCGGGAATATTGAACAGAATCCAATGCACCCAGGTTCCCGCCGGCGCATCGGGGTCATCCATGATCAGCGCCAGTGACTTCGTCCTCGCCGGGGGGTCGCCCCAGCTCAGCGGCGGAGAAATGTCGTCGCCTTTACAAGTATATTTTTTGGGGATGGCTGCACCGGGCGCAAAAGCAGGGCTGGTTAATTCAAAGGTCATGGTTTCATCCTCACTGACAGGCTGCGCATCTGTTTCTGCAGAAGTGGTGGTCGCTTCCGGCGGGGATGGCAGCGTCGACTGGTTTTCGACTGGCTGTGCCATTGCTGGCGTTCCGTTCGTTTTGGGCGTTGCACACGCCGCTAGCAACAGGGCGCTGAGCAATATGATTGCAAACCGGCGAGCAAGCATGTTTTACGCTCCAGGGTGGGAAAACGGTACAATCATATTATCGCGCCAATCGCGATCGAGATTCAAGAGGTTTGGTGCCCCGAACTTGTCGAAGACAGGCAGCGTCAGTGCCCCCGGCAGCGGTTTTGTGTTGTAGCCGGGATCGCCGATGCCGGGTACAACCCCTTTTTGCCGATAGGCGCTTGATAATCTGGCTTGCCGAAAATAACAGGCGATTGCTATATAATTGCCGTAATGGATCATGGGTGAAAACAGTTGCGTCTGTGGGAGCAAACATGATCGGAATCGTAACGGACAGCACCTGTGATATTCCTGAAACGCTGGTGGAGCAGTACGGCATCATCGTCCTCCCCCACGTCATCATCTGGGGCAGCAAGCAGCTACGCGATCGGGTTGATATCAAGCCGGTCGACTTTTATCAGCGGCTTGTGACGGACCCTCATTCATCCAACCACCTCGCATGCCAGGGTGCCTGATTTTCAGCAGGCTTATGAACTGGCAGCCAGCCGCGGGGCGCGTGAGATCATCGCCCTGACCGTGAGCGGCGCCTATCAGGCGGCTGTTGCGCCGCCAAGCTGGTGAAAACGCCTGTTTCGGTCGTTGACTCCAAAGCACCGACCATGAGCCTGGGCTGGCAGGTACTGGCGGCGGCTCGAGCATGTCAAGCCAGGGCTGACCTAGGCAGCAAGCTGGTGCAGTTCGTGTGTATGGACACCCTGAAGTATCTGCAAAAAGGCGGGCGGGATCGGTGGGGACGTGCTGAGATGGCTTGGCGCGCACCGAGTCGACCAAACCAAGCTCCTGGCTTAGGACATTGCGGTACAGGAAAAGCAACGCGCTAAGCGCCTGGTTCTGTGTAGAAGCCGAAATATGCTCTTCTAAGGCCAGGTGGGTTAGGAAAGCCTGAACGTCGCCAGAACCCATTTCTTTGGGATGGCGTTTATTATGGAAGAGGATAAATTTTTTGATCCAGTAAACGCAAGCTTGTTCGGTATTGCGGGCGTAATGTTTGACTCGGATGGCGTCGCGCACCTGGTCCAGGAGTTTTTTGGGGCGGCTTTCCATGTTTTATGCTCCAAGGATTTGCTTAAAAGATCAAAGGATCTTATAATAATTTTCAGCAGACTTTGATAATATAGGATAATTTTGTATATAACAACGAAACAACCATATATACGGATATTTTCTGTATATATATTGTTAGACGGCTGAAGGGAACAACTCTTCTTCAAGAGGAGCTGCCCGATGACTACTACACTCTTATCTCCACGTCAACTGCGAAGAATGGTTATTGGACACCTGCTGGCAGCAGTGCTTATCTTTGGAACAATGTTTTTCCTGCCAGCAGGAACGATTTTCTATTGGGAAGCCTGGGTCTTCATGGTCATCTTGTTCACTCCCATGTCCATCTTTGCGACTTATCTCCTCAGGCACAACCCCGCACTTCTGGAACGCAGGTTGAAAATGAGAGAGGAGGAGCCTCAGCAAAGGAGAATCATTGCGCTGTCAACGGTGGTTCTTCTGGCCATATTTCTCCTCCCTGGGTTTGACAAACGGTTCGGTTGGTCATCCGTGCCAGTGTGGCTTGTCATCGTTGCTGACGTGGTGGTCCTTCTGGGTTATTTCCTCTTTGTCCTCACTCTCAGGGAAAACGAATACGCATCGCGCACCGTTCAGGTTGAGCAGCAGCAGCGAGTGATCACAACAGGCCCGTACGCTCTCGTGCGCCATCCCTTATACTTCGCCGCTACACTGATATACGGATTCTCCCCGCTTGCCTTGGGCTCGTACTGGGCATTGATACCAGTTGTGCTTTTACCAGTGCTTCTCATCGCCAGAATTCTCAACGAGGAGAAAGTGCTTCTCAGAGATCTGGACGGTTATGCAGATTACTGCAAGATCGTGCGCTATCGGCTGATACCTGGGATTTGGTAGAACGTATTCAGCTTACGGCGTAGGTGAGTCTTGCAAGTCAAAAGCGTGCCAACAAAGCGTGCACCTGACGTGTGGGACTCTGCGGCATTTTCAGGCATTTTCCACACTTCGAGTTTTTCCTGCTCCCAAGCATTGTCCACGCCCGCCTGCCAACGGGTAA
>JBBIKU010000119.1:0-7342 GCA_037445245.1 Anaerolineaceae bacterium
AAGGCGCCGGGTGACCGACCTTTTTGGCTGATTCGGCGGGAATGTTCCAGATCGAAAGGGTGGCTTGCATGAATTCCTCGTCGCTGATATCCGATTTGCCCTTTTGTGGGCGCGAAAAGGTGTCCTTGCAGAAAACCAACAGGTATTCATGCAGGTCGCGCAGCCGGGGCGAACGAGCGCTCTTCCAACTGCCCCAGGCACAGTTGCCGTTGGCGCCCTTACCCTTCTGCCAGATGATCTCCCCCATGGGCAGAAAACCGGCGCGCTGGTACACCTGATAAAACTGGGCGTGCAACGGGATGTAAGGCTTGCGCCCCAGGTTCGCCACATTGACCACATACCGCCCGCCGGGTAGCAAGACGCGATAAACCTGGCGCGCCACACGGTTGATCAGTTCAAGGTAGGCATCCAGGGTCAGGTTGTCGGCGTAGTTCTTGCCGACGTTGTAGGGTGGCGAGGTGAATGCCAGCGCCACGCTGTCATTGGGGAGGGGCAGGTCTTCTGAAGAGCGGCAAAAAATCCGGTCGCGCCATTGGCGAGCGGGAAGCGAAGGGGAAGGCGAGTGGCGCTGCCGATCGCCGGCTTCGCCCAACGCGGTGTAAAGATTGCGGGCGTAGAAGGAGGACGAATCATGGCTTTCGCGTTTGGATACGCCAAAAGTGCTTGTACGTGTTTTTCGAGGCAAGGCGGGCTCCTCTGTTCTGATTATACCGTCTGGGGGATGATTGATAGATTGTTTATTGCACTCCCTGCTTTTGGACAGATGATCGAACCGGTAGAGTGGTGCTGGTGGCGTCGGTGGATCGGATCACCACCATTGTGTAGCGGCGGAATGCGAGATGGCGTTCGCCCCACCAGGCGGCAAGACGGGCAGAAGACCAACGGAAGCGCCCCTCATTCTGCGGTGTCATGGCGTAGCCTGGGTCGAGAATCAGCCACTGTTGGTGGCGGGGATCGTATCCAACTGGCACGACCGCATGCGGCGTTCGATTTTCGACGCCAAAAAGGATGGTCGGGCAACCATTTTCGAGTTGGTCGAGCAAGGGCTTGAAGGAAAATGCTCTGGCGCGGGTAGCCTGCCATTCGAAGCGCTCCCCGCCGCGTTGTAGCAGGGTCGCATAGCGGTTAAAAGCGGCAACCGCGCCGTCGGGCGGGGTTGCGCCGCGCACATCCAGTTTTCCGAGGTGCGGAAAGGTGGGGGGGAGGCGATACCAGCGCCAGGTGCGCAGGGGCGGCGAGTCTATGGCGCGCGCCAGTTCGCCGTGAGCCGGAGATGCGCCGGAAAGCCCCTGCAAGCGTCGTGCCTGGTGAATGACCATGGCAAGGCAGGTGACGACACAATCGTTGGGGGTGGTCTGGCTGCCGTCGTACTGCCACTGGTGCGTTTGTGACAGGTCGCTTTCACACATTCCACCCAGTGTGATTCGCCTACGGGAGGGTGGCGGGATCAGTGAAATCCGTCTGCCAAAAAAAAGAGCGTCCAACGCTTCAAGCAAAGCAGCCATAAGGGGTAATTTGTGCCACAGGAAGGCTGGGCGTCGATCGTTGAGCCGATAAGCCGCCCCGTTTGGGTTAGCGGTTTGCCGCCATTTCTTCGGGACGGATGTTTTCCACCTGCCCGTAGATGAAGATAATGTCCACAAAGCCACCCGGATCGTAACCGAACATGTGCCACTCCTGGGGTGGGATGTGCAGGGTCATCCCGGCTTGTAGCGGGATGTGTTCCCCCAACCGGTCTTTCTCCTGTCCGTAGCGCAGCCAGCCGTGGTGGGCATCGACGATATAAACCACTTCCTCGGCGTGCTGGTGTGGCTCCATTACCCCGCTCCGCTCAGAGTAAAGCGCAAAACCCATGCTGATGCGATTGCTGCTCGAAAAGCTGTCTTTGCCGACCGCTTTCTGAATGATTCTGCCGGGCAGGTGTTTTTCGGGAATCTGTCGTCGTTCTATGATCTGCATCCTGGTGAGACCTCCAAACTGATCATGTGTTGTAGTGTCTGAAGCAGCCTATGCCCGTGATGTGCGAGCTTCGATTTTTGTCAGGTCTTCGATCACGGTGATGACCGCCGAATGGTCCATTTCGCCCCGTCCGGCTGCCAGCAGGGCGGTAAACAGTTCGTGGGCGACAGCAGTGGCTGGCAGGGGTTGTGTAACTATGGCAGCGCGCCACCCCGCCCGGCGATGAACAAGCGGTACCATTCCTCGCGGCTTAGTTCTACCGTATCCGCCTGGCAACAGGCGCGCACCCGTTCCGGTTTGGTACTGCCGAACACCGGCTGAATGCCCGCCGGATGCCGCAGCAACCAGGCGATCAGGATTGCTTCGGGGCTGACCTGCTTTTGCGCCGCCAGTTGTGTCACCTCAAATGCGGTTTGATTTTGGGATTCGGTCACTTTTGCCTTCGGGTTTCCGGTCAGCCTGCCTAATGCCAGCGGGCGCCAAGCTTGAATGAGGATGTCGTGCTCACGGCAGTATTCGAGGGTACCCTCGTTGCGTATCACCCGTTCTGGCTCATCCTGGTTCATGACAATGCCCTCGTCCAGCAGGTGGGTATGGATAACGCTGAGTTCAAGCTGGTTGAACACCAACGGCTGATTCAGGTAGCGTTTGAGCAAGCTGATTTGGGCTGCGGTGTGATTGCTGACGCCAAAGTAACGCACCTTTCCGGCGCGGTGCAGTTCGTCGAACGCTTTTGCCACCTCTTCGGGTTGCACCAGGGCGTCCGGGCGATGTAACAGCAGCACATCCAGATAGTCGGTTTGCAGCCGTTTCAGGCTGCCTTCTACCGAGCGCAGGATGTGCTCATAGCTGAAGTCGAAGCGATGGGGGGCGCTCTCGTCCGGATTGCCGGCAAAGCGGATGCCGCATTTGGATTGGAGATAAATTTGCTGGCGCAGGCTGGGTGCTCCCTGCCACAAACCAGCAAAAACCTCTTCCGATTTGCCATAGCTGTAGATATCGGCGTGGTCGAAGAAGTTGATGCCCTCATCCAGAGCCACTTTTAATACCTCAACCGCTTGGCGGCGGATCGTATCTGTGAGTGGATCGTGGTTCCAACCGCCGCCGAGCAGCATGCACCCGTAACAGATGCGAGAGATGTTCATATCGGTGTTGGGGACGGAATAGATTTTCATGTCGTGCTCCTCTGGATCGCCGCCCCGCGTTGGGTCGGCATGTGGAAGACGAGGTAATGTTACGCCACCATTTTACACTATTGGCAGAAGTGCCGTCGAATTCGAGGTTGTTTTTTCTAATGCTCCACTAATTATAAATGGGATGGATGCCGCTTGCTTTTTGGTATCATACAGCAATGCTTTACCGTCGCCGCAGAAAGAATAAAGCCCCAAAAATATTTTGGGGAATCGTTTTACTGGGGGTCATCGGGCTGGCTGTATGGAATCTGCCGCGGTTGCAGCATCGCTTCGGTTGGCGACTGGATGCTGGAGTGAGCGTTGCCCGTTCGCTGATTCAACCCTTTGGCAGCCTGCCGACGCCGGTCAAAGCCGAAAGTAGCGCTGTGACTCCGCAACCAACCCTGACCCTACCTCAACCCACCCCCATCCCTACTGCCCTGGCAGAGCGCGTTCTATTGCTGGCGCCGCAATACGAGACCCAAGACTGGAACAATTGCGGTCCGGCAACCCTGGCGATGACCCTGCGCACCTTCGGTTGGCAGGGTGATCAGTTCGATATTGCCGCCAAAGTGAAAGCTCAGCGCGAAGATCGCAACGTCAGCGTGTTCGAATTGGTGCATTATATCAACAACCATGTTGGCTGGCTGCGTTCGCTCTACCGTGTCGGTGGTGACATTGATCTCATTCGCCGCTTTCTCGCTGCCGGCATCCCGGTGATGACCGAGGAAGGCTTCTATCACGATGAAAAGCTGTGGTATCAAGACGACGGCTGGCTGGGGCATTATCTGCTGGTAACCGGATACGATGACGTGACGCGTACCTTCGTGGTACAGAACAGCTTCATCGGTCCGGATCAACGGGTGGCTTATGAGGCATTCGACCGCAACTGGCAGACCTTCAACCGCATGTACTTGCTGGCGTATATGCCGGAACAGGAGGATACTGTGCGAGTCCTGCTCGGAAACCATTGGGATCTGGATTACAACCGTCAGCACGCTCTTGAAATCGCCCGTCAGGAAAGCGAACGCCAGCCAGAAAATCCTTTTGCGTGGTTCAATATGGGTACCAACCTGGTCTATTTTGAACGCTACGCCGAAGCCGCCCGAGCCTATGACACCGCCCGCCAAATTGGGCTGCCCCAGCGCATGCTGCGCTACCAGTTTGGACCGTTTCTGGCGTATTTCCACAGCGGACAAAATGGTGAGTTGATGGCGCTGACCGAATACGCCCTGCGCATCACCCCCAATTCGGAAGAAGCCTTGCTGTGGCGCGGCTGGGGCTTGTTCCGCCAGGACAAGCGTGAGGAAGCTCGCCGGCATTTTCAGATGGCGCTGGAAGAGCGTCCCAATTATACCGACGCCAAGTATGCCCTGGATTATTTGAAAAACAATTAAGTCTCCCGTTGTTGGGATGTTTCCAGGCGGCGACGATATCCCGGGTGGCAGCCGCCGTCGGTTCGATGGTAAAATGAACCCCGCCATACGGCTGTGGGCATTTTCAGGCGCGGCACTATTGGCAACGAGCCACAAAAGGTTTTCACGATGAACAAACGCCTCATTTTATCCTGTGCCATCCTGCTGGTTGTCGTTTGTGTTTGTCTGAGCTTGGTACTCATCCCGGCTCCGTTTTTGCTATTTAACAGTCGTATCACGGTGTCCGAAGCCGTCCCGAGCACGCCCGGGAGGGAGGAAGCTCCTATCCCCGCACCGGTGTTCACCCCCCAGGCGCCGATGCCTGGGGCCGATCCCTCCGAGAACCTGCCGCCTGAAATCGCCAGCCAGATGGATGAGATTCAGCAGCAGGTGGTGACAATCCGCGGATTGGCAGCCATCGGTACCTTACGCCGTGAGTTGCTCACCCCTGAAATGTTGCAGGTTAAGGTGGCGGAGGAATTCTTCGAAGACTATTCCGTTGATGATGCCGCCGAGGATGTTCTGGTTTTGAGCGCCTTTGGCTTGATCGAACCCGGCTACGATCTGTACGGTCTCTACGTTGATCTTTACAACGAACAGGTTGCTGGCTACTACGATAACGAAACCGAGACCATGTACGTGGTGCAACGGGAGGGCTTTTTCGGTCCGCAACGGATGACTTACGCCCACGAATTTGTCCACGCCCTGCAAGATCAGCATTATGATCTGAAGGAAGGGCTGAAGCTCAATGACGAGACCTGCGAGCAAGACAGCGAATACTGCGCGGCTACCAATGCGCTGGTCGAAGGCGACGCCAGTCTCGTCGAGCGCTTTTGGCTGTGGCGTTACAGCACCGACGAAGATCGCCAGCAGGTCATCAATTTCTATCGTGATTTCCACAGCCCGATCTTCGATTCCGCGCCCGATTTTTTGAAGGAAGATTTTCTCTTTCCCTACGTCCAGGGATTGGAATTCGTTGAGACGCTCTACGATCTTGGCGGGTGGGGAGCGGTCGATGCCGCCTATCTTGACCCACCGCGAACCACTACCCACATTCTTCATCCTGATAAATATCCTAACCATCAGGCGGTAGAGGTGGTTCTGCCCGACCTGCTGCCCGTTTTGGGCGATGGCTGGGAGCAGATTGATGACAATGTCATCGGTGAGTGGTACACCTACCTGATGCTGGCGCGAGGCTGGTTGCCACGCTGGCAGATTGCTGCAATTAGCGCCCGCCAGGCGGCTGCAGGCTGGGCAGGGGATCGTTCCCATCTCTATTATCACGCCGGCAGCGATGAGATCGTTTTGGTGCAGCGCTGGCTGTGGGAAGATGCTGACAGTGCAGCCGAGTTCTGGGGCGCCTTCAACTCTTACGCCCGGGCACGCTGGGGTTCGCCCGCCAGCTACTCGGGCGAAACGCTCGAGTGGAGCGCCACCGCAGATGGTGAGGTGATCCTCATCCGCAGTGGAAGCGAGACGCTGTGGGTGATGGCGCCTGACGCTGTCATTGCCGACCTTGTCACCCGTGAAGTCTTGGAACATCAGGAGCCGTGAGCGTGGCGCTGGATGTGAGTCGCGTCCGCGCTCTGTGTTTCGACGTCGACGGCACGTTGAGTGATACCGATGACCTGTGGGTGCATCGTTTGGAATGGGCGCTTTCGCTGCTGACATTGCTCGTCAGCCCGCGCCGCATCCACCATTTCGCTCGCGAGCTGATCATGGCAATGGAGACCCCCGCTAATCTGGCGTATCATTTGCTGGATCGGCTCGGATTGGATGGTGCCATCGCCAGCCTGTACAACCACCTTGCCCATATCCGACCGCGGCGTCGACGGCGCAACTTCTGGTTGATCCCGGGCGTATGTCAGATGCTGCACCAGCTCCATCCGCACTACCCCATGGCAATTGTTAGTGCCCGCGACCACACCACCACCCACGCTTTCCTCGATTATTTTGATTTGCAACGACTCTTTATCATCGTTGTAACCGCTCAAACCTGCGCCTACACCAAACCTTTCCCCGACCCCGTACGCCACGCCGCTGAAGCGATGGGCATCTCGCCGCAAGAATGTCTCATGATTGGCGACACCAGTGTGGATATAAAATCCGCAAAGGCAGCCGGGGCACAGGCGGTGGGCGTGTTATGTGGCTTTGGGAGCGAGCACGAGTTACGCCGCGCCGGCGCCGATCTTATCTTTGCCGAAACGGCGGCGCTGACGGCGGTGCTGCTGCCTGAAAAGGCTACAGAAATGGACTTTCGGGAGACACTGTGAAGCCGCGCACCTCGAGCACATTGATTTACTTCATCGCTTTCATCGCCCTGGGTGTCACGCGCGCCTCTCTTGGACCAACCCTGCCGGGGTTGGCGGAACTATCTATGTCCAGCATCCAACAGCTCGGTTTTCTTTTTACCGCCCGCTCGCTGGGCAACCTGCTGGGCGCCAACCGCGGCGGGCAACTCTACGACCGCCTGCCAGGGCATGCCCTCAACACCGTCGCTCTGATCGGCATCGCCACCCTGCTGGCGTTGGTGCCGCTGGCTTCGACCTTGTGGATGCTGCTGTTGGCAATGTTCGGGCTGGGGGTGGTTGAATCCACGCTGGATGTTGGCACCAATACTATGATCGTGTGGCTGCACCGCGCCAAAGCAGCGCCATTTCTCAGTGCGTTGCATTTCAGTTTTGGCGTGGGCGCCTTTGTGTCCCCACTGGTGGTGGCGCAGTCGTTACTGCTTGGCGGCGGTGTGCGCTGGGCTTACTGGGTGATGGCGCTGATTGTGTTGCCGGTGGGTTTTCT
>JBBIKU010000120.1:0-7265 GCA_037445245.1 Anaerolineaceae bacterium
GTTTTCTCCGTCTTTTTTCTTCCTTTTGGCGCGTTGAAACATGCTGAACCGTCCGCTGGGGGGTGCTTTCGGTGGAGGATTGGCGATGCGCAAAAATAGCCCTCCCAGCAGGCAGATGGCGCCCATGAAGAGCAGGTTGAAATCAGGCGCGTCCGCCATATCCGAGAGGATGAACAGAGTCACCAACCCGCCGCCGATCAGCAAGAAGAAAATCCCGACGCGGTTCAATGCCTTCATTCATACCTCACTGCGGGGTTTTATCAAACCTTCTCCACCCGCGTGCGGATCTGTTCTTGCATGTAAAGCTGCAGGTAATGTACGCCGCCGGCATTTTTCCCGCTCGACCCGGAGCCTTTCCAGCCGCCGAAGGGCTGAAAGCCGGGCCAGGCGCCGGTGGTGGCACCCTGCGGACGGTTGGCGTAGTTCACGCCGGCTTCGATGTGATCGAAGAACCATTCCGCCTCCTGCGGTGTGCCATAAAATCCCGCCGTCAAGCCGTAATCCACATCGTTGGCGAGCCGCATGGCTTCATCCAGATTTTTCACTTTCGCCAGGGTGGTGATGGGCACGAACATTTCCTGCTTCCACAATCGATGATCCAGAGACAGCTCCGCCAGAGTCGGAGCGCAGAAATATCCTTTGGCGTATTCGCCTTCGGTCAGCACTTTACCGCCGGTCAAAAATCTCCCCGCCTGACTGATCTCTTCGCTGAACTGCTGGAAATCGCGGTACGAGCTGCGGTTGACCACCGGTCCAAGATAGACCTGGCGGTCAGTGGGATCTCCGATGGTGAGTTTGTTGGTCAACTCCACCAGCCGCGCCGAGAGGATATCGTAGAGCGGCTCTTCGATATAGACTCGCGAACAGGCGGAGCACTTCTGTCCTTGCAAGCCGAACGCCGAGCGCAGGATGCCCACCGCAGCCATCTCCACATCGGCGTGGCGCGAGACGATAGCCGGGTTCTTGCCGCCCAGTTCGAGGATGGTCGGTCGCACCCAGCGACCGCTGGCAAACTGGCTGAAGATGCCCATGCCCACATCATACGAGCCGGTGAAGGTGATCCCGCTCACTTCGGGACTTTCGATCAACGCCTGCCCCAGCGTGCTGCCTGGACCGGTGACATAATTGAAAACCCCGTCCGGCAAGCCGGCGTCGCGCAAGCACTCCGCCAGCAGGCGCGATGTCCACGGCGTATCGGTCGCGGGCTTGAATACCACCGTGTTGCCGGTCACCAGCGCCGCTGCCAGCGGCCCGCCGGTCAGGGCGCAGGGAAAATTGAAGGGGCTGATCACCAGCCAGACACCGTAAGGGCGCAACACCGAAACGTTGCTGGCGCGGTATCCCACCAGCGGGTCTTTGCCCATCTCGACCACATAGCCCTGGTTGGCTTCCATTTGATCGCAGGCGTAACGCGCTAGGTCGGCAGTCTCGGCGACATCGCCGAGGGCTTCGAGCCGGTTTTTGCCAACCTCCATGCCGACCACCGCGCTCATCTCGAAGATGCGCCGGTCGATTTGGTCTGCCATCTTACGAATCAGCGCCACCCGTTCCTGCCAGGGTGTGCGGCTCCACTTCGGGAACGCTTTCTGCGCAGCCGCAATGGCATCCCGGGCGTCTTCTGCGCCACCTTTCTGAAAGACGCCCAACACCACATCGGTGTTGGCGGGCGAGCGGTCTTCAAACTTTTCTTCCGAAAAACGATCTTTACCGTCCACGAGCATGGCATGTTCTTTGCCTAAATTACGCTTGAGCGTCGCCAGCGCCTGCTCAAAGCGGGTATGCAGTTCTTCGGGGGGCTTGAACATGGTGGCATACGTGAGCTTGAATCCGGATTCCACAGCCATTCTGATATGACCTCCTGATTTGGTTGACGTGCAAACCCGTGCTTCCACGTCCCTGAAAGACCAAGTGAATTAAGTATAGCGCAGTGGATAGCGTTCGTCAAAGGCGCGTTGAAAGTGGTTGCGCGGCGTGATGATTTGCGCTACACTGAATGGGTGGACGATCACACCACACAAGCGGTCTGTCTGGGGATCGAACCGCGCTTCGGACGAAAACCACTCACCTACGCTGCCCTCGACGACGAGCGCAACCTGCTGGCGCTGGGGCAGGGAAGCCTTGCCGATGTGCTGGCGTTCGTTGGCGGGCAGGCGAGCGCCTTTATCGGCGTCAATGCCCCCTCGCAGCTCAACCAGGGCTTGATGCAGCAGCCGGAAGCGCGACCGCAATCCTCGCTGCTGCCGCCTGGCGACCGTTGGAACAACGCCCGACGGGTAGAGTACGATCTGCACAACAGAGGCATCAGCCTGCCACGCACGCCCGCCTCGCTCTCCGCCTGCCCGCGCTGGATGCAGCGCGGATTTCATTTCTACCACCAATTGCAGAAGATGGATTACCGGGCATTCCCCGCCGGGGATTTCGCACGGGTGTGGCTCGAAGTCCCCGCCGAGGCTGCTTTTCACGCCTTGCTGCGACAGAAGCCTCTGCCCGCTAACACGATTGAAAGCCGTCTGCAACGCCAGTTGATCCTCTACGAACACGACCTGCCGCTGCCGGATCCGATGCGCTTTTTCGAGGAAGTGACCCGCCGCCGCCTGTTGCAGGGCATCCTTCCTGAAGGGCTGTATGCTCCCGCCGAGTTGAACGCCCTGGTGTGCGCTTACACCGCCTGGTTGGCGGCGTATCGCCCACAGCAGATTGATCGGCTGGGCGCTCCCGAAGAAGGCGAGATCGTCCTTCCCGCCCGCTCGCACCCGTAGCTACTTCCACGCAGCCATCTGTGCTATACTCTACCCGTTTTCGATCGACATCCCCTTTCCACGCGAGGGCAACATGTACCCACGAAGTTGGCACGTTAACACCGCCATGTGGATCAAAGCGCTCAAGATCATTCCCCGCCTCGAGAAAGAGGAATGGAATCGCCTGGACGTGATCTCGAAATGGTTGATTTCAACCCGCGCGGCGGTGCTGATCATGACCTTTATTTCCAGCGCCATCGCCGGCTTGCTGGCAGCGCGCGCCGGCAGCTTTGACCTGCTACGCTGGTGCCTGCTGACGATCGGGCTGGTTTTCGCCCACGCCACCAACAACCTGCTCAACGATCTAACCGACTTCAAGCGCGGCGTGGACGAGGACAATTATTTCCGTGCCCAGTACGGACCGCAACCGGTCCAGCAGGGGCTGGCGAGCGTGCGCCAGCAGCTTATCTACGCCGCCGTCACCGGCGCAATTGCCCTACTGGCGGGAATCCCACTGGTGAGATACGGCGGCGCGCTGGCGCTGGGGTTGCTGCTGGCAGGGGTGTTCTTCGTGCTCTTCTACACCTATCCGCTGAAGCACATCGGTCTGGGTGAACCGGCGGTGATTCTAGTGTGGGGACCGCTGATGATCGGCGGCGGCTATTACGTCATCACCGGGGTGTGGGACTGGCAGGTAGCAATCGCCAGCCTGCCCTACGCCCTGGGCAGCGCCATGGTCATTTTTGGCAAGCACATTGACAAGTTGGAACAGGACAAAGCCAAACACATCCGCACCCTGCCGGTGTTGCTGGGCGCAAAGGCGGCTCGGTATACCGCCCTGGCGATGGTGGCGATCCAATTCGTTGCCGTGATGTATTTGGTGACGGTGGGATATTTTTCGGCAGCGATGCTGGTGGTGCTGGCAGCCCTCTACACCCTGCCGCGGGTGGTGCGGATGTACCTGGCACCCAAACCCAGCCAGTGCCCGCCGGAATATCGCCAGGACATCTGGCCATTGTGGTATGTGGCGGGCGGCTTTTATCACAACCGCATCTTCGGTTTGCTGTTTCTGGCTGGCTTGGTGCTGGAATTGATTTTACACCACCTGGGGTGGCTCGCCGGATAAAAAGACCGCCGTTTTCCGAACAAAAAGTCCTGCGCCCCCTCTCCAGCCTCGGCGACGCACGACTTTTACCTCTTTCCCTGTGGGCGATACAGGACTCGAACCTGTGACCTCTACTTTGTGATAGTAGCGCTCTAACCAACTGAGCTAATCGCCCTTCATCTGTGCACCGATTATAGCAAAGAAATCCCCGCTTTGACAAGGAAAAACCAAGTCGCCGGCGGCGCATTTTCAGCCAACCTCTACAGCCGTGCTGCACCGAGAATCAAACGGGTGTATAATTCAATCGTCGAGTTCACCCGTTGCAAGCGTGCCCCATGAAGGCAGGAATGGTGCAATGAACATTTTGCTCGATCCCAACGTATCTTACTTCTTGCTGGTGTGCGGCGCCGTGCTGGCAATTCTGACCTTGTTGTCGCCGGGCACCGGCTTTTTTGAGATCAGTGCCATGGTGCTGCTGGTGCTGGCAGGTTATGGCATCGTCAACCACCCTCTCAATTATTGGGCCTTGGCAATTTTGCTGCTCGGCGTCTTCCCCTTCCTGCTCGCCCTGCGGCGCTCCCGCCAACAAATCTATCTGCTGCCGGCGCTGCTGTCGCTGATCATCGGCTCGGTGTTCCTGTTCCGGGCTGAAGAAGGTTTCACCGCCGTCAACCCATACTTCGCCACACTCATGTCGGCGCTGGCGGTCGGGTTGCTGTGGGTGATCGGGCGCAAGGCAATCGAAGCGATTGGGGCGCCGGTTACGCATGACCCCAACCGTCTGATCGGCAGCATCGGTGAAGCCCGCACCAATATCTATCGCGACGGAACCGTCTACGTTGGCGGCGAGGAGTGGACCGCACGCAGCGAATCCTTCATCCCCGCCGGCAGTCTGGTACATATTGCTGGCCGCGAAGGATTGGTTTTGTTGGTAGAAGCAGTCAACAAGGCGCCTTCGCAGCCACCCGAATAATCGTCAGATTTCTCAAAAAAGGAGGCAACATGCCCGATCCAATTGATCCCCTATTCTGTCTGATTGGGGTGCTCGTACTGATTGTGATCGTCTTCATGGCGAGCGCTCTCAAAGTTGTGCCCGAGTACCAACGGTTGGTCGTCTTCCGGCTGGGTCGCTGCATCGGTCAACGCGGTCCGGGGCTGGTCATCTTGATCCCCTTTATCGATCGCGCCGTGCGGGTTGATCTGCGCGAGCTGGTGCGCGAAATCCCGGTGCAGACCGCCATCACCATGGACAACGCCCCCATCTCGATCGACTTCCTATGGTATTTCAAGGTCTTCGACCCGGTGCAAAGCGTGCTGCAAGTCGGCAATTTTGAAATGGCAGCCCAGGGTATTGCCACCACCACCCTGCGCTCGGTCATTGGCGGCATTTTGCTGGATGACGTGCTTTCGCAGCGGGAAAAAATCAACCTGGCGCTGCGCACCCGCCTGGACGAAGTGACCGAGCGATGGGGCGTCAAAGTGACCAACGTCGAAATCCGTGAGATCACTCCGCCCCGCGATGTGCAAGAAGCCATGAACCGCCAGTTGACCGCCGAGCGCAACCGCCGCGCCAAAGTGATCGAATCGCAGGGTGAGCGCGAAGCCGCCATCAATGTTGCCGAAGGCGAGCAAAAGGCGAAGGTGCTGCGCGCCGAAGGTGAAAAACAGGCGAACATTCTGGTCGCCGAAGGTGAGCGCAAAGCGCAACTACTGCGAGCCGAAGGCTATGCTGACGCCCTGGACAAGATCTTCAGTGTTGCCGAAAAGGTCGATCACCAAACGATGACCCTGCAATACTTCGAAACCCTCAAAACAATGTCGGTACACCCATCCACCAAGTATATTTTCCCGATGGAGTTTACCAATTTGCTGGGTGATTTTATCAAGAGCCGCGAGCCGAAGAAATAAAACGGTGATCTATCCGGCAGCACAAAATTACGACCCACCGAGCGCGCCCCGGCGCATACCCACTTCGTGGGCATGTATACCCACTTCGTGGGCATGTATACCCACTTCGTGGGCACGTGCTCTGTGGGTCATTGTTCGATGATGGAAGAAGTGCGGTTCAGCATCGAAGCAGCAGGGCTGCGCGATCTTTCCGCCTTGACTGCGCTTGAAAAAGTTTGCTTCAGCCAGGATGCCTGGCAGCTGTGGGACTTGGCGGGGGTGCTGCTGCTGCCGGGGATCGTGCGCCTGAAGGCGGTCATCGCCGGGGAGATGGTGGGCTTCATTTCAGGCGACCAGAACCGTCTCGACGGCATCGGTTGGATCACCACCCTTGGGGTGCAGCCAGCGCACCGGCGACATGGCATCGCTTGGGCGCTGCTGGCGGAATGTGAACAACGCATGCGCGCCCGGCGGGTGCGCCTTTCGGTGCGCCGTTCCAATCTGGCGGCTTATTGCCTCTATCGGCGCGCCGGTTATCACCAGGTGGGCGTCTGGGAAAGATACTATGCCGACGGCGAAGATGCCCTGGTTCTCGAAAAAGCAAGTTGACTTTCTTGGCGACTCGATATATCATATAGGTAAGGACAGGAGCATATTCCATCATGCGAGATCAAGTCAACATCTTCAACAGTTAGCACGAGGCGCGCCGGTACTTGCGTGCCTTTTCGTTTATTTCTTACCACAAATCTGAAAGGAGAAAAGGACCATGGACTATGGCATGATCGGCAAGATCGAAAAAGCCAAACGGTATGCCGAGGAGCGCGACCGCTTCCAGTTCGCCTCCTTTGAAGTCACCGTGGACGGCTCCAACAACCGGCACACGGTAACTTACATGAATGGGGTCTGGCAATGTGATTGCGACTTCTTTAAATCCCGTTTGCGGTGCAGCCATACCATGGCTTTAGAGTTCATCCTGGAAGGGATGGTAGTCGGCGAGCCGGTCGAGTCCTGAGCGTGAGCAACATCAAAGCAGGTGGCGGGGTTTTCTGTGTGACCGTAGAAAACCCCGCCACTGTTATTAAGAGGTAATCGCGATCATTAATCGCGGCTGTAAGTTAATCCTTTCTTTTTTTACCGCCCTGTTCGCTCATGGCGCCATACACGTCACCGACCAGTTGGCGGTTCCCATGGCGGCGTTATTGGGACTGATGACAAACAGGGTCGAAGTGCCGCTGAACGAAGTGCCATCCGTCGTCGGCACTGGAATACTGAAACTGTGCGTCACAGTTTGAGTGCCCGCTGCCGCAAAAACCTCCGTGCGATCTTCCGTCGAGCTGGGGCTGCCTTCAAAGACGCCGTCCCAACGGTAGGTAACCGTGCCGGCGCCGTTGGTAGTGATGTTTGCCGAAACGGTGAAGGAATGATCGCCGGTACAGGCAGGCGGGTTGTAAACCGGATGGGCGGTTCCCTCCATCGAAACACTAGCGCTAGTGACCGTAAACGCCGCCGTTGTTGTGGGTGTTCGGGTGAGGGTT
>JBBIKU010000121.1:0-7256 GCA_037445245.1 Anaerolineaceae bacterium
CAGTTATATCGATTCTCTCGAAGATCCGGAGATTTTTAAGCGCTATGATGTCAAGGTGGCGCACAACGCCGAGTCGAATGCTATTTTTAGCTTCTGGCCAAACATGCTTCCGTTAATGAAAGCGGGGGTGACAGTTGGTTTGGGCACTGATGGGCAGACCTTCAATTACTTCGAGGTTATCCGCACGGCGCAGATGATTCACCGCATTCGTTACGAAAACCCCGAAGTGATGCCGGATTCCCAAATGTTGCGCATGGCAACGATTGAGGGCGCCAAGGTGTTGCAGATGGAAAACGAGATTGGCTCGCTCGAGGTCGGCAAAAAAGCCGATGTGGTCTTGCTCAACGATCGTTCGACCGTGCCGTTGTTCGAACCGAATGTCAAGAGCTATGTGGTGGGAACCTGCGAACGGATTGATGTCAGCGGTGTGGTGATCGATGGCGATATCGTTATGAAGGATGGCGCGTTTGTCAATCTGGACGAGGCTGAAGTGCGCGCTCGCTGTCATGAAACGGCAGTCAAATTATGGAAGCGCAATGAGTGGCCAACCCCATAGGACGTTTTCTAATTAGGCAGCAGGGCAGGAGCGCAGCTTTATGAAAGCCGATCCGATCAATGATCTGGTGATACGTAACGGTTGGGTGATTACGATGGACGCCCATGGCAGACGGCATGCTTTGGCGGATGTCGCTGTGAGCGATGGCGCAATTACCGCGGTTGGCGAATCGTTGCCGGGTAAAGGAAAACATGAGATTGACGCCGGAGGCAATGCGGTTTTGCCCGGTCTGGTGAACGCCCACACTCACACGACGCTGTTGCGCGGCGTGGCGGAAGATCTGCCCCTGATGCGTTGGCTATATGAGATCACATTTCCGGTGGATGCCGCTTTTCGCCCTGAGCATTTGCATGCCGCGGCGGTCATGAATCAGTTGGAGATGATTCGGGGCGGCACCACTACATTTTTGGATATTTTCCGTTTTCCGGCAGAAGCCGCTGCTGTGGCTGAAGAATCGGGGCTGCGGGCAGTGTTTTGCCCGCAGATCATTGATGAGCCGCTCGGGGCGGGTGAAACCCTGGAAAGCAATCTGACGTTCATCCAGGACTGGCATGACCGTCAGCCGCAACGCATCTACACCTGGTTTGGACCGCACGCACCATATTCGGTGCATCTTGAGACGTATCGAGAGATCTCCCGCCTTGCCGAGCAGTACGATGTTAGATTTCACACTCATCTATCGGAAACCGAGGATGAAGTCCGTTTGCTGCGGGAGCGGTACGGAAAATCGCCGGTGGCGGTGCTGGACGAGGTGGGTGTACTCAACCGGCGGTTGTCGGTGGCGCATGGCGTACATCTGGACGGCGAGGACATACGGCGACTGGCTGAAGGCGGAGTTGCGGTTGTTTACAACCCCTCCAGCAATATGAAAATTGCCTCTGGGGTGGCGCCTATCCCTGAACTGCTGGCAGCCGGGGTTAAGGTTGGGTTGGGCACAGACTCGAACCTGAGCAACAACAATCTGGACATGTTTGAGGAAATGCGCTTAGGAGCAGTGCTACAAAAGCTGATCCGCAAAGACGCGGCGGCAATGCCCTGCGAGCAAATGTTGCGCATGGCAACCATTGATTCCGCCGCCTGTCTGGGTATGGACGACCGCATTGGCTCAATCGAGGTGGGCAAACGAGCAGATCTGATCATTGTCAATTTGCACCAGCCACATCTTTATCCGCTCCTGCCTGAACCTGACAGCAATGTGATTGAGCAACTGGTCTATTCTGCTTCGGCGGCGGATGTGGCGACAACCATCGTCGAGGGCAAAATCTTGATGCACGACCGTCAGGTTTTTACCCTGGATGAAGAAAGCGCCGAAGCGATGGTGCTCGAAGCAGCCCAGGACCTGATCCAGCGCGCCGGCGTCGGGTTGCGCCTGAAGAAAAAAATCTATGATTAACTGGTTTTAATGGAAAGGATGTAATTTGTAATGAAAGTCGATTTGATGATCAAAAACGGTATTGTGATAACGATGGATTCCGATTGCCGGGTGGTTGAGAATGGCGACGTGGCGGTAAAAGATGGCGAGATTGTCGCCATCGGGAAAGGGCTGAATCACGAAGCATCCAAGACACTCTCTGCCAGTGGCTGCGTGATCACGCCCGGATTTATTAACGGGCATTCTCATGTTTACCAATCATTGATCGAAGGTATTGGCTACGATATGCATTTCGACCCCTGGAATTGGCGCTTTTTGTTCCCGGTGGTTTCCAAAATCAACCCGGATCATGCCCAAGCCGGCGCTGCATTGGCGGCACTCGAATTGATCAAGAACGGCGTCACCACCATTTCGGATCACTGGTACCTGCATACCGATATGAGCAACGTCTATCGTGTCACCGAGACCTTTGATCGCGCTGGTTTGCGCTCGCAAATGGTGTTTGGACTGCTAGACCAAACCTTTGCGGGTGAGCGCACTGATTCGGAATACATGACCATGATCCAGCAGGAAGATACCCTGCTTGCTGAAGCGCGACGTTTTCACAAAGAATGGCACAACAATCGGCGAACAACGGTTGCTTTGGGTCCCGGCTCTACCGAGGACATCAGCGAAAGTCTGATGATTAAAACAGTCGAGCTGGCAAAAGAGCTGGACATCAACGTCAGTACGCATGTGGCAGGCTGGATTGAGATCAACTCGTACACGATGCGACGTTTTGGCGAACGCGATCTCGAACACTTTCACAGTTTGGGATTGACCGGTCCGAAGAGGGTTATGTTCCACGCCGTGTGGCTTTCGGATCGGGAGCTTGCCATCATGGCGGAAACCGATACCAAGGTAGTGCATTGCCCGGTTGCGAATGCCTATCTGGGTTATGGTATTGCACCCGTCAGCAATATGTTGAGCCGGGGGATCAAAGTGGGGTTGGGCACCGACGGGGCTGCCAGTTATACCTATGATATGCTGGCGGTGGCGAGAGCAGCAGCTATGCTGCAGAAAGCGCCCCAATTAGATGCTGAAGCCGTCACCGCAGAGGAAATTCTCAAAATGCTGACCGTTGACGGAGCGGCTGCGCTGGGTCTGGATCATCAGACCGGTTCTTTGGAGGTCGGTAAACGCGCCGATATGGCGGTGGTCGATTTCAAACAGCCCCATTTGCTACCAGTAGGAAGGTGGGTGCCCAAGCTGGTGTACAGCGCTAACGGAAGCGATGTCATCCACACGATTATTGACGGGCAGGTTGTGATGGAGGACCGCAAGGTCTTGACGCTTGACGAATCCGGAGTGATCGAAGATGCGCTCAAAGCTCACCAAGAACTGGTGGCGATCGCTGGACAGGAAACCCGCGATCTGCTCACTGCACCCTGGCCCAGGCAAGGTCCCTACTGGCGTTCGATCGTTCGCAAATAGATCTTAGTCCTTGAGGTTAAGGAAGGACGCGCAAAATGACAACCAGAGATAAAAGAGTTACGTTTGTCGTCAATGGTGAACAGGTTTCCGTCCCGCTCAAGCCAGGCTGGACATTGTTGCAAGCTTTGCGGCGTGAACTGCATCTGACGGGGGCAAAGCATGCCTGCGATAATGAGGGAATCTGTGGCGCCTGCACGGTGATCGTTGACGGAGTAGCCGAGAAATCCTGCCGCATTCCCCTATCCGTAATGGAGGGGCGAGAAGTCGAGACGATCGAGGGTCTGGCAAAGGGCGGCGATCTTCACCCGCTGCAAAAAGCTTTTGTGCTCGATCACGTGATGCAGTGCGGCTACGCTACCCCGGGTCAGATCATGAGTGGCAAGGCGCTTCTGCAGCGCAATCTCAACCCGACTCGGGAAGAAGTCGCCGAGGCTTTACGCTACAATATTTCTCGGTGCAGCGCCGGTTATCGGGCGCCGCAGGCGATTTTACGTGCTGCGGCAGCTCTGCGCGGCGAGGAAGTGCTGCCCTGGGATGAACAAATCGCGGCAATGGAGCGCAACGCGGTGGCGAAGGTTACCGCCGGGCTTAAATATACCGATGACCTTTCTTTCGAAGGCATGCTGTATGGAAAAGCCAAGCGAAGCGATGTGCCCCATGCCCGCGTCGAGAAAGTAAATGTCGAAGCGGCGAAAGCGATGCCGGGGATAGTGGCGGTGTTGACCGCCAAAGACATTCCGGGAAAAAATTTATACGGGCTTCTAAAAGCAGACCAGCCGGTTTTTTGCGATGAAGTTGTGCGGATGGTAGGGGATGCGATTGCCTTAATAGTGGCGGAAACGCCCGAACAAGCCGAGGCGGCAGTGGAAAAAATTGAGGTAACCTACACACCTTTGCCGCTCTTATCGCATCCACGCCAGTCACTCGAAGCGGGTGCGCTTCAATTACACCCAGCCAGCGGGGAGTACGGCGATAACGGCAACATCAACCGCCACGTCAAAGTGCGAAAAGGCGATATCGAAGAGGGATTCAAACAAGCCGATGTGATCATCGAAGATGATTACTATGTGCCCTTTCAGGAGCATGGATATGAGGAACTGGAATGCAGCATTGGTATGCCGGAGGGTGATGGAGTAGTCGTTTATTGTGGCAGCCAGGGTCCGCCGTTCGATCAGGCGCAGGTGGCTGCAGCGACCGGTTTGCCATTAGAGAAGGTGCGCATAGCTCATATGCCGGTTGGCGGCGCCTTTGGCGGCAAAGAGGATGTTTCGGCGCAGGTGCTGGCTGGAGTCGCCGGCCATGTTTTGCAGCGTCCGGTGAAAGTTAAATTCAGCCGCGCCGAATCGCTGAGCGCTCATCATAAACGGCACGCTGAGTACCTGCATTACAAGACCGGCGTCACCCGCGACGGGCGTGTGGTGGCGTTGGAGGCGGAGTTGATCGGAGACACCGGCGCATACGCCTCGACGGGTGAGGCGGTGTTGTTCCGTTCCGCTACCTTTGCTGGTGGACCGTACGAAATTCCGCACGTGAAGGTGGACGCCTATGCGGTATACACCAACAACATCACCTGCGGCGCTTTTCGCGGTTTTGGCAGCCCGCAGCCGGCGTTTGCGGCTGAGGTGCAGATGGAAAAAGCTGCCCGTGCTATTGGCATGGACCCGATCGAATTTCGTTTGAAAAACGCACTGACCATCGGCAGGAGCACGATCACCGGTAATGTGATCACCGAGGAAGTCGGCGAAGGGATCAAGCAATGCATTGAAGCGGTTCAGCAGGCGTTAAAACGTTCTACGCTACCCACGCCGCAAGCCGACGAGGTGGTGGGTGTGGGGCTGGCGGGCAGCTATAAGAACGTTGGACTGGGCAGCGGTATTCCCGACAATGTGGGTGCAAAAATCAGCCTGCAGGACGATGGCAGCTTCTTGCTGCGGGTCGGTGCCACTGACCTCGGGCAGGGGTCGACGGAGACTTTCCTGAACATCGCCGCGAAGGCGCTGGGCGTGCCGCGTTCGCAGATCTTTCTGCACCTGGGAGATACCCGTGATGATCCTCAGGCGGGCATGACCACCGCCTCGCGCATCACCTTTGTGGCTGGCAATGCGGTGCTCAATGCTAGCCAGATTCTGCTGGATAAAATTCGGGATTATGTGCGCAGCGAATTCAGTGTCGAACGGGAACAGATCATCCTGGAAGATGGATATGTGGTGTGCTGTGATACCCGCCAGCGATTGATGTCGCTGGCAGAGCTGGCAAAAAATTCAGAGGCAGCCTTCACGGCTGAAACGATCTATGAAGCGCCCCCGACCAATCCGATCCCTGAGTGGGCGCAAGCGGTGCCATCGAACGAGGATATTGCCAGCGGTAAAAATCTACATTTTGCTTACAGTTTTGGAGCGCAAGCAGCTATCGTAACCGTCAACCGGAAGACCGGCGCGGTCAAGGTGCACAAGCTGATTGCTGCTTTTGATTGCGGCAGCGCCATAAACCGCCCCGGCGTCGAGGGGCAGATCGAAGGCGGGGTAATTCAAGGCATGGGCTACGCTGTGGCGGAGCGCTTTGCCGAAAAAGCGTGTCGCCCGACCGTCACCACGCTGGCTGAGTTGAATCTGCCCGTTACGCCTGACCTGCCAGAAATTGAGTCGATCATCATCGAGCAGCCCCATCCTGCCGGACCGTTGGGCGCAAAAGGGATGGGAGAATTGCCAATGACCGCCACCGGCCCGGCAATTGCCAACGCCGTTTACGATGCGGTGGGTGTGTGGATCAACGAATTGCCGATCACACCCGAAAAGGTGCTGGCTGCAATCTGGAAGAAGAAACATGGAGGTTCTTGATGAAAAGGCTGGAAAATAAAGTCGTACTCGTTGTGGGGGCGGGTGAACACCTCGGGCGCAGTGCGCCGTTGTTGTTTGCACAAGAGGGGGCGAAGGTTGTTATTTCTGCCCGCCGCAAAAATGTTCTGGAGGAAACCGCCGCAATGATCCGAGATCAGGGCGGCGAAGTGGCAATCGCTCCGGGAAGCGCCACCAACCCAGCCGAGGTCGAGAACATGATCTCAGTGGCGGTGAGCACTTTTGGCAAGCTGGATGTGCTTTACAACAACATTGGCGGTGGCTGGGTTGAGCTGAACAAAAAGTTGCACGAGATGAGTCAGGCAGCTTTCGATGTCATTGTCAGCAGCAATTTGAATGCGGTGTATAACACCTGCCGGGCGGCTGTTTCTCAGATGCTGAAACAGGGGCAGGGCGGCTCGATCATCAATGTGACCGCCTCTCGTACCGTTCGGCGTATGGCAAACCCGGTATATGCCTATACCAAAGCCGGCATGATCGAGATGACGCTCAACATGGCAAACGATTACCTGGATGATGGCATTCGGTTCAACTGCCTGTGTCCGGGATTGTTTCTTTATGACCCGATTAAAGATCCGCTGGTCACGCCGATCAGGAGATACCTGATCCGTAAGCAGCCCAAGACAGCGCGCCAGGGGCATCCCGCCGATATGGCATACGCCGCGCTTTTCCTAGCATCCGATGAATCCAGCTTCATTACCGGGCAATGCTTGGCGGTGGACGGCGGCGATGATGTCAAACTAACGGATTTGGTGATCGATATTTAAATGGTCTGAACAACATGGGGTATAATGATAGTATTAGTCCGAAAAAGGACAGGAGATCGTATCCCTATCACAACAAGACGGCGCTTTGAGAAATTCGTCTTGTTGAGAAAGGAGTAATCGTATGAGTGCCGATAGTCAAAAAAATTCACTGGGCAGTGATCAGACTGCTCTGGCATATAAAAGCCCACTTCACCAGACGGTGAGCACCACCGCCACCGACTACTGGAACGACT
>JBBIKU010000122.1:0-4767 GCA_037445245.1 Anaerolineaceae bacterium
CGGCGGAAGACCAGTGTCCACGCCGAACCGAGGTAGGCGTGCAGCACGCTGTTGAGCAGAATGGCAAGCGGCAGGTAGATCACGAACAACACCGCCGCAACGATCAAACCGGTGGTTAAAAATCTTCCCGATTCTGCCAGCACTCCAATCACCACCGGCGCGACAATTAAGATTGCCGGTAGACCGATCAAAAAACCCACCACTGCCGAGCCGATGAACAAGATCAACGCCATGATGACGTAGGCGCCGACATTGTTGCGGATGACCTCCCAGGCGCGCTTCATGCCGTCGAACAGGCTCAGATTTTCGCCCACAATGGCGACCGTGGTCTGCTCAACCCACACGCTGACCAGCCATCCGACCGCAATGAACAGCGGGATGAGGCAGAGCAAGCCGCAGCCCAGCGTGAGCACGGTGAAAGCGATCACCGGCAGGATCAGGAGCAAAGCCACTACCCCGCCAACGAACCACAGCAAAATCGTCAGCAACAGCACTCGCCAGAAATAGGGCAGAGATTGCCACCAGATCTCACCGAAAGTGAGTTTTTCGGCACCTTCGTCCACCAGCCAGGTACCGCGCACCAACCCGATGCGCCCGAAAGTGCTCAAAACCAGAGCGAGCACGCTCAGGATCAAGCCCAGACCAATCAAGGTGATCACGCCCACGGCAAGGTATATGCCAAGGGTGCCGTCTTGCGCCATCTTTTCCAGTGTGAGCTGCAGGCTTTCCAACCAGGGCGGTGCACCTTCAAACGACGGAAAACTCTGCGCGTCGGTTCGAAAACCGCTGCCGCCGCCCCCGCCACCCCCACCGCCCCCGCCGGCACAACTGGCGAGAAAACCAAAAATCCACAGCACTTTGTGCTTCCAGATCGTCTTCCAGGCTTTGCCCAGGATTTCTCCGTAGTTCATGTCACCTCCGCGATGAATCTGATTTTTATAACCCATATACGCTGAAAATGGTCAAAGGTTTCCGCTCTTGCCGATGGGTGTCCAAACGGCAGGGGAGACGCTTTTCTGTCATTCCCATTCGATGGTAGCGGGCGGTTTGCTGGTTACATCGTAGACCACGCGGTTGATCCCTTGCACTTCGTTGACGATGCGGTTCGCCGTGCGCGCCAGCAGGTCATGCGGCAGGCGCGCCCAGTCGGCGGTCATAAAGTCTTCACTGGTGACCGCCCGCAGCGCCACCACTTCGCGGTAGGTGCGCTGGTCGCCCATCACGCCCACCGAGCGTACCGGCAGTAACACCGCAAACGCCTGCGCCGCCGCATCATCATCTGCGCCTGCTTTGCGCCGCAATAAACCGGCGGTGGTCAGCGCTTCGACGAAGATGGCGTCGGCGGCGCGCAGCGTCGCTAGGCGTTCGGCGGTGATCTCCCCCAGACAGCGTACTGCCAGCCCCGGACCGGGGAAAGGCTGCCGCCACACCAGCGCTGCGGGCAACCCCAGCGCCTCACCCAAGGCACGCACCTCGTCCTTGAACAGGTAGCGTAGCGGCTCCAACAGTTCGAAAGACATATCCGCTGGCAACCCGCCCACGTTGTGGTGGGTCTTGATGCGTTCCACTTGTGAACGATCCGGCGCTTGCGATTCGACCACATCGGGATAGATCGTACCCTGAACCAGAAAGGGCGGTTTGCCGCGGCGCCCGGCTTCGGCTTCGAACACGCGCACGAAGGTCTCACCGATGATTATACGTTTGGTTTCGGGATCGGTAACGCCGCGCAAGGCGCTCAAGAAGGTTTCTGCGGCATCGACCACCGTCAGCTTGACGCCGAGGTTCTGCCGCAAGGCGACTTCCACCTGCTGGCGTTCTCCCTGGCGCAATAAACCGGTATCGACGAAGATGGCGGAGAGACGGTCTCCTAGGGCGCGGTGCACCAGCGCCGTCGCCACGCTCGAATCGACCCCCCCGCTGATGGCTGACAGGGCAGCGGCTTCGCCCGCCTGTTGCCGGATGCGTTCCACTCCCTGCTGGATGATTGACTCAGGCGTCCATTCCGGTTTGGCGCCACAGATATCGACTGCAAAGCGCCGCAGCACCTCGCTGCCGCTGGGGGTGTGGCGCACTTCGGGATGGAACTGCAATCCGAAGCGCATCCGCTGCAAATCTCCGATGGCTGCCACCGGGCTGTTGGGGCTGCCCGCCAGGATGGCGTATCCGGGAGGAGGGTGCTCGATATGGTCGCCGTGAGACATCCAGACCGGATGTTCACCCGCCTCGATCAAAGGGTTGGGCTGCCGGGTTTGGATGTGCGCCAGCCCGTACTCGCGCCGGCGGGCGGCGGCGACTTTGCCGCCCAGCGCATGGGTGAGCGCCTGCATGCCGTAGCAGATTCCCAGAATGGGTTTGCCGGATTGCAAAACGTAATCCGGTACGGTCGGCGCACCTGGATCGTAGACCGAATTCGGTCCGCCGGAGAGGATATAGCCCAGCGGCTGTAGCGCCTGCACCTGCTCGGCGGGCGCGTTCCACGGGAACAATTCGCAGTAAACCCGCGCTTCACGCACTCTGCGGGCGATCAATTGGGTGGTTTGTGAGCCAAAATCTAGAACGACGATGGTGTCCATGGGTGAGGTGGATTCAATCGGCAAAGACGATCTTTCCGTCGTCCATCGAGGTGATGCGCACCAACGCCTCGATTGGAATGCCCAATGTCGACAGCGCCTGGCGCCCACCCTCGAAGGTCTTTTCAATCAGGGCGCCAATACCCACCAGAGTCGCCCCAGCCGCTTGGGTCAGGCGCACCAGCCCCCAAATGGTGGCGCCGGACGCCAGAAAATCATCGATGATCAACACCTTCTCGCCGGGCTTAAGGTATTCAGGCGAGACGATCAATTCCACGACGTTGCCCTTGGTGTGCGAGGGCGCTACCGTCAGGTAGACCGTATCCGGCATGGTGATCGGCTTGGTCTTACGGGCGTACACCACCGGCAGGTTGAGATAGCGGGCGGTCATCAGTGCTGGGGCGATCCCCGAAATCTCAGCCGTCAGCACCCGCGTGGCGCCGATGCCGGCAAAACGACGGGCAAACTCCGCCCCGCAGGCGTCCATCAAAACCGGGTCAACTTGATGATTAATAAAACCGTCCACCTTGAGAATACCGCCCCCCAGATTGCTGCCGTCCTTGAGTACACGTTTCTTCAACTGTTCCATTCCAACCTCCCAACCATCTACTTGTGTGGACATTTTACAACGCTCCGGAATAACCTGCCAGTCTTGGGGGAGTGGATGGATGTACTTGTGCTTACTGACCGAAATGATTATGATTCTGCGAAACCGTTTAGAAAAAAAAGACCCTTGCCTTGCATCGCTTGGTTGGGATTGGAAGGAGTTGCGAGATGAAAAGAGCAGTTGTATGTTTGGTGATTGCCGGGCTGCTGTTTTTGCCAACCGGATGCCACAGCGAAGCACCTTTGTCCGTGCCGGCAACTGAAACCAGCGAGCTGCCGAGGGATACCCCCTTTCCTGTTCCTGAAACGCCGGATGCTCCTGCTGGGGAGATCGGAGAATGGGTGGAGTATTCCCGTGATCTGTTCCTGGCTCAGGTACGCCTGTTGGATGGAAAATTACACCTGCTGGTAACTTACGGCGTCAAGCCCACCGGCGGGTACAGTGTGAAAATCGGTGAGGTTGTTGAGCAGACCGAGAAGATCATTGTGCAAGTGGAATTTAAAAAACCCGCCGAAGATGAAGTGGTGAGTCAATCGATTACCCGTCCGTATGACTTGATTGAAATTGCCGTCACCGCTAAGCCTGTCGAGTTTGTGGCGCAAGGGGATGAGGAATATGTTCCCACCCTGTTGGGACTCGATTATCTACCCCCATTGGCAGCGCAGTCGGACGGCATCAAGATTATTGCTCCCGCCCCGCACGATGTGGTATCCGGGCGGCTTGGGGTGAAGGGTGTTGCCAATGTGTTCGAGGGAAACGTGCTGTATCGCCTGTTCGATAGCCGTGGCGAGATAATTGAGAGTGGTTTTACCACCGCTGCCATGGGTGATTGGGGATATTTCGAGCTAAAGCTTGTGCTGCCGCAAGCGGAAACCGGCGGGGAGAAGCTGTTGCTTGAACTTTATACCGAAAGCGCCAAAGATGGGAGCGAACAGGACAAGGTGCGGATTGATGTGACCCTGAAGTGAGCGGTTGGCGCACCTGCGGCGGGGGGTAAAGATTCGCACTCAGATTGTGTTAGAATTCAACCCATGTCGCTGCCTTTTATTGGATTGGCATCCAACTCGCCGCGGCGGCGCGAAATGCTGGCGTGGTTGGGTTGGGAGTTCCGCATCCAAGCGGCGAGCATTGATGAAACGCCGTTGCCCGGCGAGTCGCCCTCCGCTTATGTAGGGCGGCTGGCGGAAAGCAAGGCTCGCCGCTCTGCCGATAAGGATGGTAAGGCACGCCTGATCCTGGCAGCGGATACGACCGTCGCCGACGGTGATGAAATCCTGGGCAAGCCCGAAAATCCAGCCATGGCTGCCAGGATGCTGCGCCAGTTGCGCGGCAGGGTGCACCAGGTTTACACCGCCTTGTCGTTGCTCGATGGTGAAAGCGATATGCTCTTTAGCGATCTGTGCTGCTCGGACGTGCCGATGCGCCATTACAGCGATGCCGAAATCGATGCCTATATTGCCAGCGGTGATCCGTTCGACAAAGCCGGAGCGTATGCCATTCAACACCCTGGCTTTCATCCGGTGGAACGCTTCGCCGGTTGCTACGCCAACGTGATGGGTTTGCCGTTGTGTCACCTGGCGCGGACACTGG
>JBBIKU010000122.1:4777-7220 GCA_037445245.1 Anaerolineaceae bacterium
CGCGATGAATATTACAATAGATGTGGACGTGCCCCATATCTGCCAGGCGCGTCTCGAGTATCGCTGCCCGGTGTACGGCGAGATTCTGAAACGGGTTATTTAAGACTGCTGTGAGAGTGCAGCGGGCTGCTGCTCACCGTGCCGCCGGCTGATAACCTGCCCGGGTTTTACCCTGTGGCGCAAATGATAGCAGCCACAGATGGTGATGGTTTCAACAAAGGATGGGCGATGAAGTTACGCAATTGGCTCTTACTGCTGGTTTTTTTGCTCGGCGCGTGCAGTCGGGCACCTGATGGCGCGCCGGGCGCTTCGATAGTCGACCCCGACAATCTGCCGCCGCCGCCGGTGCGGGTAACCAGCGTTCCTGAACCGCGCCCGGTGGCTGAAGCCTACCTCGCCGCCTGGCAGGCGGAAGACTATCCGACAATGTACGATATGCTGACCGCGCTCACCCGGGATGCAATATCGATGGAAGACTTCGAGGCATTCTATCGCGATGTAGCAGTCAAGCTCAGTCTACGCCGGCTGGAGTACAGCATCCTTTCCACCTTTACCAACCCCACCAACGCCCAGGTGGCATTTCGGGTCATCTTTGAAACCGCCTTGTTGGACGCCATCACCCGTGATAACCTGGTCATGAATCTCAAACTCGAAAACGGCGCCTGGCAGGTGCAGTGGGATGAAGGGATGGTGCTCCCTGAATTGAGTGACGGCAACCGCCTGATTCTGGATGTCAAGATCCCTGCCCGCGCCAACATCTACGACCGCAACGGGCAAACGCTAGTGGCGCAAACCGACGCCGTGGCGCTGGGGATTATCCCCGGCAACATCGAGGACGGGCGCGAAGGGCAATTGCTGACCGAGCTTTCACGCCTGACCGGCAAAACGCCCCAGTCAATTCAGGCGCTCTATGCTGATATCCGCGGCGCGCCCTGGTACGTGCCGGTGGGTGAGACCACACTTCAGGCGGTTCAGGAGCGCTACGCCGTCCTGGTCGGGTTGGGCGGGTTGGTGATGAACAATTTCAGCGCCCGTTATTATTATCAGGGTGGGATTGCGCCGTACGTGACCGGATACGTTTCGCCGATCTTCGAAGAGGAGCTGGAAGAATATCAGCGGCGCGGTTACCGCGGCGACGAAAAGGTCGGGCGTTCCGGTTTGGAACGTTGGGGCGAGGAGTACCTGGCGGGCAAGCGCGGCGCTTCACTCTACCAGGTCAACCCCCAGGGTGAGATCCTCACCCGGCTGGCGCATGTGGATAGCCAGCCCAGCCAGGCAATCTACAGCACCATCGATACCGATTTTCAGCGAGGCGTGCAGCGCGCCATTGCCGGTTTTCGCGGCGCCATTGTGGTGCTGGAACGCGACAGCGGGCGTGTGCTGGCAATGGCATCTGCCCCCGATTATGACCCCAATTTGTTTGAACCCAGCAATTTCAACCGGGGCTACCTTTTGGATTCACTGTTCGATACCCGTGAACAACGCCTGGTGAACCGAGCCACCCAGGGCGGCTACCCGCTGGGGTCGGTCTTTAAAATCATCACCATGGCGACTGCGTTGGAAAGCGGCTTGTACACCCCACAGTCCACTTACGAATGTGGTCACACTTGGAGTGAACTGCCGGGACAGGTTTTTTACGACTGGACCTATGAAAAAGAAGTGGCGCCCAGCGGGCTGCTCAATCTGCCGGACGGCTTGATGCGCTCCTGCAATCCGTGGTTTTATCACCTGGGGCTTTCACTCTTTCGCCAGAACCAACCGACTGCCATCTCGGATATGGCGCGCGCCTTTGGGCTAGGCAGCGCCACCGGCATCGAACAACTTGCTGAGGACGTAGGCGCCATGCCCAATCCGGTGACCGAGGGTGACGCCATCCAGCTAGCTATCGGGCAGGGCACCATGCTGGCAACACCCTTGCAGGTCGCCGTGTTCACCGCCGCCATCGGCAACGGCGGCACCCTTTATCGACCGCAGGTGGTCGAAAGGATCGTCTCGCCGCTGGAAGATGAAGTGTTCACTTTTCAACCGCAGGTGCGGGGAACTATACCGGTAAGCCCTGAAAACCTGACGGTTATTCAAGAAGCCATGAACGCGGTGGTGACCAATCCGCGCGGCACCGCCTCTCGCAGCTTTATCGGTTTAAATATTCCCGTTCATGGCAAGACCGGCACTGCCCAAAATCCAATGGGTAGACCCCACTCATGGTTTGCCGGCTATACCAATTCGATACGCGAAGATAAACCCAATATTGCCATTGTTGTGATTGCCGAAAACGCCGGCGATGGCTCCGATGTTGCCGCCCCCATCTTTCGCCGCGTGGTCGAGTTGTATTACGATGGAAGAGCGGGGCGCCTGTACCCGTGGGAAGCCAGCTTCAACGTGACCATCACCCCCACCCCGCTCTACACCGATACCCTCATCCCGCTGCCGACCGCCATACCCC
>JBBIKU010000123.1:0-7218 GCA_037445245.1 Anaerolineaceae bacterium
GGGTTGGGAGCGCCCTGTCCTAGACCGCACAAACTGTTCAGTTTCACTTCTCGGCACAAGTACTCCAGTTTCTCGATGTCGCCTTCTTGCCCCTTTCCGTTGCAGATACGGTCGATTATTTCCAGAATGCGTCGTGTGCCCACCCGGCAGGGTACACACTTGCCACAGCTCTCTTCCTGAGTGAATTCCATGAAGAAGCGGGCGATGTCGACCATGCAGGTATCCTCATCCATCACGATCATGCCCCCTGATCCCATGATCGAGCCAACCGCTGCCAACGATTCGTAATCGACTGGTAGATCGATATGTGCGGCAGGGATGCAACCGCCCATTGGACCGCCGGTCTGGATCGCTTTGAAGGCTTTTTCGCCCTTGATTCCGCCGCCCACGTGGTAGACGATTTCGCGCAAGGTAATACCGAAGGGCACTTCGATCAGACCGGTGTTTTTAACATCACCAGCCAGAGCGAAGGTTTTGGTGCCTTTGCTCTTCTCGGTGCCCATGCTGGCGAACCAGGTGGCGCCCTTGAGTACAATTTGGGGGACGTTGGCGTAAGTTTCTACATTGTTGATGTTGCTGGGTTTGCCCCACAAACCCTTGACTGCTGGGAAAGGGGGGCGCGGGCGAGGTTCACCTCGCCTGCCTTCAATCGACGCCATCAGGGCGGTTTCCTCGCCGCACACGAAGGCGCCAGCGCCCATCCGCACTTCCAGGTCGAAGGAGAAACCGCTTTCAAAAATGTTGTGACCCAAAAAACCGAATTCCCGCGCCTGTTGGATACCAACATTGAGCGTTTTGACCGCCAGGGGATACTCGGCGCGGCAGTAGATGTAGCCCTGGCTGGCGCCGATGGCGTAGGCAGCAATGATCATTCCTTCGATGACCGAGTGCGGATCGCTTTCCAGCACGCGGCGGTTCATGAATGCGCCCGGGTCACCCTCATCGGCGTTGCAGATGACGTACTTCGGCTCGCCCTGGGCGGCGCGAGCAAATTGCCACTTCTTGCCAGCGGGGAAACCGGCGCCGCCACGACCACGCAGACCGGCGCGCAGAACCTCGTCGATGACTTGTTCGGGGGTCATCTCCGTCAATGCCCGGGCGAGGGCGGCGTAACCGTCCTCGGCAATGTACTCTTCGATATTGTTTGGATCAATGATGCCGCAATTGCGCAGGACGATGCGTACCTCTTTGGGCTTGGGCGCGCCGAGTTCTTCATCGGCTTCAACGTAGCGCTCGACGCGGTATTTATCGACTACCCGCCCTTTGAGAAAATGTTCCTGAACCAGGAAAGGAATGTCGTCCTTGCTGAGCTTGACGTAATGGACACCCTCCGGGTAGACCATGATGTCGGGACCGTAAAGGGCTGGATCACCGATGCGCGAGGTTTCGAGCACCTGCACCTCGTCGGTCAATCCTCGCGCGCTCAACTCGTCGTTGAGGGCATCCACAACAGCGTGGGCACCTTTTTCCAGGCAGACAGGATCGACTGAAACCAGTACGTGAGATCGAAAAAATGGCATTTTACACCTTCCAAATGTGGCAGCAGGGGTTTTTCGGCGGCTTTGCATTTCGTGCTTCAATGTCGCCTGTGAATTTTTCTGCTACCTAGCAATGACGTCTTGTGTGGTAATTTTCCCAGATAATTTTTTTATCATCTTTCAGAAATCTGACCATTTCATCCGGCGCTCCTGCTGTCAGATTTACCCTTTGTCGCCTTGTGCGACAGCCTGAAGACTGGCAATACCTTCCTGCAGCGTCTGGCGAATGTATTTTAGTACCGGCGGCGTGCTGAGCGGAATACCTTCCAGCTCCTGTTTGATCGGCTCGTCGTCAAAAACGAACTCCCTGCCATCCAGGCGGTAGACAAAGGCCCAATGAATCTCGGGTGAGCCGATTACGAGGGTATGGATTGTGCCTGCCAGGTCGCCCAGCGGCATGCGGTCGATGTGGCTGCGTCGAAATGTCACCTCAATCCGGGTACCCTTACCCGGCGCAGACTCAATGGTGAAATACCCCTCACAGGCTTCGGCGGCGGCTTTGAGCAACGGGATGCCCAAACCGACTTTGCGCGTGGTGCGGCTGGTGACAAACGGGTCGCTGATGCGGGCGACCGTCTCGGCGCCCATTCCACAGCCGTCATCCTCGATGCGTATCCGCAGGCGGTCTGCGGTGGTGTGTTCCTCGACTTCGATGCGGATGTTCGCCGAGCCGGCGGAGATGCTGTTCTCAGCGATATCCAGTAAATGGAGCGCCAGTTCTTTCAAACGGGTTGTTCTTCCTTTTCTTGAAGCGCCCGGATGATCTGCGGAAATTTGTTCGGACGAACACGTCCATGGATCTCGTCGTCCACGACGATCACCGGCGCCTGACTGCAGGCGCCGACGCAGCGGCACAGTTCCAGGCTGATCTCGCCATCCGAGGTGGTCTGTCCGGGATCGATGCTGAGCATCTGTTTGGCTTTTTCGATCAGTTGCGGCACTCCACCGACGTAGCAGGCGGTGCCCATGCAGAACTTGATGGTGTGCCTGCCGCGGGGGGTGGTGGTAAAGAAGGAGTAAAACGATACCACACCGTGTACAGTGCTGACTGGGATGGACATCTTCTTTGCCACATAGTATTGCATGGGTTCTGAGATGTAACCGATCTGGCTTTGCAGTTCGTTCAAGACGACCATCAAACCGCCGGCGAGATCTCGATTTTTTTTCAGTGCCTCATCGATGATTTTTCTCTGTGCCGCATCTGCGATCGGGTCGTCTGCGGGTATTGCGATGGGTAGGTTCAGCATTGACGTTGCTCCGATAAAAGTAATCTTTTGTCTGGGAGGTCACCCCGTTTGTGAATTTTATCACATAATATCCGATCAGGGAATGGAAATTTGTAGGCTGCGTCCCTTTTCCCCCCGCATTGCCAGTTTGAGCTCCTCGATGGTAGGCTTTTCGATTCGGAAAACACTGGACCCCAGAAATTCATCCAAGCCATGCACATCCCCGCCTTGGATGAGCGGGTAGCCTCTGAGCTGCGGATAAACTTTGACAGCCTCCGTTACGGCAAGATGTCGTGAGATTTCTAGCGCTGCCAGCGGCACATCGGTTGGCACCAGACCGAGGCTGGTGATCAACCCAAACCCTTTGCGGTTCACATGGGCGGGGATGAACACCCCCCCCAGGCACTCGACCGCCTCCCAGGCGACTTTCAGGCTCAAATCGACGGAGTTGATCAGCAGGCGCGGCTCGCGGCGTAGAAAATCACCGGTCTCATCGACCACGAATTGTTCACCGAAAAAATCTGGGTTGTTCGCCATATTTGGAAGGTAACGGTCGACCAGATTTTGCAACGCCTGTGCCTGTTCGAGGGTGTCAAACAAGCATAAACTGTGTACTTCCTCGCGGGTTTGTATTTCCATGCCGGGCAGAACCGTTAATTCGGTATCACGGGCGGCTCTTTGGACGGCAGCGATATTGGCGGTGACGTTGTGATCAGTGATGGCGATCAGATTGATCTTTTTTTCGAGCGCGGCGCGAACGATCAGCGGCGGGATCATCTCGACCTGCGCGCATGGGGATAGGACGGTGTGCACGTGCAGGTCAGCGCGATAAGATTTCAAATGGGAGCGACTCACTTGGGTTTAGAAGCAGGCATCAAGGTTCAGGGTAAACTGCGTTTACTTTTAAACCCCAGTTCGTGAAGTTTGCAAATGACTTCAAAGGTCTGCTCATTGGTGGAGAGCAGGATGACGCCCTCTGCATTGGCTTTGGCGATCGTTTCATCGTCGGGGGTGGCGCCTTCGGTGATGATGATGGCGCCCAATTCAAGCAGTGCTGCCACCGCCACGATGTTGGAATGCGCTTGCAGGGTGATCCACAATGATCCTTTTTTGGCGCCCGCCATCACGCAGCTTAACAAATCAGAAGCGTAACCGCTTTGGGGTTCGATGGCTGAAAAATCCTTTTTTTCCGTAAGTACTTGCAGCTTGAGCTTGTCCATGATGGTTTGAAGGTTCATTGTTCTTTTACTTCCTCCTTGCCTGTCTGTCTTTCCCCGACTTTTTCTTCGTTGAGGAAAATTGTCATCTAAAGGCGGGTGCCTCTGCCGACCTCTGATTCGAGTATCATGTTGTCCACACAGCGGGAGATATTGACCAATCCCATCCCGGCGCCGAAACCGAGTTCGCGGATCTCTTCTGGTGCAGTGGAATAGCCGGGTTTCATAGCCTGTTCGACGTCCTCGATGCCGGGACCGTTGTCATGGGCGACAATGGAGATGCGGTGAGGCTCAATCTCGACTCGCAGCCCGCCGCCGTTATTGGTGTGGATGATCAGGTTCATCTCGGCTTCATAAACTGCGATCCCGACCCGGCGGGCAATTTGTGGTTTGGCACCCAATCGCAACAGGGCGCGTTTGATGGCGCTCGAGGCGCTGCCACCGTGGTTGAAATCGCGAGGTTTAATGTTGTAACGCAAGATCAGGCTGGTACGGTCGGAAACGATATCCTGAAAGAGGTGGCTGGCGCGATAGGTGCGCAGTTCTTCTACCTGATAATCTTTTTGGAGGGCTTTGAGCAAACCGCGCGTGATGTCGCCCTTGGTGAGGATTCCCGCCAGGTGATTGTGCTCGTCGACGACAATCAACCGTCCTTTTTTTGAACTGACGAACACTTTGAGCGCTTCGATGACCGGATCGGTGGCTTTGACCGTGATTGGATTGAGGGTCATATACTTGCGGGTGGGGGCATCCAGATCTGACTGGCACAAGCAGTGGATCAGGTCTTCCATGCTGATCACACCGACGATCTTATCACCCTCGATCACCGGTGCGCCCGAGATGCGTGCCTGGCGAAAGCTTTCGACCACCTCGCGCATTTTGGTATCCGGGGTGAGGGTCAACACATTAGACGCCATCACCTCATTGATCTTGAGCTCGTATGCCAGTTCTTCCGAACGGGTGATCTCCTCGGCGATCTGGTCGTTGATGATGATGCCTTTGCGCGGGGAGGGTTGAGTCATAATCGTTTACGCCTCTGCTTTATTCGAGTTCAGTTGCGTCATCTGGAACCGAGTTTTCCAGGCTGGGCAAACCGGCATTATACAACCTGCCGCAGAGCTCGAACATGCCGTAGGGGGAAGAAATCAAGGGAATGCGTTCCTGAGTGGCGAGTTGGATGGTTTCGGGCGGTGGATTCTTGCCTCGCACCAGTACAATGGCGGCAACATCTGCCATGATGGAGGTGCGCACAACCTGTGGGTTGCACAATCCGGTCAGCAAAACGGCTTCCGGTTGGATGTAAGCGAGGACATCGCTCATCAGATCGGCGCCGCATCCGCCTTTGATTTCACGCGACAGATCGGCGTTCTCGTTGATCAGGGTGCCCTCGATGATCTTGATCAATTGTTGTATGTTCATGCTGCTCCGTAATTGCCTTTCTCACCCAACCATTTGAAGGACAGCGTCTAAGTGGTGTGAGACGCGTTTTGTGCCCGGGTAGATACTTATTTTACCTTATTCTACCCCGCGCCGACCTACGCGATGCTTTCGTTCAGCCATGATCCGATGACCAATGATCTATTGCTTAAAAGCGGGGATTGGAAAACTCGGTGGGAGCGGCTGGCAATTACCAATCCAATAACAGCTATGCTACAATGGGGCAGATCTTATTTGTGGGGCAGGGCATGAAAACAATCATTCAATCGGTCAAGGGGACGCGCGATTTTTATCCGCAAGAAATGGCAATCCGCACCTGGCTGTACCAGGTGATTCGAGAGGTTTCCGAGTCATTCGGCTACCAAGAGTACGACGGTCCATTTCTGGAGAAACTGGAGCTTTACGCCGCCAAATCGGGAGAAGAGTTGGTGCGCGAGCAAGCCTTCACCTTCGAGGATCGCGGCGGCGAGCGGGTTACTCTGCGCCCTGAACTGACCCCTACGCTGGCGCGCATGGTTGCCCAACGCCAGCGCCAGCTTGCTATACCCCTGCGCTGGTGGTCCTTTGGTCCTTTCTGGCGCTACGAACGCCCCCAAAAGGGACGTTCGCGCGAGTTCTTTCAGTGGAACATCGACCTGATCGGCGTCAACACGCCCGAAGCCGACGCCGAATTGGTGGCGGTTTGTGCAGCTTTCTTTCAACGGGCGGGACTTTCGGCAGATCAGGTGCAGGTGCTGGTGAACAACCGCCAGTTAATGGACAGCGAACTGGCTGAGATCGGTGTGGTTGCGGAACGGCGACCGGAGGTTTTTCGTCTGATCGATCGTCGCGACAAGATGGATCCGATCGAATGGGAAGCTTATGCAGCTGATCTGGGCTTGACGAGTAAGCGCCTGGAACGCCTGAAAGCGGCACTTGCCGACCCCGATCTATGGCGCAAGTACCCAGATTTCAGACGGTTCTTTGAAGTTCTGGATGGGATGGGTTGCCGCGCCTATGTGCGCTTTGATCCGCAGATCATCCGCGGTCTGGATTATTACACCGGCATGGTGTTCGAAGCGCGTGACTGTGAGGGTGGGCGAGCTATCCTCGGCGGCGGTCATTATGATAACCTGGTCAGCGACGTGGGTGGCGATCGGCTGCCGGGGGTGGGATTTGCCATGGGCGACGTGATGATTGGGGTAGTGTTGCAGCGGCTGGCTTTGCTGCCGGCAACGGCTGACCTTGCCGACACGTTGCTCGTGACCGTGTTCGATGAGTCGCTGTTGGTAAACTCCTTTGCGCTGGCTGCTGAATTGCGAACAGCAGGATTGAAAGTGGTTTGCTATCCCGAGGCGGTTAAACTGCAGAAGCAGTTAAAATTTGCCGATCGCATGGGAGTGCGGGTGACAACGATCGTCGGGCCTGAGGAAGCTGCTGAAAATCGGGTCACGCTCAAGGATCTTGTTGGGCGCACCCAACAGACCTTGCCGCGTCAGGAGGTCGCCGCAGCGGCACGGCGGCTGCTTGCGCAGCCGCGACCTGTGTGATACAATCCAGTACAACACGGTGGCTGTAGCTCAATGGCAGAGCACCTGACTGTGGATCAGGTGGTTGTGGGTTCGACCCCCATCAGCCACCCCTTTTTATTGATGGGGGAATTCAGCCCATGCCGACGTTGGGTTGTAAGTCGGCTTCTGAAAAAGTTCAGACTGATGTGAGACAAAAGCTCTGGACAAAAAGGAACATCGGGGTCATCCTTAACTTTCAGTATCCTCTATCGGATCGATGGTACTGTAACCTCCGGTGGATATCAGCTTG
>JBBIKU010000124.1:0-7207 GCA_037445245.1 Anaerolineaceae bacterium
ATTCCAGATACTTACTGGAGAGGGCAGGCAGATCACCCGTTGCTGCCAGTTCTCGTCGCAGATTTTCGATTTGCGATTGAAGCTGGGCGGGGTAAGTGGCAAAAAGTGGAACAAGGTGAAAACCGGTTACACCCCTTTGAACGATGCAATCGCTGCCGGCTGGGACACCCTCTGTCAGTATGAGATGAATGCAACTACCATCGGCTCGGTTGAGATGGATTGCTGCCCGCCGTCGTTCGTGGCGGGGGACGAGCCACGGGCGCGATTGCGGCGGGACATAAAAAGGAAGCGAATCGGCAGGAGTGTCGATAGTGGGTGCCTGCCAGTCTGGCAACGCCGGAATGTAGCGACGATGCAGGCACAGGGCGGTTTTAACGATGCCCGTCAGTAAAGCGGCAGCATCATCCTGTAGCAAGAGGCTGGATTGAATGCTGCCCAGTCCGCAATGGAGCGCTTTAGCTTCAGTGCGGTATGCCTGCGCCAGCCCCGCCAGAAAGGGCGGAGTGAACGCGGGCCGGCTGCTTCTATCCAGGCATTCGAGATAGCCGATCTGCCCCGGCTTGACCTCCGCCAGAGCCTGGGCTGCTTTGGCGCAGGCAACGGCGTTCTCGCCGAGCTGGTTCAGTCTAGCTGCGCTACCTGTTCGGGAAGCCAGACCCTCGATGTGCGCATACGGACGCCCATGCCAGAATGCCGGCGGCTGCCCAGCGGTGAGGACCAGTGCCACTGCTGCCAGGGGGGAATACGCTTCTTGATCGCCGGCGGGCAGATGATCATTCGTCGTAATGAAGCTGCTGACGGCAGAAAGCAACACAAAATCGAGGCGCCCCTCAACCAGTTGCCTGCCAACCCATTCCAAAAGCGACCCTAGACCTGCGGCGTGCTCGGTGCTGTCGGGGAGGATCAGGGATGCATTGATTTGCAGCGCATCCAGCAAGGGCGCGGTAGCGAAGGTGTTGAACCCCGGGTTTGTCTCATCTGCGGCGGGCGGTGCCATCGGCTGTAAAAGCGCGACATCGCCCAGCACGACCATCGCCGCCCGTCGGGATGCGTCCGGCTCGAGGCAGGCGTCTGCCAGTGCGCCCCGTCCGGCTTGGATGAGCAGGGATTCTGCCGGCGATAGACCCTCCCACGCGGGTAGCCAATCTTGCCTGCGGAGCGGGGCGGAATCATTCTCTTTGCCGCAGAACAGTTTCCCGCGGTAAATGGCGTCTTCGAATTCCGGCAAGCCGCGGCAATTCCCCAGGATGGTTTGCATACCGAGGATGGAGATCGCTTGGTTCGGGGTTGTCGTCTGTTCTTTACGCAACATGCAGGGTCACCCTCATCCCGCTTTTTGAATTCGGTTGCCGTCAGCCAGGATAAGATTCAACCTTTTGCTGATCGTCCCCTCCAGTCCGATGAAGCGCACACACACATTTCCATCGCCGTCCTGCACGGTGATGTCGCCGGTCACGGTCGTTTCGGTGCGGGAACGGATGGTCATGTGGGCGCGGTAGCGTCGGTCAAAATCAAGCGGCTGGTAAAGCTCCAGTTTTTCCAGACGCGAAGGCAGGCAGGGCGCCTGAAGGATCATTTGTGTCCAGATCAACAGCGATTGGACAACGGCGTCATAAAGGAAGGGGTTGATGCGCTGCACAGGAAATTGCCCCTGGCGGTGTTCCTCCAGCGCCGGCAAGCGGCAGTCCATTGTCAACCCCTCCGGGCTCAACGCCAGAAGCCGCTGCACGCCCTGAAAGTCACGTCCGTGAAAGAGGGTGCCGTTACGGTACAATTCGGCGCCGTCGATCACATTGGCACTTCTGTCAATGCCATCATCTTGCAACAGAAGATGCGGTGGCGGGGGAGGGGCAGCGGTTAGCGTCAAGGCGGCGCTGTAGTGATAGCGGGTTGTACCTTTTTGATTTTTACTCGAAATGCGCGTGGATAATAAGATCTGCTCACCCTGCCGGTCGGAGGTTTCGCTCATCTCGAGGGTGTAGTCTTCCACAAAAGTGTCGTCGAATACGATTCCTTTCAGCACGCGGTAATCCTGCATTTCGGAGCAGTAATAACCCGGGTAGAGTTGCTCGGCGAGGTGCACCAGCCACGCTGCGGCGCAGGTTGCCGGAAGAACGGCTGAAGCACCGATCACATGATCCATGAGAAAGGGATTGGCTTCCGGGGTCAGTTTGCGTCGCACCAGACGACTTGTGGGTTTGTCCGCCAGCCCTACCGCCGGTCGGGGCGGAAATCCGCCGACAATTAGCTGGGGCGGGAGTGTTCTCCCAGCCGTCAGCAGGTCAACCAGTTTTTGTCCGCCCTGCTGAAGCGGGATAAGCTGCACGTTTTGGGCTTCGAAAAATTTTCTCAGCTCCGGTGTGACCATACCGGATTCCCACGGACCCCAATCCATAGCGGTGACTTCCAGATGGGGATAGCGGCGCTTGAGGCGATAGGCAGTCTTGTTGAGAGTCTCGTTGGCGATAGCGTAATCCGTCTGCCCGGCATTGCCAAAAAACCCAATGATGGAGGAGAACAGCACCACGAACTCCAGTTGCTCGACAGGCAAGCACTCCAACAGATTGCGCAGACCATCCACTTTGGGGGCATAAACGACCTCAAAGTCTGTTTCGGTCTTGTTCTCGATCAATTTGTCAGCCAGGTTGCCGGCGGCATGGATCACACCGCTCACCGGAGCGTGCTGTTCGAGTACGCCGGCAAGAGCGGCGCGCAGCCGGTTGGCGTCGGTTACATCGGCGCGCACATAGATTGCCTTGCCACCCGCCCGCTGAATGGCTTCGAGGGTGTGGCTAATTTCCCGCTGGGCCACGATTTGATGGTAGACGTTGCGGATCGATTTCGGAGTCGGTTTTTCGCCCTGGCTGGTGAGGTGTTGCATGATGCGTCTTTTCAGTTCGGTTTCATCCCTGACGCCGTTTGCCCATTCCGGTTCGGGCTGATCATTGGCGGAGCGACCGATCAAGATACAGGTGCAGCCGACCGCCTCAGCCATTCGGATGGCGCACTGAGCGGCAATGCCCCTGGCACCACCGGTGACCAGGATTGTGGAATTCGACCGCAGCAGCGCGCCATCCTTCGTCATGCTGATTTCCTTTCGTTTCCGAGGGGGCTAGAACGCCAGCGTCCAGCGCCCATTCGGGCTGTACCCGACTTCAACGATCAGTTCGTTGGGATCGTGCAGTTCGTCGACGATGATACGGGCAGCTTCCTGTGCCCCCAACTGCGGCGAGAGGTCAAGCCCGCGACAGAACACGCTGTCCCATTCGAGATTGAGACTCTTCACCAGCCCCAACAACCCGCCGCTCTCAGCGTTGAAGTCAGCCGAGCCATCCAGCCCGAACTCGCCATCCAGATGCACCACCGCCATGAAGACCGGGCGCGTTTTCGGCCGGGGCGCAGTCAGGGCGGGTTTCAGATGCTTGGCTAACAAGAACACCGCTTTGGTCAATTCTCGTTCATTTTCGGCGGCGCTGGGCGGACTGAGGTGGATGAAACCGCTGACCTGTCCCATTTTTGTGGCGACAGTCTTCAGCGTGTCCTGCAGCGCCTCTTCGCCGGTGTCGTCCAGGGCAAAGCGTACCACGCCTGCGGGTAGTTCGGCTTGGGTGGGCAGCACCGTTTTTGACCAGCTCAACACCGCCACCTTGACTCCCGCTTGCTTCAGGTGCTGGCAAACGCCGGTGGTGATCGCAGTGCCGTCGTCGGTGACCAGATAGACACTGCTCTCGTCATAAACCCTGTCCAGGCGGTCAGGGGCAGGGAGGTTCTTCTTGCGAACCGGGCGGGCGGGGATTGCCGCAACGCCGCTTTGCGGTGTTGCGGGTTCGGGTTGAGCGGAGGTCACCGCCGGGGATGCAACCGCGGATTGACCGGCGCCGATAAAGTCTACAATCTGCCCCAGCGTACGCAGCTCGACCAGTTGTTCGGGGCTGAGGCGGGGCATGTCGGGATATTTTGCCCGCATGGCGCCCAAGATTTCGACCCGTTTGATCGAGTCGATGCCGAGATCGGCTTCCATGTCCATTCCACTCTCGAGCGTTTCCACCGGGTAGCCAGTTTTTTCGCTGACGACCTCAAAAAAAGTTTCTTTCAAGGCTTCGGCATTCGGCAATGCCGTTGCAGGCGTAGGAGTTGGAGCTTGCTCGACCTGCGGCGACGCCAGGGCGGTTGGTTCAGTCGCCGGCGGCGGAGGGGTTGCAGCGGGTGTTGCAGGCTGTCCGTTACCCAGATGGCTACGGATGGCTTCGACGATCTGCCCCAGCGTGCGCAGTTCGACCATTTGCTCGGGGGTGAGTCTGGGCATATCGGGGTAGAATTCTCGCATGGCGCCCAGGATTTCGACCCGTTTGATCGAGTCGATGCCGAGATCGGCTTCCATGTCCATGTCGGTTTCGAGCGTTTCCTGGGGGTAGCCGGTCTTCTCGCTCACGATCATAAAGAATTGCCGCTCGAGTTCTTCGCCGTCGACATGCCCGCTTTGAAGCGGTGGGCTGGCGAGCGGAACGGGTTGTGCGCTTACGGCGGGTGTGGCAGCCGCCTCGATTGGCGGAGTGACCGTCGGCGTTGCGCTTTGCTGGCTGGGTTGACCGTTGGCGGGCAGGTGGGTGGAAATGTGATCGGCGATCTGCCCCAACGTGCGCAGTTCGACCAGTTGTTCGGGGGTGAGGCGGGGCAGGTCGGGATAAACCTCCCGCACCGCCCCCAGGATCTCGACCCGTTTGATCGAGTCGATGCCGAGATCGGCTTCCATGTCCATCCCGCTCTCGAGCGTTTCCACCGGGTAGCCGGTTTTTTCACTCACGATGCGCATGAAGGTCTGCTTCACGCTCTCCGCCGATACAGCCGTTGTCGCCGGGCTGACCTCATCGGCGACGGGCGCCGCCGCGGCAGGCGCTTCTGGAACGGCGGGCGTTTTTCTGCCGTTGCCGTGTTCCGCTTGGGCGGGTGGCAGCGTCGGGTAGTCCGGCGCTGTTGACGGGGGAGGAGCGCCGTTTTCGATTGCCGTCACCCTGGCAAGTTTTTCCTGGGGCACGGTTGCCAGGCTCGGCATTTTCGAGATTGCCGTCGGCGAGGTGGTGTGGACTGGCGATTTACCCAGACCGGTTTCCAGCAGATCGATCAGCCGCCGGGATAGCTCAGCCTGGTTTTGCATGTAGCTCTCGTGCACGCGCCCGGTTTGATCCTGGTGTTCGTGCAGGCGCGCCAGGCTAGTTTCCAGCTTTGCCGCCACCCAATCAGCTTGTTTGAGCGAGGCTGGGTTGCGAAGACTTTCCTGAACTGTCTCGAGAATCGACTGGTTCAACTGGCTGAACAGGCGGCTGTATTCCGCCTCGTTCTGCAGGTATTGGGTGTGAGCGTTGAGGACTTGTTCCTGCAGGCGCTGGAAGTGGAGCACTGTTTGTTCCAGCATTTCGAACCCTGCCCCGTCTGTATAAACGACCGTCTCCTGTGTTTCCGCTTGGTGGCTCAGCGCATTCGCAGATGACGATTCAGCCGCCTGGAGCGGTGCGAGCGCAGCCGGAGAGACGTCGCGCACGCTCTGGCTTTCTGCTTGGCGGTGATGGTCGTTTGAGAGCAGGTTGGCGGTGGCTTTCAATGCCTCTTCGAAGCCCTTTTTGGTCTTTTCGGAAACGTATAAACCGCCATTCAGCCGCACCGTCACCGGGCTTTTCTTCTTCGTTGACGGCGCTTTCTTTGCGGGTTGGTAGGGGTCAAAGGCGCGCAGGTCAAGACCGAGCAGGCGCAATTGCAGCACGGCTTCGCGTAATTGCTGGTCGGCATCCTTTTTGGCGTTGGGGTTGAGGGCGATGGCATAATGGGGTTTATCGGCAAGGATATTCTTGACCAGGTTGGTCAGCACGTTCTTGGGACCGACTTCCACATACACCCGTCCACCGGCGCGGTGGATGTTCTCGATGGCGTCTTTGAACAGCACCGGTTTCAGGATGTGCTCGGTGAGCATTTTCTGGATTGCTTGTGGGTCAGCCGGATAGGCTTCGGCGGTGGTATTGGAGAAGACGGTGGTGCGGGGCAGATTGAATTTGACCGCTTTGACTGCTTTGGCAAACGGGCGCTGGGCGTGTTTGACCAGCTTGGTGTGGAAGGCTGCCGAAACCGGCAGGGGGATGACGGTGAATCCCTGTTCGGCTAAGGCGCTCTGGATGCGCCCGATATCGGCTTTTGCGCCAGCCAGAACGACCTGATTATTGGAGTTTTTGTTTGCCAGCGTCACCTCGGAGTGTTCGGGCAGGATCGCTTCCAGTTTGGCGAGATCGCCCTTCACCGCCAGCATGGTGCCGGCATCGAAATCGGGATCATCCGGCGGAGACATGGCTTTGCCGCGTTCAAATGCCAGGCGCAGGAAATCAGCATCTTCATACACGCCGCCAGCCCAGAGGGCGGTCAGATCGCCAAAACTGTGTCCGGCGATAAAATCAGGCGTAAAACCGGCTTGTTGCAAGAGCTTGAAGAATCCCATGCTGATCGAACCGAGGGCTGGTTGGGCAAAGCGAGTATTTTGCAGGCGTTGTTCGAGCTGGCTGCGATCTTCTTCGGTGAACACTGGGGGCGGGAAAAGAACGCCGGTGATGATTTCTTGACCATTTTCTGACATGATCCCGTCCATGCAACTGAGAGTCTGGCGTAGGGGCGGGAAATTGCTGACGACCTCTTTGCCCATCTCAAGGTACTGCGAACCCTGCCCGGGAAAGAGCGCTACCAGTTTATCGTCCGTTGCGATCCCCTTTTTCTGGTAATAGATCCCTTTGGGGTGCTCCCAACTGTCCTTGTCGGTGTTGGCTTTGAGGTAATCCATCGCCAGGCGCAGTTGCTGGCGAGTGTCCTCGATCGCTTTGGAGAGGAAGCCCACGCGCACGTGCGCTGGGGGGATGACGGCAGCAGCGGATGCCTGCAGCAGGTCAAAGTGGGCTTTCTCGGCGCCGTCGCCTTCCAGATTCTGCAGCCAGCGTTGACCCTCTTCGAGCAGGGTGGGGTTGTCTGGCGCCGAAAGGATGACTGCCTGGGGTACGTTGTGCAGACGGTAGGCAGATTGATGTTCGGACTGGTATTCCTCGAGCACCATGTGGTAGTTGGTGCCGCCAAATCCAAACGAGCTTACCCCCGCCCGGCGGGGATTGCCGTTGACGGGCTGGAACCAGGGGCGCGTTTCGGTATTCAGGTAAAAGGGTAGATCGGAAGAGCACAC
>JBBIKU010000125.1:0-7189 GCA_037445245.1 Anaerolineaceae bacterium
GAAGGGGATCGCTTGGTTGATCCCCTTTTCGTGTTTGAAAGGCGATACATTACCGATATGCCCATTGACAAGTTGGGTAAAGCCAGTTATTATCAAACCGACCGGTCGGTATCTTTTTTTTGAGATGCCGGATGTGATGACTGGAGACGATTAGTTCACTCGATTAGCGGCAATCCATGATTAATTGTAGCGATTTTCCAGATGGGCGAGACGATGAGATATTGGTTCGCGTGCGAGGTTTGACAAAAATATACCCGACGGCAGCCGCCGACTTCACAGCGTTAAGGGACTTGTCGTTTGTCATTAGGCGAGGTGAGTTTGTGGGCGTCATTGGTGCCTCTGGAGCCGGAAAATCTACCCTGGTGAATCTGTTGAGCGGCGTTGACCATGTTACCCATGGCGAAGTCTGGGTGGGTGAGACGCCGGTGCATGCACTGGCAGAAAATGAGAGCGCCCTCTGGCGGGGCAAGCATGTTGGTGTGGTATACCAGTCCTTTGAATTGATGCCCTCACTCACAATACTGGAAAACATTCTGCTGCCCATGGATTTTTGTGGGAAGTATTGCCACCCCGAGAGCATTGATCGTGCCATGAATCTGCTGTGCATGGTAGAACTGGAAGACCAGGCGCACAAACTCCCGGCGACCTTGTCGGGTGGTCAGAAGCAACGCGCCGCAATTGCCCGGGCGCTGGCGAATGATCCGCTTTGGATCGTTGCTGATGAGCCAACCGGCAATCTCGACACGGTGACTTCCGAGGTGGTTTTGCGCCTGTTTGAAGCGCTGACCGCAGCTGGAAAATCTGTCTTGATGGTGACACATGACCTGAGCCTGGCGCCCCGCTTTCAGCGCGTGCTGCATATTGAAGATGGCGAAATGCGAGTTTCACCGGATGAGTTGCGCCGCCGGACAGGGATTCGATTGTGAACGATTGCACTACTCCCGGTGTATTTATCCCAGTAAGCGATCGACGTGCCGGCATCGAGATGCGCAATATTGTGAAAACCTTTACGACGCCTGCTGGTTTGTTCGCGGCATTGAAAGGCGTTGATGTCAGTTTTTATCCTGGCGAGTTTGTGGGTGTTACCGGAAAATCAGGCAGCGGAAAATCGACGCTGGTCAACATGATCACCGGCATCGACCGTCCGACCTCCGGTGAGGTACGCGTAGGAGATACCTGGATCCAGCATCTCGATGAAAGCGCCATGGCACGCCTGCGCGGTAAAACGATGGGGATTGTGTTTCAGTTTTATCAGCTTTTGCCGATGCTTTCGCTGCTTGAAAATGTGATGTTGCCGATGGACATTGCCGGTGTAACGCCACCGGAGCGCCGTCACCCAAAAGCGATGCAGCTTCTGGATCTGGTCGGGTTGGCAGATTCTGCCCACAAAATGCCCGACGCTGTATCTGGTGGTCAACAGCAGGCAACGGCAATTGCCCGGGCGCTGGCAAATGATCCGCCGTATTTGATCACAGACGAGCCGACCGGCAATCTGGATTCCGGCGCGGCTGAAAATATTTTCAATTTGCTAAAGCAGTTGAGCCGGCAGGGAAAAACGATCGTCATGATCACGCACGATCCGAAGCTCGCCGGAAAGATGGACCGCCAGGTGGTTTTGTCGGATGGCGAGATTATCAATCCGTGGGTGCATAAGCTTTTCCCGATGCTCACCCATTCCCAAATGCTATTTTTGACTCACAATCTTCAACAGCAACCGTATCAGCCGGGTGAGACGATCATTCATGAGGGCGAGTTCATTGCCGCTTTCTATATCCTGAGCCGCGGCGAGGTGGAGATTGCGGTGAAGGACAGAAAAGGAGAGGAGCAGGTGATCAACCGGCTTTCAGCGGGGGATTATTTTGGTGAGATCGAACTCCTTGAAGAAAATCGAGCGATAGCAACGGTACGCCCGGCTTCAGGGAAGCCGGTGGAAGTATTGGCGGTGAAACGCAATGCCATTTTGGAAATTCTCCGTGAAGCGGAGGCGTTTTATGATGCACTGAAGCATTTATTATTGCAGCGGCGGGCTGAAAATACCGCCGCACGGTCTGGCTGATCAGGTGGAATGATGTCGATGATTAAACCTCGCTGGCGTAAGATCATGGCAGACCTGTGGGAGAACAAGGCGCGCACCTTGTTGGTGGTGCTCTCGATCACGATTGGCGTTTTTGCGGTTGGAATGGTTGCAGGGGCATACCTGATTATCTCGCAAGATTTGAATATCAGTTACGCTCAGGCAAATCCTGCAAACATCCAAGTGCGCACTGATTCGTTTGATGAAGATTACGTCAACGTGGCGGGGCGGTGGCGCGGCATTGCCCAGGCTGAAGCGCGGCGCGAGGTCAGTGTGCGAGTGCTAACCGCGGCTGGACAATGGGACAAGTTGTCGCTGATTGCCATACCCGATTATAAAAAGTCGCAGATCAATCAAATGGTGGCGGTGTCCGGAAGAACGGTGCCGCGACGCAGGGAAGTGGTGCTCGAGAAGAAAACGCTCGAAGCGTTGGGCGTCCAACTGGGAGATGTCTTGGAGATCGAACTGCGAGATGGTAGCAAGCAGGTTCTTGAAGTGGTGGGAGTCGTGATGGACCCGGCACTGGGCTATGGCGCATTTATGGGGGAACGAAGCGGCTATATTGCCCGCCAGACCCTGAGTTGGGTGCACGAACCGGAGTTGTATAACCAGCTCTATCTCACCGCGGCTGAAAATGTTGATGATCGCGCTCACCTAAAAGCGCTGGCGGATTCGGTGCACGAGGCGCTGAAGCGCGATGGCATGCCGGTGTATCGCTTCAGCATCGCCCAGACCAATTTCCATCCCCTTTCCTCTATTGTCAATGCCTTGGTCGGCATCTTATTGCTGTTGGGGATTCTGGTGGTGTTCTTGAGTGGATCGTTGATCGCCAACACCTTGCAGGCTTTGATGGGGCAGCAGCTTCGTCAGATTGGGGTGATGAAGCTGGTCGGGGCGCGACGACGCCAGGTTGTGCAATTGTATTTATCGTTAATCTTTACTTTTTCGATTCTATCGTTGGTGATTGCCATACCTGCTGGCGCCTGGGCGGCTGTAGCGACGGCGCGGCTGGCAGCGGATTTATTGAACGCTACCTTGCAGCCGCATACGCTGAAACCGCTGGCGGTGATCATCCAGGCTGTGGTTGCAGTTGCCGTGCCGCTACTGGCTGGGATTTCGCCGGTGCTCAAGGGGGCGCGTGTGTCAGTGAAAGAAGCCATGAGCGGAGCGGTCGCTTCGACGGGGAAAAAGCGACCCCATTTGATTGACCGATTGCTGGTGAATCTGCAGGGTTTATCGCGAGTGCTGCTGGTTTCTCTGCGCAATACCTTTCGCCGCAAGGGACGCCTGGCGCTAACCTTGTTCAACTTGATGTTGGGTGGAGCAATCTTCATTTCGGTATTCAATGTGCGAGCAACCCTCAATCAAAAAATTGAGGACATGAGCAAGTATTTCAAAGCGGATGTGAACCTGAATTTCAACCAACCTTACCGCATTCGACAGGTTCGCAATATTGCCAGCCGCATCGAGGGGGTGGAGCATGTTGAAGGCTGGGTGATCAGCAATGGTGATTTGATAGATAGCGATGGCGTGGTTGAAGGCAGCGTCACCCTTTTCGCGCCGCCGGAGAATACCCGTTTGTTGGAGCCGGTGTTGCTGGCAGGGCGTTGGTTGCAGCCCGGTGAAGAAAATGGGATTGCCGTCAACGACGCTTTTTGGAAAGATCACCCTCATCTCGCGCCGGGGGATACCCTGCGCTTGAAAATTGCCGGTCAGGAGCGGGAATGGGTGGTGGTGGGGATCTTGCAGTACACCGGGATGGATGATTTGTTTGCCTACGTGAGCTATAATCGCCTCTCGCGTCTGCTCAACATGGAAGGCGGGGCGACTTCTTTTCGGCTGGTGACGCGTGAGAGCAGCACCGCATTTCAGCTTCAGGTGGCTCAAGAGGTGGATCGCGTCTTCCGCGATCTGGGTTACCAGGTCAGCAAAGTGGAAGCTGGCAATACGCTCAACGAGTCGATCAATGGCTACATCAACATCCTGGTGATCTTTTTACAGTTGCTGGCTGTGCTGACGGCTCTGGTAGGTGGAATTGGGCTGGCGGGAACGCTGAGCATGAATGTGATGGAACGCACGCGTGAAATTGGTGTTCTGCGCGCCATCGGCGCACACAATCGAATTGTGATCCAGCTTGTGCTGGTTGAAGGCTTGGTGATTTGCCTGCTCAGTTTTTTGATGTCGGTGATGGTGTCATTCCCGGTGACGGCGGTGCTGGCGAATGTGGTCAGCCTGGCAATTTTTAATGCGCACGCAAAATTCACCCTGACGCCGCTGGGTTTCCTGATCTGGTTTGGACTGGCGCTGCTGCTGGCGTTGGGCTCAAGCATCTTACCGGCGCGCAATGCTTCCAAAATGACCATCCGTGAAGTTCTAGCGTATGAATAGATAGAAGTTGTCTTGCGTTAACATTAATGGGGGAAAAGATGGCAAAGGCTGATTTGAAATCGGTTCAGGTCGTGAAAAAATTCACTATTGACAGGTGCAAAATTTCACAATATAATATATGCGGATAAATGAATAAGCGAGTAAACGAAAGTAGAAAGAGGGATTAATCATGTCGGAGAGCACCCTGAGAGAAGAAGTGGCGCGGCTGCATGCCAATATGTGCAATGGGATTGCGGACACCAACCGGATTCTGCTGATCTATGCATTGGCTGATGGAGCGCACAATGTTGGCGAGCTGGCGAAATCGCTGGATTTGCCGCAGCCAACAGTCTCCCGCCACCTGAAGATCATGCGCGAATGCGGCATTGTGCGGGCTGAGCGGGATGGGCAAGCTGTGCTTTATTGGTTAACCGATGCCCGAATTATTCAAGCCATGGATTTGTTGCGGGCGGTCATGGCAGATAACTTGCGTGAGCAGGCAGCGTTGGCGGGCGATGGCAGCGAAGTGATGGCGAGTAAATCCACCTTAGTAATCCAGTGAGGCAACCCCATGAAGACCATGAAAACTCTGTTGATCCTTGGAGCGGGCACGGCAGGCACAATGCTTGCCAACAAGATGTCCCCCAAATTAGACCGGCGGGAGTGGAAAATTATCCTCGTTGATAAGAACGATGTACATGCCTATCAACCTGGTTTCTTGTTCATTCCCTTTGGTATCTACAAAGCGGAGGATGTCATCCTGCCTCAGCGTAAATTCGTCCCGAGGGGGGTAGAACTGGTAACATCGGAGGTCGAAGTGGTTGAGCCGTCAGCCGACCGGGTTGTTTTGTGTAAGAACGGAGGGGTTCTTAACTATGACCAACTGGTCATCGCCACGGGCACCGAAATCCGCCCCGATCAGGTGGAAGGAATGCTGGATGGTGGCTGGCAGCACAACATTTTCGACTTTTATACTCTGGAAGGCGCCGCCCGTTTGGCAGATTTTCTGCGCAACTGGCAAGGGGGGCGGCTGGTGGTAAACGTTGCCGAGATGCCGATCAAATGCCCGGTGGCACCGCTCGAGTTTGTCTTCCTGGCGGATTGGTATTTTCGTAAGAAGGGTATGCGCGATAGGGTTGAGATCGTCTACGCTACACCGCTGCCCGGTGCATTTACCAAACCCAAGGCGTCTGCCCTGCTGGGTGATTTGATGGCGAAGAAAGGCATCCATGTGGAAGCCGAATTCAATATCGGTGAAGTCGATTCATCCAGGAACGTGATTCGCTCCTGGGACGGGCGGGAAATCGCCTACGATTTGCTGGTGGCTATGCCCACCAATATGGGGGCAGAATTTATCGAGCGCTCGGGAATGGGCGATGAATTGAATTTTGTGCCCACCAACCGCTACACGTTGCAATCGGAACAGTGGGAGAATATCTGGGCGCTGGGCGACGCTGCCAATCTGCCGACATCGAAGGCGGGAGCGGTGGTGCATTACCAGATGGAGGCAGCGGTGAACAATCTGTTGTCTTCTATGCGAGGCGAGAAGCCAACCCATTGTTTTGACGGACATGCCAATTGTTTTGTTGAAACGGGATTCGACAAGGGTGTGTTGATTGATTTCAACTACGAGATCGAACCATTGCCCGGTATGTACCCCTTGCCTGTGGTGGGTCCGTTCCGATTGTTGGGTGAGTCCGTCTTCAATCACATGGGTAAACTCTTCTTCAAGTGGATGTACTGGAACATTATTTTGAAAGGGATCGATGTTCCTCTGCCAAATGAAATGAGCTTGGTCGGAAAGAGTATTACCGCCGAGGAGCGGAAAACTTATCTCCAACTTATAAAAAAAGGAGCCTGCAATGTCTGATGTTCTATCAACGGTGAAATTTGATGCTGAGGGTTATATGGTGGATGCCAATGCTTGGACGCCTGAAATTGGCACTGCCATTGCCGAAAGAGAAGGGCTCAAGCTCAACGACCGTCATTGGGTGGTGATCAACTATGCCCGCCGCGAGTTCACCAGCAAAGGACAACCGCCCACGTTGCGCGCCATTACCAAAAACACCGATGTCACTACCAAAGAGCTTTACGCGCTATTTCCCGGTGGGCCGGCAAAAATGGCAGCCAAAGTGGCTGGCTTGGGCAAGCCCACCGGTTGCATTTAATCCCATCAGATTTATATAAAAAAGGATGATCACAATGGCAGAAACGAAAGCACCCCGCAAAATTTGTTTGATTGCCTCCAAGGGATCGTTGGACATGGCTTACCCACCGCTGATTATCGCAAACGCTGCTCGCATGAGCGGAATCGAAGCGCATATCTTCTTCACCTTCTGGGGATTGGATATCATCACCAAGAAGAAGATGAACAAGCTCAATGTTGCCACGGTTGGCAATCCAGCCATGCACCCCTGGTTTCACATCCCCACCTGGTTGGGGGCAATCCCGGGCATGTCTGCAATGGCGTCGTGGATGATGCGCAAGGAGATCGACAAGCTCGATTTTCCGCCGGTGGGTGAATTTGTCGCGATGCTGGTGGATGCCGGGACGTACATGTATGGCTGTAAGATGTCAATGGACATGATGAAGCTAACCAAAGACGATCTGGTGGACGGTGCCGAGGTATTGGGAGCGATGGAGTTCATCGAGATCTCGGAAGGTTCGCAGATTATATTCGTGTAGGTATTGCAGGGGTGAAACGAGGAAGCGATGCGGCGAGTAAATCGGCCGCATTGCTTCTTTTGA
>JBBIKU010000126.1:0-7150 GCA_037445245.1 Anaerolineaceae bacterium
GCTGGCAGGTGGAGGGGGAATTCGAGGGTGAATTTAACGAGTAGCTGATTGACTATTTGGTTCCCAGCACGCGGTCGCTCATTTCATCGAGGGCGTTGACTTCTGCTTCGCTCAACTCCCAGCCGAGCGCGCCTAGGTTCATTTCCAGTTGTTCCAGGTTCTTTGCCCCCGGGATCACCAGCGTGCCTTTGTGTATCGCCCAATTGAGAGCGACCTGCGCCGGGGTTTTCCCGGCGTGTTCGGCGCCAATCTTGCGCAACAGGCTGATCAGGGGTTGGATCTGCCCGATGAATTTGCGGTTGTAGCGGCTGCCGCGAAAACCCTGCAGGGGCTTATCGGGGGTATATTTACCGGTTAAAAGCCCCAGTCCCAACGGGCTGTAAGCGATCAAGGTGACACCCTGCTCGTGGCAGGCTCTCAAGACGCCGTTTTTTTCGATCTTGCGGTTGATCAGGCTGTACTCGACCTGATTCGACGCCAGCGGCACGCCGTGGCGCGCCAGTGTATCGTGGGCGCGTTGCATGCGCTCTAAATTGTAATTGGAAATGCCGACGGCGGCGATCAGCCCCTCTCGGTGGGCTTCGAGCATGGCTTCCATCCAGGTCTCGATTTTGACCGGCGGAAGCGGCTGGTGAATCTGATACAAATCAATGCGTTGCATTTGCAGGCGTTTTAAACTGCCCTGCAGTGCTTTTAGCAGGCTGTTGCGGCGCAGACGCCAAGGAAAAGGCATGAACTTGGTCGCCACTTTTATCGCCCTGCCGTCTTGGCGGGCAAATTCACCCAGGAAGGCTTCTGAGACACCCTGTCCGTAGCTTTCGGCGGTATCAAAAAAGTTGATGCCGGCGTCCAGGCTTGCCTTGAAGACCTGTTGTAGATCGGTTTGGGTGTAGTCTCTGCCGTACCCCCAGAAAATGCGATCCCCCCACGCCCAGGTACCGATACCGAAACGGATGCCCTCCAGACTAGGATGCGTTTTTGATGTGATGGCTTCCATGCGGCTCCTTTCTGTTACTCTTCGGCGGTGCGAGATGCGGTATACATGGCAATGATATTTTCCAGGGGTACATCTCCCTGAATGTAATGGGCGGTGGCGCAGATAAACCCGCCGTCTTTGCCGAGCACCCGGCAGCGGTGGCGCACCTCGGCATCGACATTGGCGGGCAAGCCGCGCGGCATGGTTTCTTGCAGGTCAATGGCGCCGTGAAAGGCGACCCGGTTGCCGAATTCGGCTTTGATGCGCTCCATATCCATCCCCGCCGCCTTGGGTTGGAGGGGGTTGAGTACGTCGATCTTCATTTCATCGATCAGCGCCCCGATCAGCGGGTAAACTGCGCCGCAGGAGTGGTACATGATCTTCAAGCCGTACTGTTTGATGACCTGGTTCAATCGCTGATGGCGCGGCAAGATGTATTTGCGCCACATCTTGGGCGACATCATCAGATTATTCTGGATCGCCACATCATCGTAGGTGTAGACGATGTCGATCAATCCCTGCGCTTTTTGCATCAGGCTTTTGACGTTAGCGATGTAGAGGTCGGTGTAGCAGTCCATGATGGCACAGGGAATCTCGGGACGGTCGTAGAGGGCGGTCAGAAATCGATCCAGCCCGTACAAACCCCATGCCGATTCAAAGATGCCGCCCACGTCGTAACGGATGTAGTAACGTGTGTCGCGGTTGAATTGTTCGACTTGTTTGGGGATGCTGTCCCAGTTGAAATACTCGCTGCGAGGCCATTTCTCCCAGCTTTCTACCTCTGCCACCGTTTCAGCTTGCGCCAATGGGAAGGAGGCATACTCCTCATAGGTAGAATACTCGTTGGAGACCGTCCGACGGTGCGAACCCCAAATGTTATAAAAAGTTCCGTCGGCTAATTTTTGTGGTTGTGGTCCAATGTACTCGGGAACCACAATACGCAGATCGACTCCTAGCAGGCGCAGTACGCCCTCGTCATCGGTGTCTAAAAAAGTGCGCAGCTTTTCCCAAACTTCGGGTACTGCCCAGAAATCAAACGGGACGCGGTCAGGCTGCCGTAAATTAACGGCGGCGTCGACCCGCTCGTAAGGCGTCATCTTCTCGCCGGCGGGGTTACCATATAAGGCGTATAAGTGGTCGCGGACGACCTGGGGAGAAACCAGGCTGGCTAAACCCATCGAGCACCTCCCGAAATAAGCTCAGCAGTCTTGCAATGGGTTAATCATAGCATAGATGGGAGGGTCACATCAAGCCGCCAGGGGCGTTTATGCGGGCTTTGGCTTGCAAGCGCTTTTGTAAACGGGGTCGCCAAGCCGGCAGCAATCCGTTTCAGAACCTTGTCGGTGCGGTCATAGAACGGCCATACCCGATTATTGCGACCTGTGCTCCCAGTTTGGACAGCCTGGATGGAGGGAAACCAATATGGATAGCTAGGCGCGAAATACCTTAACCCTACTTGCTCAAGGCTGAGAAGGAGAGCTGCGCTTCTTGGCGGATCATCTCCAGCACCTGGCGGCGTAACTGCACGAAACGCGGCGAGGCTTCGGTTTCGACCAGCGAGCGCGGACGGGGCAGGTCGACCACCACCTCAGCTTTGATTCTGCCGGGGCGGGCGGTCATGACGTAGATACGGTCGGAGAGCAGTAACGCCTCCTCCACGTCGTGCGTCACAAACAGCACCGTGATGCGTTCCTGCTCCCATACGTTCAGCAGCAGTTCCTGCATTAATAAGCGCGTCTGGGCGTCGAGAGCGCCGAAGGGCTCGTCCATCAGCAACATCTGTGGTTGGTAGACCAGGGCGCGGGCGATCGCCACCCGCTGGCGCATCCCCCCGGAAAGCTGGTTGGGGTAGGCTTGCTCGAAGCCCTCCAGCCCGACTCGTCGGATGTAGCGGGCGACGCGCTGCTCCTGCTCTGCCGCGGTGAAGCGGCTCTTTTTGAGTGCGAAGCGCACGTTTTGCTGCACCGTCAGCCAGGGGAAGAGGGTGTAGCTCTGAAAGACCATGCCGCGGTCGGCGCCAGCTTGCTGGATTTCCGTGCCGTCCACGGCGATCCATCCCTGGCTGGCGCGTTCCAAGCCGGCTGCGATCATCAGAAAAGTCGATTTTCCGCAACCGGATGGTCCGATCAGCGAGACAAATTCGTTCTGATTCACGCTTAGGCTCAAGTCTTGGATGGCGATGACTTCCTCTCCCTGTCGGGGCGCGAAGCGTTTCCAGAGGTGTTCGGTGACCAGTTTGGTTTTTTGTTTCATTTGTTCCTCGATCCGATCAGAGATGCCGGCGTCAATTGCGGTTGTCCATCCAGGCGAACAAGCGGCGGTAGGTGACCTTGAAGAGGGTGTCGGTCAACAAGCCCAACACGCCGATCACCAGGATGCCCAGAATGATGGCATCGGTATCCAGAAAGCGCTGGGCGCGCATGATGCGGTAGCCCAGCCCGCCGCTGGCGGCAACCAGTTCCGCTACCACCAGGTAGGTCCACGCCCAGCCGATGGTGATGCGGAAGGTATCCCAGATGCCCGGCAGGGCAGATTTGAGAATGACGTGGAAGAGCACCTCCCAGCGGTTCAAGCCGAAGGTGTAGCTGACCTGTATCAGCTCGCGTGGCACGGTCTTGACGTTGTCCATAATCATCAGCACTTCCTGAAAGAAGGTACCGATAAAAAGGATGATGAACTTCTGCGTATCGCCGACACCTGCCCACAGGATGGTGAGCGGCACGAAGGCGACCGCTGGCATGTAACGCACTAGGTCGATGAAGGGTTCGAACATGCCCTCGAAGAGGCGGAAATTACCCATCAGGATGCCAATGGGCAGGGCGAACAGGGTCGCCATCAGCCAACCGACCGTGATGCGGTACACGCTCAGTGAGACGTCCTGCCACAGGATGCCTTCGCCCACCTGGCGCCACAGTTCCTTGAAGACCTCGGTAGGGGCAGGCAGAAAGATCGGAGAGACCAGCTCGAATGCGGTCAGGAAGGTCCAGGCGGCGATAAATGCACCGATAAAGGCGATTCCGACCGCGAGGTAGATGCGAGGGGGGATCTCGGTGCGCAGTTCCAGGAGTCGCAGCCGCGGTTGCGACTCCTGGAGGATATTGCGGGTGGTGCAGCGGGGTTTCTTCATCGCGCCTGCCTAATCGCTCAGGTAAGCGGTATCCACCAGCGCTGTCAGGTCGGGGATTGCAGTGAGCAAACCGATTTCCTGGCTGACGCGGGCAACCTCCTGCATGGTGTTGAGGAATTCACCGCTGAGCTGCTGGCGATTCTCCGCCAGGTCGTAGAAGACGACGCCATCGAAAGCGGTGACCAGTTCTTCGGGCTTGCTGCCGACGTTGCGGGCGATGATGGCTTTGGCTTCTTCGGGGTTGGCGCGATAGAAGGCGATCGCCTCGTCCCACACTTTGAGCAAGGCGCGGGCTGCCTTCGGTTGCGCTTCGAGGAAGGAGGTGCGCACGACCAGCACGTCTGAGATCAAGCCCGGTTTTTCGGCGGCAGTGTAGAGCCGGGTAAGGTTCGCACCCTGAGTGAGGGCTTCGGTGATGTAGGGCTCGTAGGTGACCGCCGCTTCGACCCTGCCGCTGATCAGGGTCATCCCGGCATCGGACGCCGGCATGGGCACGGCAATGACGTCGTCGATCGACATATCGTTCTGCATCAAAGCGTAGTTGAGCAGCAGGTCGCTGGTGGCGCCTTCTTCGAAGGCGATCTGGCGTCCGCGCAGATCTTCGATGGATTGGATATCGGCGCCAGCTAGGATGGCATCGGCTTCATACGAAGCGTCTTCAAGCAGCACGATGCGGATATCCAGCCCGGCGCTGTAAAGCTTGATGGCGGTGTGGGTTGCCAGGTTGGCGGCTTCCATCTGGTTGGAAGCCAGAGCGGCGTTGACGTCCGAATCCTGGACGAAGTCGATCAACTCAACCTTCAAGCCGTATTTGGAGAACATGTCTTTCTCCTGAGCGATCCACCACGGGCCGTAACCGATCCATGGCTGGGTGCCGATGCGCACGACAACTTCTTCGGGGGTTGCTTCAGCCGGAGCGGGCACGGCGGCGGGGCTGCAGGCAGCCAGCATTGCGGCGACCAGCAGGACGATCAAAAACGAACGAATGGGTTTTGTTAACATTTCTTGCTCCTTGGGTAATATGAGTTGAATGGTTTTATTCCAGTCGGATTTCGGCTGCCCGGGCGTGGGCGTCCAGCTCCTCCAGGCGGGCAATGCGAGCCGCGGCGGCTGCTAAGGGAGGGGCGGAATCGGGCGAAACCGCCACCAGACTGATCAAACGGACAAAATCCCAAACATTGAGCGGCGAGGCGAAGCGCGCCGAGCCGCCAGTAGGCATGACGTGGCTGGGACCGGCAACGTAATCGCCCAGCACTTCGCAGGAGTGTTCGCCCACGAACACCCCGCCGGCGGCGCTGACCTTCTCGACCCAGCGCCAGGGATCTGCCAGCGCCAGTTCGAGGTGCTCGGGGGCGTAGGCGTTCGCCAGCTCGAACGCCTCATCCAAGTCACGCGTCAGCACGATGCCGCCCTGGCTGGCGAGAGCGCTGCGGATGATTTCTGTGCGCTTCGGCGCGCTGTCTGCCTCTCCGCTCAGCATGCGCTCGATTTCTTTCTGGACGGCTTGCGCCAGCCGCGGCGAGGGAGTCAGCAGGATGGCGCTTGCCAGCGGGTCGTGTTACGCTTGCGCCAGCAGGTCGGCAGCAACCCAGGCGGGTTTGGCGCTGTCGTCGGCGATCACCACTGTCTCGGTCGGTCCCGCCAGCCCGTCGACGCCGACCACGCCGTAGAGCTGTTGTTTCGCCAGGGTAACGAACAGGTTGCCGGGACCGCAGATCTTGTCGACGGCGGCGATGGTAGGGGTGCCGTATGCCAGGGCTGCGATTGCCTGGGCGCCGCCGATGCGATAGACCTCATCGACGCCGACGAGGGCGCAGGCAGCCAGGATCACCGGCGCCACGGCGCCATCCGGACGAGCGGGTGGGGTCGCCACCACGATCTCGGATACGCCCGCCACCCGCGCCGGAATCGCCGACATCAGCACAGAGGAGGGCAGCGGGGCGCTGCCGCCGGGAACGTACAAACCGACGCGGCGGATCGGACGCACCAGTTGTCCGAGCGTTCCGCCCAGCTCTTGGGTCATCCACGAAGTCAGCGGCTGGCGGCGGTGGAAGTCCTCGATGCGGCGGGCGGCGAGTTCGAGGGCGCGGCGCTGCTCGGCGGGTAGACCGTCCAGCGCCGCCTGCAAAGATGCCGACGGGATGCGGAAATCCGCTAATCGCACGCCGTCGAGGCGCTCGCTCCAGCTTTGCAGCGCCTCGTCACTGCCGGTGCGCACCTGCTGCAGGATGCGCCGCACCGCCTGGTCGGGCGAGAGCGGCTCGCCAAAGGTGGCGGCGATCGAGTCGAGTAGCGCCGGGGGATAGCTCGCTTCATCCGCCGGCTGGCGGCGTAGGAGGGTGTCTTTTGCGGTTTGTGGATCGACAATGCGGATCATGGATTGCTCCTGTGTTCTAGGTTGAGCGGGGTTGCTGCCCGCTGCAGGATACAAAAAACCCCCGCTGACCGGGGGTTTTGATTTGTTCTGAAATGAGGTTCAGTTAACCAACGCCAATACCAAACGCCTCCGAGTCACGGCTGGGGGGAAAGAGCAATGATGATGATGGTGGCGCAGGTTGGCGTTCATATTGGGCGCAAGTCTAACACGGTTTTTGGGGATTGTCAAACGGTTTTTACTTTCGCGCCCTGAGCCTGTCGAAGGGCGGGGGGTGGGGGAGATTGCTTCGCCGCCTGCGGCGGCTCGCAATGACATGTTGGCTTTGACAGGCTGGCTTCGACAGGCTCAGCCAGCCTGTCATTGATGGAATTACGCCGGGACGCTCCTGGGCTTCTCCCCGGAGAGCGCCGCGACGAGCGCGCTGATCACCAGCCCGGTGACTCCGCCGATCAGCGCGCCGGCGAGCGTCCACTTGAGGAATCTGAGCAGGATCAGGCGGGGGAAGATGGCAGCCCAGTGGCGCCCGAGATTTTCGCCGGTCTGCCCGAAGATGAGCAGGTGATCCATGTTCGGCAGCCCGACCAGGGCGAGCATGAAGACGTAGTTGAGGTAGTACCCCAGCACGGCGCTGACCATCACGGTGATCACCGCCAGCACCGACAGGCGCAGC